>JADJKB010000021.1:352175-704351 GCA_016706225.1 Myxococcales bacterium
CGGCAGCAGACCGACCCCCACGCCGAGGAACCAGAGCGCGGGGGCCGACGAACCGCCGACCCTGCAGCCACACCCGCCGTCGTCGTCCGAACCGCCTGTGTTTCCCCCGCCCGAGCCGCCGGTCGAGCCCGCGTCGGTACAGGCGCCCGCGTCGCAAGGCGCCGGTAGCCCGAACGTCTCCTCGGCCTCCTCCATGAGGTGGCCGAAATACGGCGCCGCGACGTCTGCAAGCGGCTTGCCGTGGCCATCCTGCGTCCACTGTTTGGCATCGACCAGCGCGCGCCAGGAACGTCGATAGATCAAGCGCGCACGCACGTGCAGCTCACCACCATCCTGTGGCACGGCGAAGCTCAGGTGGGTCGTGTCCTTGCCCAGGGGCGGGATGCGGTTGTCCGAGAGGATGCTGGTGGCGTCGGTGAAGAAGGTCGGTCCCTTGCCCGCCGCATCACCGTTGACCTTCGCGTACAGCTTGCCCGGCAGTCCGGCGAAGTAGCCCTGCGCGGGATCGCCCACGCCGCCGAGGTCGTGGATCACCTCGCTGCCGGTGTACTCGAGCTTCTTGCCGTCATCGGCGCGCCAGGCCTCGACGAGCAAGATCATGTTGCGGATCGTCACTCCGGTCGGCACGTGGTGGCCGGTCTTGTCGTTGTCGATCGTGACGTCGACATCGATGCTCGTGTCCGACTTCGACGCCTGCATCGTCATCGTCACCGCGTTCTCCAGGAACTCCGGCGTCGTGCCCGGGAAGGCGTGGGAGCGCACGTCTCCCGGCGGGCGTTTCAGCTGCGGGAACTGGATGGAGCAGGCCTGGTTCGCGTTGGTCGGCTGCATGTGGCAGTCGACGCAGGTCGCGTGTTTTGCGTGGCTCGGATCGGCGTAAGGTGAGTCGAGCCACTCCTGATACGTCGGCTCACTGACGACACCGTTGGGCTCCTCGAAGTCTCCGTCCTCATCGGGATCGTTTTTGTCCTGGTGACAGGCAGCGCACACCTGCGCCTTCAGCTGCGGTTGATAGGCAGCCTTCATCGTGTTCGCCGCTTCGAATGTCACGTCGCCCAAGACCCCGAACAGGATCTGCTCGGGGGCAGTGCCGCCAGGTTTTGCGAGGGTGACGACCCCGGGCCAGAGACCTGGAAAGTTCGGCTTGGTCGCGTCGATGTCGGCGATCTTGTGGCAGACCTCACACGAGACGCCGTGGGTCACCGCCGGGGTCTTGGCGCCGTACGGGTCGAGCGGCGAGTAGGGTTTGCTCCACCAGGTCTCGGGCTCGTGGCAGGACGCACACTCACTTGCCGGGTTCTTCTTGGCGAGCACGCTGTCGCGTGTGTAGACGAATCCGCCCATGCCGCCGGGAGTCGCACTGCCGTCGTACACGTCGTACACCCAGGTGTTCGAGCCGGCCTTGCCCATCGGCGAGTCTTTCCAGGCCGTGAACTGCTGATCGTGACACGTTCCGCAGCTCTCGGGCGCCTTGGGTTGATACGCGGGATCGGTGCTGGTGGGGATGGCCTGGAGCACGATGTCCGCCGCAGTCTTCGGAGCGGTCACGGTCACGTAGCCGTAGAAGAAGCCGCGTTTGGCCGCGACGATGTTCAGCTCGGTCCCGGTCACGCTTGGGAGCGAGTAGGCGCCGGTCGCGTCGGTCTTGGTCTCCGTGGTGCTCGCCTGCAGCGTGACGATCGCGTCGGCCAGCGGTTGGTTCGCGGCGTCACGCACGACACCGGAGACTTGCGCGGAGGCGGAGTGCACGCCGAACAACAGGACCAGAGCGACCGGCAGCGCTACGCCCGCGGCGCGCGCGCATTTTTTTCCAGGCACGTCCGGATTCTGAGCGATCGGGTGAGTCCTCCGCACTGACGAGTGTCATGCAAATCCGGGTTTCGCAGCGCTCTTTTGGCGCTCGCGTGGCGCACCGGGGTGCCAACGACCGCACCTTCACGCGGCCGGGCGACCCCAGCGCGCTCGGTCGGACTTTCCGCACGGGAGCAGTTCCATCGGAGCGAAAACCGCCTTAAGCCATGGCGGCCATGAAGACCTCCCTCGGCGCCACGGACATCGCAGCCCTCGTCTCCCCCCTCAGCGACGCGGAGCAGCGCTTCGTCCAGCACTTCCCGGGCGAATCCGGCGCCCGACAGCCGGTGCACACCGTCTACGGCGGGGCCCACCTGTTCAAGTCGGGCACTGCCAAGAAGCTCGGGGACCTGGGCCTGCGCTCTCTCACAGCTTACGCGCCCGACCCCTTCACACTCGCGCGTGCCCTGGGTTTCCCCGGCGCGGACTCGATGCCGGGCGGCGTCGCCGAGGCGGAGAGCTTGGCGCGTACGCTGCGCGAGAACCCCGAGCTCGGCCGGCGCACTCATCGTCACGCCGCCCACGCGGTGGTGGTCTACGATCGGGTGAAGGAAAAGCTCGCGCGTGAGCCCGTCGAAGATTTCCGGATCGACTTCGAGGACGGCTACGGCAATCGCCCGGACGCGGAAGAAGACGGCCACGCCGTTCAGACAGCGGAAGAGACCGCCAAGGGCATGGCGGAAAAAGTACTGCCGCCCTTCATCGGCATCCGAGTGAAACCGCTCTCGACGGAGCTCCGAACCCGCAGCATCCGGACGCTCGATCTGTACGTGACGCGCCTTGCGGAGCTGACGGGCGGCAAGCTTCCCGACAACTTCGTGGTCACGCTGCCCAAGGTGATGATGCCGGAGCAGGTCGTGGCGCTCGGCGGCCTGTTCGCCGCCCTGGAGAAGAAGACCGCGCTCGCGCCCGGCTCGCTGAAGATGGAGCTGATGATCGAACAGACGCAGGCCATCATCGGCGGCGACGGACGCGCAAGCCTACCGAGCCTCATCGACGCCGGTCAGGGTCGAGTCGTCTCGGCGCACTTCGGCACCTACGACTACACCGCCAGCTGCAGCATCACGGCCGCGCACCAGAGCATGACGCACTTGGCCTGCGATTTTGCCAAACACGTGATGCAGGTCTCCCTCGCCGGCACGGGGATCTGGATGAGTGATGGCGCGACCACCGTCATGCCCATCTCGCCCCACACACAGGCAAAAGACGGCCCGCCGCTCAGCGCCCGGCAGGTCGCGGAGAACCTCGAGAGTGTGCACCGATCGTGGAAGCTCCACTTCGACCAGGCCACTCACTCGCTGGTTGGCGGCTTCTATCAAGGCTGGGACCTGCACCCGGCGCAGCTCGTGACGCGCTACGCGGCAGTCTACGCGTTCTTCCTGGGCAGCCTCGATGCAGCCAGTGAGCGCCTGCGGAACTTCATCGACCGCGCAGCCCAGGCCACGCTGGTTGGAGATCTGTTCGACGATGCCGCAACGGGCCAAGGGCTCTTGAACTATTTCTTGCGCGCAAAAAACTGCGGCGCCATCACGGAAGACGAGGCGCGGACGCTGAGTGGGCTCTCGGCGGAAGAGCTCGCCTCGCGCTCGTTCGCCAAGATCCTGAACGGCCGCCGGAAGCACGCCTGAGCGCGCTCTGGCCGCGCGTGCGCGCTCGCTGCCCGAGCGTGGGTGGACGAGCTGTCTCCGCTCTGTAATGCTCGGTCCGGCTCATGTTCGTGTGTCAGGAGTGCGGCCGCTCGTTCCAGCAGGCGGGGTTTTGCACCGAAGACGGCGGAACGCTCGCCGACGGTGGCGACGATCCGTTGCTCGGGCAGATGGTCGGCAGCTTCCGCATCTGCAAGCAGATCGGAAAAGGTGGCATGGGCGCGGTCTACAAGGGCGTGCACCCGACCATCGGCAGCCGTGCCGCGATCAAGTTCCTGTCCCAAGAGTGCAGCCAGCACCCGGCGCTCGTGGAGCGCTTTTTCGCCGAAGCCAAGGCGGTGAACCTGATCCATCACGACAACATCGTGACGGTCTCGGATCTGAGCACGATGGCGGACAAGCGGCCGTACATCGTGATGGAGCTCCTCGATGGCGCGCCGCTCTCGTCGTACATGGAGCGGTCTCGCGGCCTGCCGCTCGGCACGCTTTGTCGTACCCTCATCGAGCTGCTCGATGGCCTCGGGGCGGCACACGCCAAGGGCATCGTTCACCGCGATCTGAAACCCGACAACGTCTTCATCTCGCCGACCGGTCGGGTGAAGATCTTGGACTTTGGCATCGCCAAGCTGCGCCCCGAGCAGGGCGGCATCAGCGACGCGACGCGCACCGGTTCACTGCTCGGCACTCCTCAATACATGTCGCCCGAGCAGGCTCAGGGCATGCACGTCGACCACCGTGCCGATCTGTACGCGGCGGGTGTGATCTTGTTCGAGGGTGCAACCGGGCAGCGCCCGTTTCCGGCCCAGACCCTGTATGAGCTCCTGAAGGCGCACGTCGAGGAAATGCCGCCGGCCCCCAGCTTGCTCCGTCCCGACACCCCGCCGCCCCTCGAGACGGTGCTGCTGCACGCGCTGCAGAAGGATCCGGCGTATCGCTACCAGTCGGCGCAGGACTTCAAGCTCGCCATCGAGCAGTGTCTGCCCTACCTGCCGCCCGAGAGCTTCGTGCCCCTCGGAGAGACCCCGCGCTCGCCCCATGCCAACCTGCCGAGCCACCCGAGCTACGCGACTCCCCACGCGTACGTGGCAACGCCGGCCGGACCCTACGCCCCCGGACCCGCGCACTTCGGCGCGCCGCTCGCGACGCCGGCGCCGACCCTACCGTCACCCTACGCCCAGATGGCGCCGCCCCCAGCCCCGCACCCAGCGACCCGCAGCTACTCGTGGGTGTGGATCGTGCTCGGCGTGCTGCTCTTCTTGATCATGATGTGGACCCTCACGTGGTGTGGGGCGTGCGCAGTGGGGATGGGGGCGGGGTAGCGCAGGGCCAGCGGGCGCGGGCACGGAGGGAACGCGCTCTAGAACACCGATCAGCTTGCGCTGCTCGTGTTCTAGGACCTTTACGTTGGGGCTGCGCCCCAAACCCCCGGCCTTCGGCCGTGCGCGCTCCGCGCGCGAGCGCCGAACACCTTGCAAGTCCCGGAAAACAAACGACGTTCAACCTGTTCGGCGCTCTAGCTGGCGGAAGGACGACGCTCCCTGAGCGCGATGCGGTAGAGCCAGCGGTGGCGGGTCGGAGCCGTCGCGTCGACCAAGATCATCACGTCACCGCTAGCGCCCCGATACGGAGCCTCATCGTGAAAGGTGAGCGCCGTGGCTCGTGTGTGCTTGCGTCCGTCCAGCTCGAACTCGAACGTCGAGATCTGGGTCGGAACGAAGGCAGCGATCACTCGCTCGATGACGCCCAACCCCCTGAACGCGCCGCCCAGCCGCCGACTGAGCGCCTCGGGCTCCGCGGAGATTCGCCCGCTGACCAAACACCCGCCGTCCAGCAGGCGCCGGTAGACCACGTTCAGCGCAGGTCGCAGCGTGAAACGAGCTACGACGGTGGCAAATGCCGCCTGGAGTACGACCATCAAGACCGAACCGCCACCTCCGCCGGCGAGCGCGCCTTCGGTACCGATCTCGCCCGCCGTGCGCGCGAACCAGAGCAGGCGGCTCAGCGCACTGACGGCGAAGAGCAGCGCAAGCAGCAGAAACGCTCGCTGCGCAGTCTTGTCCAGGGAGCGTGACAGCGCCGCTTTGACCTCGCGCTCGGTCGGCACGCCTCAGATTTACCATCCATCGATCGACACCGGCCGGCGCGCGGCCCGGAGCAACGTCGCGCTCCGCAAGTTTTTCAGAACCTCGCCAGCGACTGCGAGCCAATCCCATGCCCGGTGCGCTTCGGCGCAGGCGGCGTCATCGACGAAACGAGCACATTGCCGGCTGATCCGAGGCGTCCAAAACCAAGGCACGGAAACTGCTCTAGGGGGAGGGTGCTCAAATCCAATTGCGCGCGCCGCGCTGGGCTTTTGTCCTTGGTTTTGTCGGTGCCGTTCCTGACGCTTGGTTGTTCGGGGGACAGTGACTCGGGACAGGGGACGGGAGGGAACGGCGGCGCGACAGGTGGCACGGCGGGCGCGGGCGGCGTTGGGAGTGCGAACAGCGGCGGCGGCGCAGGCGGAACGGCGGGCATGGGAGGCGCTGCGGGAACCGGCGGCGCTGCGGGTGCAGGCGGCGCGGCGGGAACGGGTGGCGCGTCCGGCGCGGGGGGCTCCGGTGGTGCGTCGGGTTCTGGCGGCTCGGCTCGAGCGGGGCAACCTGCGGGGACGGCGTGGTCGCCGGCACCGAACAGTGCGACGACGCAAACAAGGTCGACAACGACGCTTGTCACAACGACTGTACGCGGCCGACCTGCGACTTCGTCGACGGCTCTGGACACACCGCGATCGCGGCCGTGGCCGCCAACCTTGGCGGCGGCCAGCCCCTGGCCGTCTCGATGGCCAACAGCAAGGTGCCGGGGGTCAGCATAGCCATCCGAGATGTCGACGGAGTCATCTACACGGCGGTATTCGGCAACGCGAACAACCAAACCTACGACTCGAAGGCCCCGGCGCTCAGCGCATCGACGCTGTTTCAGGCCGCGTCCATGGGCAAGGCCGTATCGGCGCTGGCTTACCTGCTGAGCGGCGTCGCCGCGACCACCAAGGACGTCGACATCACTCCGACGTTGGTCGACCTCGCCATTCCTCCCTACGCGCTCACGCCAACCCAGCTCCTGTCCCACAGCGGTGGCACCGCACCGCATGGTTTTGCCGCCGGCTATCTGGAAGGGGATCCGCTTCCGACGACGGAACAGATCGTGCTCGGCAAGAGCCCGGCTTCCTCCGCGGCAGTGAGCTTCGACGCCAGCAAGAAGGGGATCTTTTCGTATTCGGGCGGCGGATACATGCTCTGGCAACTGTGGCTCGAGCGCGTCACCAAGCAGCCGCTCGGCGACTTCGTGCGCGACAACCTGTTCCTGGCCGCAGGCGCAAAACGCTCGAGCTTCACACAACCGATGACGGCGGCCGTCGACCACGACGCGGCCTGCGGGCGCTCCCCCTATCTCGACACCAACAAGATCTGCCGGAAGGTGTACGCCGAGCGGACCGCGGCCGGTCTCTGGACGACGCCAGCCGAGCTCGCGTGCATGACGAAATACGTCACCAAGGAGCGGCCCGACGTGCTGAAGGTGGTTCAGTCGAAGGCGCTGTGGGTGGACTTCAACAACGGCAACTATCCCCAGGTGATGGGAGTCGGGCTCTTTCACCGCCCGGCCAACGGAGTCGACGAGAGCGCGGGCCATTTGTACGAGCACTCGGGCGTCAACGAGGGTTTCCTGTCCCAGATGGTGTTCTTCGACGACGGACGCGCGATCGTGGCGATGGACAACGGTGTGTCGGCGAACGGCGGGATCTCGGGGTTCGTGGTCCGGGGGCTGTGTCGGGAGCTCAAATGGCCGTGCGAAGGCAAGAACGTCGCGGTGAAGTGAGCCGCGCGCTAGCCTGCGCGTGATGACCAAGCCGAGCGGGACACGGACCTCGCGTGGACGCTCGCGCTGGCCGTGGGTGGCACTGGTGGGCTTCGCCTGTGGGCACACGTCGGAGCCACCACCGCGCGCAGTGGAAACCCAAGGCCAAGCATCCGCCGCGCCCGTCGCACGAGACGCCGGGCTGGGCGAAAAAGAGGGCGCGGACGCCTCGGCGCCGGACGACCCAACACCCCTCGACGCGGCAGCAGAGGCCGACGGCTCTCCCCCGCTGCCCACGCCGGGGAGCCCCAAGCCTCCAGAAATCTCGTCGAAGCGGGCGGCCCGCTGTCAGCGCGACGCCGAGTGCGCGATCGAGACCGTCTACGACTGCTGCGGCGGTTGCCCCTCGAGCCCGGTCAGCGCCATCAGCGCCGCCGCGAACCGCAAATCGGCGGCTCGGCTCAATCGAATGTGTGCGGTCATCGACATGGATTGCAGCATGCCGCGTTGTACGCCGCTGCCCTCCGGCTGCCGCTTCGGGGCTGTCTGCCGCAAGGGTTGGTGCGAGGTCAACGCGACCGCGGGCTGCAGTGAATGAGCCTGGGCTCTCGAGGAGCCGCCGCAGCGCTCACAGCCGCGCGTCGAGCTCGGTGAGAATGGCGGCGGTGGTCTCCGACATCTTCGCTGCGCGCTCCGTTCCGACCAGATCGTAGGTGAGCGGGGCGCCGGCCGCGAGGACCGCGCGCACCGCAGCTTCGATGGCGTCGCCGCCCCGCACCAGGGCCGTGTCCTGTTGTTTGTCACCCAGCCAGCGCAGGGCCTCGCCGCTGGCCAAGATCATCGCCATCGGGTTGACTTTGTCCTGCCCCGCGTGTTTCGGCGCCGAGCCGTGGATGGGCTCGAACATGGCGTGGCGGTCGCCGACGTTACAGCCCACCGCGAGGCCCATGCCGCCTTGGAGCACGGAGGCCAGGTCGGTGATGATGTCGCCGAACATGTTGGTCGTCACGACCACGTCGTAGTACTCGGACTGGCCGATCAGCCACTGCATGAACGCGTCAACGATCGCCACGTCCTGCTCGATCCGGGGTAGTCGCGGCCAATCTCGGAGAAGACCTCGGCGAACAACCGACAGCCCGCGAGCACGTTGTTCTTCACTAGCACCGTGACCCGGCGCTTGCCGTCCTTCGGTGCGCCGTTGCGTTTCTTGGACAGCTCGAACGCCAAACGGATCACTCGCTCCGAAGCAACCCGGGTGATGACCCGAACGTCCGTCGCGACGGTCGCGCGTCCACCGGGGCTGAGAGTGCCGCCCATGCCGGAGTAGAGGCCCTCGCTGTTCTCGCGCACGAACACCATGTTGACGTCGCTCGGCTTCCAGACCTGTTGATGGCGCCCCGAGATGCGATGCTGAACCCCTTCGTACAGCCGCACGGGGCGAATGTTCGCGTAGAGATCGAGGCGCGAGCGGTTGCCGAGCACCGCCGAGTAACCCGCCATGTGTCCGTTCGGCATCATCACGGGGCCCTTGCCGCTCGGTGACGGCCAGCCGACCGCGCCGAGCAAGACGACGTCGGCGCTGCTGCATCGCTCCTCGGACCCTTCGGGCCAGTCGCGACCGTGCTCGAGGAAATACTGGCCACCGCAGGGGATCTCTTCGATGGCAAACCGCACACCGACTCGGCTCTCCACCCGCTCGAGCACGCGCCGCGCCTGCACCGCGATCTCGCGCCCAATGCCGTCGCCCGGGAGCAGCACGACCTCGTAGCTCTGTTTCGCCATGTCAGTGGCAATGCCCGCGGGGCTCTTGGAGGTCAAGCGGTCGTGCATGGCGGGCGCAGGCACCGCCTCGCTTGACAGACCTGCTGTACGAAGGTCCGCTTGGCTCATGATCACGAAGCGACGTTGGGTGGTCACCCTCGGGCTCATCATGCTGGGCTGCGGCGGCGACGATTCCAGCGCCGCGGGCACCGGCGGCAATGGCGGCGGCGGCAACTCCGGCGGCAGCGGCGGCAGCGGCAACTCCAGCGGCAGCGGCGGCAGCGGCAACTCCGGCGGCGGGCCGGTCACGCCTCCCCCCCCGTCGTGCAGTCCTTCCGCGAGCGGGTCGAAGGGCGCCGTTGCAACGCCCACACTCCGGGCCACGTTGCCCGGGAGCTGGGACGAAAACTGGTTGGCGTCGCCCGCGCTCGTCGACGTCGATGGCGACAAGAAGCTCGATATCGTCGCGGCGCGCCACTCGGTGCTCTACGTGTGGCACGGCGATGGCACGAAGCTCTGGCAGACCGCCTGGGCGAGCTCCGCATCGAATTCTCCCGAGCACGGCCAGAGCCGCATGTGGGCGTCAGCGGTCGTCGCTGATTTCGATGCTGATGGCGACGTCGAGATCGCGGTCGGCAGTGACGCGGACTCGAGCTCCGGTGTCAACGTCGCGGTGTACGACCACAAGGGCGAGCTCTTGCCCGGTTGGCCGGTACACTTCGGGGCCAGCGACGAGGTTCGGGCCATCGCGGCCGCCGACGTCGACGGAGACGGCAAGCTCGAGGTGCTGGTGAACAAGACCAACAAGGGTCCCGCCACCGCGGTCTACGAGCTCGACGGCAAGATGCACCCGGGCTTTCCGCAGGTCAGCCCGAGCTGCAATCCGCCTGCTCCCGCCGAAGAGTGCTGGGACTTCGGCGGCTACAATCAGAACATCGCCGCAGGCGATCTCGACGGCGATGGGGTGGACGATGTCGTGTCCAGCTACGACGCCATCGTCTTCGGGATCTTCAAGGGCGACGGTACGCCGTTTCCGACCCACGCGAGCTTCGCGGACAAGGTCGTCACCTCCGTCGAGGCGTACCACGATCTGAAACTCTCCCAGCAAGGCTGGGGCACCGGCGATCGCTCCGAGTTCACCTATTCACCGCCGGTCATCGCCGACATCGACGGCGACGGCGACCACGAGATCGTGCTCGCCGGAGATCACGAGCATTCGAGCGACACGACCAACAAAGGCATCACCGTCTGGGTCCTCAATCACGACATGACCCGGCCTGCGGGATGGGATCCCCCCAAGGACTCCGGCTTGCCCATCGCGGCGAAGAACCTGGGGCAAAACATCGTGCCGACGCAGCCGAGCCCGAGCGTCGCGGATCTCGACGGCAAACCCGGCGATGAAATCGTGGTCCCCGCCTACGACGGCAAACTCTACGCCTTTGCGTCGAACGGCAGCGTGCTGTGGACCTACACCTTCGGCGTCTCCGCCAGCCCCTACACCGGCGCCGGCGAGGCGTTGATCGTCGATCTGAATGGTGACGGCTCACCGGAGATCTTGTTCTCGACCTACAGCTCCGGCGCGCCAAGCAAACCCGAGACGCCCGCCCATCTGATCGTGCTCGACGCTGGCGGCAACGAGCTACAGAAGGTGGAGCTGTACGGGCGCGGCTCCATGAGCGCACCGGCCGTCGCCGATCTCGACGGAGACGGCCAGCTCGAGCTGGTGATCTCGCTGAAGGACAGCTTGGGCGCGGGCAAGGGCGGCGTGCAGATCTGGGACCTGCCCGGCTCGAGCACGAATTGCGTGCTCTGGGGTACGGGGCGTGGAGGCCTGACGCGGCAGGGCTACGTGCCCTGAATCGGGGGTGGCGCGGCTGGCTACGAGCTCGGAACGCAGGGCGTTCCTCCACGTGTGCGTCGCGCACTGCCGTCGCATGCGTGGAACCGCCAGCGATTCACACCCAGCGCGCACCGTGCGCTCCCCCTCGGGCACCGAAGCGGTTCGCTGCCCTGCGAGCTAGCAAGCTCGAGGACGCTGCCGCTGCCAAGACCACCGAGGGCAATCCGTGCACCCCTCTTTGTTCGAGGTGTGCGAGAAGCGTGGTTCCGAGCTCTGCGCTCCGCTGAAGCGCGTGCGTGAAAAGAGCCGGCTGCGCGACGATTCGATTCACATTTTTCTTGACGGTTTCCGGGCACGCAGCGCGCGCTTGCGACGAGTCACGCGGATACCATCACGCGCTGCCACGAGGATGCGCGCTGTGCGCGCTTCGCGCATCGCGGTGACATTCGAAGCGTTCCACGTCGTGAGCGTCGCGCCTGGTGGCAGCGGTGAGGGCGAAAAATCGCGTGGTATGCCAGAAAGCATGCCTCTCCTCTCTTCGGTCTCCGATCTCGAGCTCCGCGAACGCCTCTCGGCTGCCGTCAGCACCGAGCGCGCTGCATCGACGGACGTCGTCTTTCACCTGGCGGAGCTCGACCGCCGTAAGCTCTATCTTGAGGATGCCTGCTCGTCGCTCTTCGCGTACTGCGTGGAGCGCCTGGGGTACTCCGAGGACGGCGCCAACAAGCGCGTGCGCGTTGCCCGCCTGGCACAGCGCTTTCCTCAGATCCTCGACGAGCTCGCGTCCGGTGAGGTGCACCTGACCGGGCTGTTCCTCCTCTCCAGGCACCTCACGGAGGATAACGTCGAGCAGCTCCTCGCCGAGGCTCGAGGGAAGTCGAAGCGTCAGCTCGAAGAGCTCATCGCCCGCTGGTCTCCGCAGCCGGACGTGCCGACCACCTTGACCACGATGGCGCCCGAGCCCGCGCAGACGGAGTTATCAACAGTGTCCGGGGCAGGTAACTCTGCGCCACCGCCTCGGCCCTCGATGCCTCGTGCTCGTCTCCAGCCCCTGTCGCCGGAGAGCGTGCGACTGGAGCTCACCGCTCGGACCGCGTTCCGCGACAAGCTCGAGCAAGCCCGGAACCTGCTCAGCCACGAAGTCCCCAGCGGCGACCTGGCGACGCTCCTCGAGCTCGGCCTAGACCTGCTGATCGCGGCCGCGATCCAACGTCGCTCGGGCGCGGGCAAGCCGCGCAAGCGTCGCGAGACGAAGCCGGGCTCACGACACGTGCCCGTCGATGTCCAGCGGGAGGTGCGGGAGCGGGATGGTGACCGGTGCACCTTCCGCGATGCTGAGGGGCGTCGATGTTCAGAGACCCGTTTCCTGACCATCGAGCACATCGTTCCCTTCGCGAAGGGCGGGCCGACCACCGTGGACAACTGCTGCCTGCTCTGCTCGGCTCACAACTCATACCGAGCGCGACAGGTGTTCGGCGACGAGCACATCCAGAACGAGATCGCGGGGGCTCGCGCTCGCCGCAAGGAGAACAGCACGCCTGCGGATCCGGCACTCGCGCCAGCGCCGGCACCTGCCGTCGCGCCCGAGCTCGAAGTGTTCGAGAAGGTGCGCTCGGCGCTGGTGCTCGCGGGGTTCAAGCGGGCCCAGGCACGGCACGCTGTCGAGCACGTGCGACTGCGCGGGATCGAGCCTCGGGTCGAACCCCTGCTTCGCGCCGCGATCGCCGTGCTCACACCCTGAGACGGTCCGGGCACACCCCCACAAAGGGTGTGCCGGCAGGTGCTCGTGGTCTCGGCAGCGGCAGCGTCGTGGGCACGAACGCGAGCGAGAGAGAGGAGCGCATCATGACTCGAAGGGGACGCGCCCGGCAGAGGCTCATCGGCATGCTGCAGAAACGCGTCGGCGAGGCGAGGACTGCGGACCAGCTTCGAAGCTTGCGCAGGCACCGCCTCCCGCCAGCGCCTGCGTAGTTGTTGCCCAGGGCCCCGCGCCGACCTGCTCTTTGACAACCCCCGCCCTGCCCGATCGCCTTCCGCCCACCGCCCCCGCCGTGACTCGCTGGCGCGTGCGCCCTGTGCGGCCGGCAAGCGCTTCCGCCGCCTCGGCTCGGGCCGCCACCCCGAGCTGATGGAGGACGTTCACGCCCGGCCCGGCGAGAATCGATCAGGGGTGCCGCTCACCCCACATGCCGGCTCAAATACCGCGCCAACGTGTAGATCCCGATCTGCGGCGGCCCGCCGATGCTGGTCGGAAACAGTGAGCCGTCGAGCACGAACAAGCCCGCCACCTGGTGATGCTCTCCCGTGCTCTTGACCACCGCCCGCCGTGGGTCGTCGCCGAGGCACATCGTGCCCATCGGATGCACGGCCGCCATCAGCATGCCGTGAGGCCGGGCGACGGAGCCCGGGATGGACTCGACCTCGTCGGGGCGCGACAGCTCGATGGGCGGCACACTCGGCACGAGCACCTTGGTTGCACCCGCCGCGAACAACAGCCGCGCGCAAGCTCGGACACCTCGGGCCAGTTGCTCCGAGTCAGACTGCGAGAGCACGTAGTCGATGCGCGGACGCCCATCCCTTCCCAGTGAGACGCGCCCCTCACTATCATCGTGCAGCATCGCAGTCAGGACCGCGATGTTGGGATAACGCAGCATCCACGCCCGGTGCCGCTCCCCGAAACCCGGCAACATGATGGCGGCCCCGATGGGATGCGCAAACGCGGTGGTGATCCAAACCCGCTTGTCACTGCCGGGCGAAAGCTCCAGAAGCTCCGTGCACTCGTAGCTCTGGGGGATGCCGCGCCAACCCTCGATGCGTTCGTCGAACAGCCCCGCAACCGCAACCCCGGGATGCATGCGCAGCCCTCGCCCCAGACGCGCATGGGGATCCGGCAGGCTGCTGGCCACACCGAGCGCCGGGCTGCCGATGGCGCTGCCGGCGAGCACGACCACATTCGCGTCCACGCGCACCTCCACGCTCTGGCGTCCGTCCACGCCAAGCGCCACGCCGACGACCCCTCGCGCGCGCCGCCCGTCGTGGAGAATGCGCGTCACCCGCACGTCCGAGACCACCCGCGCGCCGTGATCCATCGCATCGGGCAGCAGGATCTTCGCGGCGTTCTGCTTGGCGTCGTAGGGGCAGCCGATCTCGCAGAAACCGGAGCCCTGGCAGCCCTGTCGGTTGTGTTTCAGCGGGCCGCCCTTCCAGCCGAGCGCCGCCACACCACGCTCGAGCACCCGATTGTTGTTGTTGCGCCGCTCGGGTTCGATCTCACTCACCGAGAGGTCCCGCTCGACGCTCTCGAACACGGGCCGGAGCTCCGCCTCGGACAAACCGCTGACCGCATGCTCCCGCCCCCACAGCTCCAATATCTCCGGCGGCAGCCGCTTGCACAAGTTGATGTTGTGCACGGTGCTCCCGCCGACACCCCGGCCACCGATCACACGGATGGCCAGATCTGCCGTCGAGCGTCCGCCTCGCTCCTGGTACAGCAGCGGCATCATCTCGTCCTCGCGCTGAGTCATGTCGCGCGCCGAGAGCGCCGGCCCTTCCTCGAGGGCAATCACCTTCGCACCACGCCGCGCGAGCTCACTCGCCGCCATGCCCCCGCCAGCACCGGTGCCGACGATCACGACGTCCGCTTGCCAGCGCGACGCACCGGTGAGCCGGCGACCCGACTCGATCACCGTGGGCTCCACTTCACTGCGGGACCGCTGTAACCGAGGGCCGCAAACGCTGAGTCCTTCCGGTAATGGGCCAGCATGGATATGGCCTTCAATGCCTGAAAGCCCCCACGCAAGAGCCCCACCGGGTGTTGTTCCAGGCGCTCGAGCACGCGGTCTTGATCGGACGCCACGAGCTGGGTGAAGCGCGGGCCGCAGCCGGCAAGGAGCGGCGCGATGTGCTCGACGTAACCCAGCAGACCCAAGAGGTCGTCGCGATCCCGCTGGGCTAGCCCGGCCAGATACACGTCGGCGAACAGCCCCACGTCCGCGCTCTCGGGCGCGAGCACGCGGGCGCCCAACGCCTGAAACACCGCCCACTGCCACGGGCGAAGCGTGACGAGCCTCGGGCCGACGTCGCTCGGGATCGAGTAGTTGCCGCCTCGCACCAAGGCGATTCCACCGCCGATGGCGACGCCGGCAGCAGAAAACCAGCCGAGGAAGTTGCGTCGATCGGCCCGCACGCGGCAGAGCGTCGCATCGGCGCAGGATGTGATCAAGGCAAAGGCGGAGGCTTGCTCTTCTTGTCGGGCAGCAGCGCCTGCGTGTCACCCGTGAGCTCGGCGATCACACTCTCGAGCCCCACGACCAAGCGCGCCGCGCGTGCGTAGTCGAGGCGCTCGGGTGTGTCGGTCGGCTTGTGATAGTGGTCGTCACGAAAGCCAGCGGTGTCGGTGATCATCACCGCTGGCACACCGATCTGCCAGAAGGCCCAGTGATCCGACCAGCCAGCTTCCGGCAGGCTGTCCGGCAGCGCGGCCCCCACGGCGGGCAGGGTTGCGCGAGCGTTGAGCCCGTCCGCGACCAGCTCCACCAAGGTCTTCGAGGCCGGGTTACCCACGACGGCCACGAAGTTCCCCGTCTTCGGGTAGCGCCCCGAGAGCCCCGCCGGGAAACGCTGGCTACCCGCGACGTCGCTGTACACCCCGATGCTCTCGATGCTCAGCATCGCCGCGATCTTCTCACCCCGCGTGGTGATGCCCTTGGCGTAGAGCACACTGCCCATGTTCGCGGTCTGAAAATACGGGGGCTCTTCGTTGGCGAAGAACACGAAGCGCAGAGTGCGATCGGGGGTCGCGCCTTTGTAGCGGCGCGCGAGCGCGAGCACGGCCGCCACCCCCGAGGCGTTGTCGTTCGCGCCTGGGCTTCCTTGGGCCGTGTCGTAGTGCGCACCAACGAGCACGATCTCGTTGGCAGCTTGTCCTCCTCGCACCTCGACCGCGAGGTTTTGCACCGCGACGCCGTCGATCTCGTGACCGTCACGCGCAACGGCGTAACCCGCCGCTTCGAGCGACTCGACCAACCAGTCGGCAGCCCCAGCCAGCTCCCACTTCTTCTCCGTGTTGCGCTCGCCGAGCTTGGTCGCAAGCTCGGTGACGTCGCGGCGAAGCTCTTCCGCGGTGGCCTGCTCCCGACCCGTCAGCGGGACGACACCGCTCGGCTTCGCGATCACCCCGGGCGCGGGCGTCTTGGGAGAGGTCTGCGCCGCGTGATGCGGCGCACAGCCGGCGAAAACGCCCAAAGCCAGCAGCAGAACCTCGCGCATGGGGAGCTTCTACTCGCGCAGGAGCCGCGCGTCTCGCCACACCGCGGCGTACGAAGAAGCAGCCGCCCGCACTGAGCGTCCGCGCACCACGCTCTGCCTCGCGGGCAACCCAGCTGATTTCCTGCGGGACAAGCGCCGGAGGTCGAGGCTAGATTCGCCCTCCCCTTTGACCAAGAAAGTCGCTCCCCTCGTCGGTGTGATCATGGGCTCCCGGAGTGACTGGGAGACGATGCGCCACGCCGTCGAGACCCTCGAAGACCTGGGTGTGCCGCACGAGGTGCGCGTCGTGAGCGCCCATCGCACGCCGGATCTCTTGTTCGAGTACGCGTCCGGGGCGGAGGCGCGTGGGCTCGAGGTGTTGATCGCCGGCGCCGGTGGCGCGGCGCACCTTCCAGGCATGACGGCCAGCAAGACGACCTTGCCGGTGCTCGGCGTGCCGGTCGAGAGCAAGACCTTGAAGGGCATCGACTCACTCCTGTCGATCGTGCAGATGCCAGCCGGGATCCCGGTGGCCACGCTGGCGATCGGGCGCGCTGGAGCGGTGAACGCGGCGCTCCTGGCCGCAGCCATCCTCGGCGCACAGCACAGTGCAATCCGAGACGCTTACCGCCGCTTCCGCGACGCACAGACGAAGAAGGTCTTGGACAGCCCCGATCCGCGCAAGGGGAGCTGACCGTGCGCGTGGGCGTGCTCGGGGCCGGACAGCTCGGGAGAATGCTGGCGCTGGCGGGGTACCCGCTGGGCCTCGAGTTCTGCTTCCTGGACCCGACTCCCGCTTCACCGGCGGGCGCGCTCGCACCCCAGCTCGCTGCGCCCTGGAACGATCCTGAAGCGCTCGCGCGACTCGCCGAGTGTGACGTCGTCACGTTCGAGTTCGAGAACGTGCCGGTCGAGACCGTCGAGTCGTTGTCGACGAAGGTGCGTGTGCACCCGTCGGCGCTGGCGCTCGGGGTGGCCCAGGATCGTCTGCGCGAGAAGACGACCTTCCAGGAGCTCGGCATCCCGACGGCGAAGTTCATGGCGGTGGATGACGCGGCGGGCCTCGAGAGCGCGCTCGCGACCATCGGCCTGCCAGCAGTGCTGAAGACACGGCGCCTCGGCTATGACGGCAAGGGTCAGCGCGTGCTCCGCGGCCCGGACGACGTGGCGGAGGCGATGGCAGCGCTCTCCGGCACGCCGTTGATCCTCGAGTCGCTGGTGCCGTTCACCCGGGAGCTCAGCGCGATAGCGGTGCGCAGCCGCTCCGGCGAGACCCGATTTTACCCGCTGGTCGAGAACGAGCACGAAGCCGGGATCCTGCGCCTATCCCGGGCGCCGGCACCGGGGCTCGACCGCGGGCTGCAGGTCATGGCAGAGGGCTACGCGCTTCGCCTCCTCGAGCGACTCGACTACGTCGGAGTGCTCGCGCTCGAGCTGTTCGACGTCGACGGCACTCTCTACGCCAACGAGATCGCACCGCGGGTCCACAACTCCGGACACTGGACGATTGAAGGCGCACGCACGAGTCAGTTCGAGAACCACCTGCGGGCGGTGTGTGATCTGCCGCTGGGAGATGCGTCGGCCCTCGGCCCCTCGGCGATGCTCAACTTGATCGGGCGGGTGCCCCCGGCCGCGCAGCTGCTCGCCATCCCGGACCTTCACCTGCACGACTACGGCAAGACACCGCGGGACGGTCGCAAGGTCGGCCACTTGACCTTGCGCGCCGAGTCCGACGCCACCCTCGAAGCTGCAATCACCCGCGCCCGGGCGCTGATCGACTCGGGCTGAAGCCGGCGGATCCGAGAAAAACCGGCCCGTGGCCCCGGAGGCGAGCGGTTTTTCCCGGGACAGATCGGGTAGCCGCGGCTATAAGCGGACGCGCGTTCGGAGCTTCTTGGAGGAAGAATCATGAAGACGGCGATCACTTCTCTGTTGGGCTTGGGGATCTTCTTGGCCAGCGGCATTGCTGCGGCGCAGCAACCCTACGGAGGCGGCTGGTCCGGCAGCTACCAGCCCACGGCGCCGCCATCGCGCTCCAGCAGCGTCGACAACATCGGCGAAGAGGGTCAGCTGACGTTCGGCGTCGATCGCGTGATGGGTCTCTCCTTCGACCGCACCACGGTCACGCCGGACAGCGGCGGAGACATCATCTTCAAGAGCACGTCGATCTCACTCTTCGGTAACCCCGGCGGCGGTGGTGCAGCCCCGACACTGATGATCCCGCGCTTGGCCCTCGACTTCTTCGTCACCGAGGGCATCAGCGTCGGCGGCTCATTGATCTATTTCTCGCGCACGGGCGAGACCGAGACGGACGCGGGAACCGCCGATGGCGATACCACCACGACGTTCGGCATCGCACCGCGCGTCGGCTACGCGATGGCCTTCGACGAGACGTTCTCGTTCTGGCCCCGCGGCGGCATCACCTACTTCACTTCCAAGACCGAGACCCCCGGCACGGGCGGCGGTGGCAGCACCACGAACACGGTGAACGGACTGGATCTCACGATCGAGGCCATGGTGGGGATTTCCCCGATCGAGCACTTTGCGATCCTCGCCGGGCCGTACCTGGATCTGGGACTCAGCGGCAAAGCCAAGACCGAGCCGCCGACCGGACCCAGCAGCGAGGTCGACGCAAAGACGACCTCTTACGGTCTCTCCGTCAGCATCCTCGGTTACTACTGAGACCGATCGCACGCGCTCAGCGCGCGAGCTTCGCAGCCTGCTCGAGCAGTAGGGCCATGTCCTCGTCACTGCTCGAGCGGTAATAACCACGGATCTGCCCGCTCTTGTCCACGAGCACCAGGTGTGACCCGTGCAGGATGCCGAAGTCCGGCGCGTTGGCGTCGGCCTTGCCGTCGAGCGCTTGTTTGAAGCCCTCGATGCTGGTCTTCTTCACGGTCTCGTAGTCACCCGTGAGCAGCGACCACGACGTCGTATCGAGGTCGTTCTTTTTCGCGTACTCGGCCAGCACCGCCGGGGTGTCGTTCTCGGGATCGACGCTGATGCTGACGAAGCGCAGCTTCAACTGCTTCGCCTTGGCCTCGGTCTGCAGCGCCTTCATGCGTTTGGTGATCTTCGGGCAGACGGTCGGACAGCGAGTGAAGAAGAAGGCGAGGATCCAGGGTGTGCCTTTGAGCTCGCCGCTGCCAAAGCGCGCTCCGCTCTGGTCCGTCAGAGAGAACTCTCCCGCCGGGTAGAGCACCCTGGGCTCGTCAGTACCCTTGCAACTGGTCACAGCCAGGCAGAGCCCGAGCACTAGAAGCAGCGTGCGCACCTTCACCGTGTCCCGTCGTATAGCGCACGCAGCGTCGCTTGGGAGGCTTTCCGTTCACCGCGCGCGATGCTCCAGACCCAGTCCCGGGCCGCGGTGTTCACCGGCGTCTCGATGCCGTGTCTTTCGCTGCGAGCGATGACCTCCCCGTTCAGGAAATCCACCGCGGGTGGCCGGCCCCGCTCGATGGCCGCGAGCATGCTGGAGCGCAGCCGCCGATAACGCGCCCCGACCGCCAGCAGCAGCGTGTGCTTGGCGAGCAGACCTGGGCTGCCCGCCGCAGTCCGTTCTGATTCGGTCAGCGCGATCCAGTCCAGATCGAGCGTGCCGCTCACCTTCTCCAGTTTCACACTCTCGGTGCGGGCCACGGCCACGACCTCGGTCATCACCTCCAGGGCCAACCGGCGCACGTGCCGATGCCGCATCAACACTCCGAGGCGTTCCCCGCCGATCGTGCCGAGCGTGGAGATGGCGCAGTTGATGGCGAGCTTGCTCCAGCGAGCGCCGCGCAGGTTCTGGCTGATGCTCACCGGACCCACGGCCTCGAGCACCCGCCCGAGCTCCTCGAGGCGCGCATCGGTTCCACCGTCGAGCCGACCGATGCTGAAGCCGCCGGCGCTCGTCCGATCGTACACCCCCGGCTCGACCATGGATGCGCCCCACGCCACCACCGCACCGATCACCCGCTCGGGCCCAACGAAGCGCGCGACGCGCTCTTCGCAGAGGCCGTTCTGAAAGCAGACCAGTCGGCCATCTTCTGCAAGAAAACTCGCCGCGTGCTCGGCCGCGGCCTCGACCGCTGGCGGCTGCGTCGCGAGCAGGATCAGATCGAACGGCGTGACGTCCGGCTGCAGTCGCTCGTGGATGGCGGTGGGCCGTGACGCGTCGGGTGCCTCTTCGCCGGTCACGCGAACTCCATGCTCGCGCAGCGCGCCCGCGATCTCCGGATTCGTCGTGACGACCGAGACGTCGTGCCCGAGCGCGAGCAGGTTCCCGGCGATCACCCCGCCGATGGCGCCGCAGCCGACCACCAGGACGCGAGGCCCATTCCCTTCAGCCATGCCTCCAGGGACTAGCCCAATTTCGCCGGCGCGGCCTCAGACATCGACGAGGTTTCGAGCACTTACGCGCCGCGCCAGCCCCCGGGAACCTCAGAAACCATGCTTTTTTCCACCTGGAAACTTGCAAAGCTCGGCGCCCTCTTGTACGAGGGCCGCACACATTGGCTCACCTGAACGGGCCTGTGGGAAGAAGACCAATGCGACGCCTCCTCAAGCTCCTTGCTCGCCTCCGCCTGCCGATGCCGGCGCTGGCCTGAGTCGCTTGTACTGACTTTCGCACTCGACTGAGTGCGCTCCCTTATCCCTTACGGGCGCTTCCTTCCTCTCTTTTCTTAGCTCCGGCCGCTTGGCGCTCCCCCTCTCGCGCCCCGCCGACTCGCGAACGAGGCTCTGGTGCTGCACCTCCGCGACGCCCGTGACGACGACGCCGACGCGCTCATCCGGCTGATCGGGGACGTGTTCGCGGAGTACCCGGGCTGTGTGATGGACGCGGACGGCGAGCTGCCCGAGCTCCTCCAAATTGCGAGCTACTTCCGCGACCACGACGGAGAGTTCTGGGTCGCCGAGCGCGACGGGCTCGTCGTTGGCTGCATCGGCTACTCACCAGCTGCTGATCCAGCCGGGATCGAGCTGAAGAAGCTCTACGTGCAGGCGAGCGAACGAAAATCTGGGCTTGGCGGAATGCTCGTGGAGCGGGTCGAGGCCCGCGCGCGCGAGCGAGGCGCCCGTTTCATCGACCTCTGGAGTGACACTCGCTTCGTGACGGCGCATGCCTTCTACGAGCGCCGCGGATGGAAGCGGGGCCCGACGACGCGTGAGCTCCACGACAAGAGCTACACCGTCGAGTTCTACTTCCGGAGAGAGCTCACTCCGTGATCGTGTTCCAGAACAGGTTGGCGACCTGCTGATGCCCTTCCGGCGTCGGGTGAATGCAGGTGAGATCGAACCAGTTGCTGGAGTTCGGGATGTAACACTGCTGCTTCGTGTCGGCGAAGTTGAAGCCGTGCCCACAGAAGGCTTCACCCAGGAAGATCATGTCGGCCTTCGCGTCGACGGCGATCTTCATGTAACCCTCGCGAACCTTGACCAGCATCGCCGTGCCGGCGACCCACTCGCCAGATAGCCCGATCAAATTGCCGGTTGGACAGCTGCCGAGATTGCCGGTCAGGCCCGTGAACTCGTAGACGTTCGAGAACACCACCCAGGAGCCGTTGGGGAAGTTGGTCGGATCCTTCAGCCAGTCCACCGCCTTCTTCATGTTCGCGAGCGTCACGTCCGCTTTCACGCCCGCTTCGGCCGCCGACAACTTGTCCTTTGCCATCGACACCAGGTCGTTGCCGCCCATGGTGATGACCACCAAGGTCTTCTTCGGCTCCGCCGCCGGGAAACACTTGGGGATCTGGTTGTCACCCGCGAAGAAGTCCTTGGTCTGTGCGCCGTTCACCGCGCAGCTCGCCACCTCGATGTTGGGCCACTTCGCTTTGGCCAGGTCGGTGACCAGCTGTCGGTACACCTTGTTGGCTGGCGTCGGGAAAGTCCCGACGGTGATCGAGTCCCCGAGGAAGACGAGCTTCTCCGGATCCTGAATGTCCTGGATGTTGGTGCCCGAGCAGCTGCTGTTCAGCTTCGCGCCGAACTGGTCGTAGTCCACGTAGACGAGCCCGTCGTAGACGTCGGAGTAGCAGCCGGCCGCGCCGGTGCCGCCACCGCCGCTCGAGCCGGCCGCTCCGCCGCTTGCGCCACCCGTGTTGCCCGTGTTGCCCGAACCGCCACCGCCGCTGACTGCACCCGAACCTCCGGCGCCCGACGCACCAGCAGCACCACCCGACGAAGAACCTCCGGTGCTGCTCGCGTCATCAGAGCTCGAACCTCCGCAGCCGACGACCAGCACGAGACCGGCGCACGCGGCGCCCCAACTGAAATTACCAAGCATAGACTTTACCGATGGAAGCATGTTGGCTCCCTCCCGCGGTGATGCGGAGAGGTTAGACCAACGCGCGAAGTCGCGCCACCGCCGCGGCTTCCCGCGAACGTGCCTAGAGGGTATGGAGCCAAGCAATGCGGCTCATCCTGGTGCAGCCTCAGCTCCGACACAGTGACACCGCCGACAACCTCGGCAGAGTGCAGGAGAGCCTCGCGCGCTCCCAGATCGCCCCGCTATCCTCGGATCTCTTGCTCTTGCCGGAACGCGTCACGAGCACGGGATCTCGGGACGATTACCTGAGCGCCCTCACCGAGCTCGCGTCGAAGCTCGGGTGTGCGGTTGTAGGTGGTTCACACCATGAAGAGCGCGGTGAAGAGCGCGTCAACACCGGCACCGCCGTGTCCGCCACGGGCGAAATCCTCGGCAGCTACGAGAAGGTCAGGCCCTACGCCACCGAGCGCCAGTGGGTGCGCGGGGGGCAGCGCCCGGGCGAGCTGTCGATCGGCGGGCGGCGATTCATGGTGCTGATCTGCGCTGACTTCTGGTTCTCCGACCTGTTCCATCAGGCCGAGCACCTACCAGACGTGGTGCTCGTCCCGGCGCTGTCGGTGAGCCGCAAACCCGAGCCCGACTACTCGCGCGCCCTGTGGCGACACCTGGCCATCGCTCGGGCCTACGAGATGGGGACCTTCGTCGGCGTCAGCGACTGGGGACATCCCTCCGAGCTACCGATGCTCGGAGCGAGCGGCGTCGGGGGGCTCGCCGATCCGACGGCGCTGGACCCGTCGGAGTTCTTCACGCCCATCGGGGAGAGCGGCGCTCGGGCGTTCGAGCTGGACTTCGCGCGTCTCGAGGCGTTCCGCTCCGATCGCCGAGAGCGGGGTTTCTTCTGGAAACCGTCGGCAGCCGACGAGACGACCTGATGGCGGAACCCGGCCTGTGTTCGACGTGCCGGCACTGCCGAGCGGTGCAGAGTGCCCGCGGCAGCACGTTTTGTTTGTGTGAGCGCTCCCGCTCCGAGCCGGCTTTCCCCAAGTACCCCCCGCTTCCCGTGCTCCACTGCCTGGGGTACGAGACCAAGACCGCGCATGGCGAGCCCGAGCACGAAGACTGACGACGTCCCCCACGTCGTGATCATCGGCGGCGGCTTCGGAGGTCTGGCCACCGCCCGCGCTCTCAGCGGAGCTCACACCCGCCTCACGCTGGTCGATCGTTCGAACCACCATCTGTTTCAGCCGCTGCTGTATCAGGTCGCAACCGCCGGACTGTCACCGGCGGACATCGCCTACCCCATCCGCACCGTGCTGCGTCACCAGGACAACGCCCGGGTGCTCTTGGCGGAAGTGACCGGCATCGATCTGGCAGCAAAACACTGCGTGCTCGACGACGGCAGCCACCTGCCATTCGACTATCTGGTCGTCGCCGCCGGTGCCCGCACCAACTACTTCGACAAAGAAGCCGAATGGAAGGCGCACGCGCTGGGGCTGAAAGATCTCGACGAGGCGCTCGCGATCCGCCGGCGTGTCCTGCTCGCCTTCGAGGCGGCGGAGCGAGAAAAGGACAGTGTCGCGCGCCAGCGTTTGCTCACCTTCGTGATCATCGGGGGCGGCCCGACCGGGGTCGAGGTGGCCGGCGCCCTGAGTGATCTCGCGCGCACCGTGCTCGCCGACGACTTTCGCACCATCGATCCGAGCATCGCGCGGATCGTGATCGTCGAACGGGGCGACCGCCTGCTCGCTGGCGGGTTTCACCCCAAGCTCAGCAAGAAGGCACTCCGGCAGCTGGTCGAGCTCGGAGTGGAGGTGCGGCTTTCGACGACCGTCGAGCGTGTCGACCCGCGAGGCGTGAGCGTGAACGGAGGAGAACGCATCGACGCCGCCACGGTGCTCTGGACCGCCGGCATCAAGGCCCGCGGCGTCGCGCGCACGTTGGGCAGCGAGCTCGATCGAACGGGACGAGTCATCGTCGGACCCGACTGCCGCATCCCCGGCCAGACGCACGCATTCGCCATCGGTGACATCGCCCACATGGTGCAGGCGGGAGACACCGAGCCGCTGCCGGGCCTCGCGCCGGTAGCGCTGCAACAAGGCCGCTACGTCGGCCGGCTGATCGCCGAGGCAGCGCAGAACCCGAAGCCGTTTCACTACGTGGACAAGGGCGTGATGGCGACCATCGGCCGCTCCCGCGCGGTCGCGCAGGCCATGAGCGGTTCACTCAAGCTGAGCGGGTTCGTGGCCTGGTGCGCCTGGCTCTTCATCCACATCTGGTTCCTGATCGGCTTTCGCAACCGGGTCAGCGTGCTGGCCAACTGGCTGTGGAACTACGTCACCTACCGGCGCGGGGCGCGCTTGATCACCGGCGAACGCTCGTGGGATTTGCTGCCGGTGATCGCCGGGCACCCACCCACCCCAGAGCCAGAAGCAAGCCCTGCCGTCGAGCACGCCCCGGCCGCCGAGAGCTGATAAGTTCCGAGATCGATGACGGTCCCGCCGGAGCTCACGCAAGACCCCGCCGTGGTGGGACCGCTCGGCTCGCTGGCCCTCAGTGTGATCCGACCGCACACCTCCACCTTGGCGCTGCGCGCCCTCAAGTGGCATCGCGATCTCGAGCGCCTGGGCGTGCGTATGCCGCTGGCTGTGGCGCATGACCTCGGTTTGCTCCTCGCGTGCCCCAACGAGCAGCTCGAGCTGGTGCAGCGAGTCGAGACCAACGAGCTCGTGGCCGTGACCGGCGCAGCGCCCGCGCTGTTCGCCGGTTATCGACACATGATCGAAGAGGTCGCCGAGAGTGAGACCGCCCGCCGCTCGGGTTCACTGCGTCTCACCGACGACGTGATCGCCGTGCTCTTGGCCAAGCTGCTCGGGAGCATCGCTCGGCGGATACAGATTGCTCCGCCATACCCCACGGGAGTACCGCTCGACGCCGCCTTGGTCGACGGCATCGATGCCCAGCTGAAGACGCTGTTTGCAGCGATCCGTCGCGGCTTCGAGGTGGACGCCCTGACCCGTCTCACCGAGTCACGCCTGTACGTGCTCACCTTGGTCGATGCCATCGACCTCGACACACTCCAGCTCTTCGGCATGCTGGGGGGTGACGCTGGGGCTGGCGCCCTGGCACAGGTCGATCTCTTGGGTGTGCTCGGCGCGCCCGAGGCCAACGACGTGGTCGACTTCTCGCTCGAGATCTTGCCGAGTGTGCTCGAATCCAAAGCGCGCCCCGGGGCCAGCACCCACGCGGCGTTCGGGTACTCGGGCCTCGCGCGCAAGGGCAGCATCGACGGCCTGGTGTTGACGGAGCTCGCCTGGGACGAACAGGAGCTCATGCGGCGCATGGCCGACGACGAGGTGCTGTATTACGCGCGGGAGCAGGCCCAGGACGAAGCGCGACGGGTCCACCATTTCTTGGTCGACGCTTCGGCCAGCATGCGCGGCGAGCGGGCGACGTTCGCCCGCGGCATGGCCATCGCATCGGCGAAAAAGCTGCTCCTGGCGGGCGAGGACATCGTGTTCCGCTTCTTCGACTCGCGCCTGTACGAATCCCACCCGGCGCGCGCCGGCCAGCTGCCGATTGGTTACCTGCTGTCATTTCGCGGCGAACACGGGCGCAACCCCGCGCGCGTCTTCGCGGAGGTCGAGCGTGTCCTCGCGCTCGCCTCGACGCGCGACCCCCGCGAGCCCGTCGTGCACATCTTCACCCACGGTGCGCTCTACGTGCCGCGAGAGGTGATGGCGAGCATCAAGCGCCGCGCCAAGGTCTCGGCGTTGTTCATGCTGCCGTCGGGCGGTGAGCTCGATCTCGACTACCTCGACCTGCTCGACGCTCACTGGGTCGTGAGCCACGCCGCACTCGCCAGCCGTGCCGGGCGTGCCAAAGAGGCGCGTCGTATCCTCGGCACGCCCACACCCGTGCAAGAGGTCGCGTCGTGATCCGCCTGTTTGCCGGCCTCACCGCGCCGGCCTCGCTGGAGGACGCCTATTCGAAGGCGCGCCAGCAATCCGAGCGCGGGGACTACAGCAGCGCGCTCGAGACGGCGCTCGGGGCGCTCTTGGTCAGCCACGCCCGAGAGCAGAGTTACACCGCCCTGGCTCAACTGTTGACGGACGCGCTGGAGCGCAGCGGCGAACACCGCTCGGCGCTCAGCGTGGCCTGGTACACCAACGACCGCGGGCGGCAGTCACAACTGCTCGAACGCGTTCTGCCGGTGGACCGCGCCCGAACCTGGATGAAATGGGCGGACAGCGGCGCCGGGGATCCGGCGAAGCTCTGTGTGCAGGCCGCGCGGGAGCTCGAACGGGCGGGGCTCCTGGTGCGCGCCGCCGTCTCGTACGAAAAAGCCAACGACGTCAGCGCCGCGCGCGCGTTGTGGGCACGCCTGGGCGAGCTGATCGATAGCGAGCGGTCCGATCGCTACGCCGCCGGACTCTGCCGCTTCAATCTGGCACGAATGTGTCGCACGGCCGGCGATGCGCGGGGTGCACGCGAAGCCACCATCGCCGCGGTTCACCGGCTGGAAGAGGCCGCCGATCGCTTCGAGAGCATGGGCCAGCGCGAGCGCGCCTTCGACTGTTACCACGTGCTGATCGAGATCGGCTCTGCCACGGACACCTTCGAACACGTGCTCGAAGGCTGTGTGAACGCCATCCGGATCTTGACCGAAGATCATCTGCGATATCACGCGCTGCGTTTGTACGAACACTCCATCAAGCTCGCCAGCTTCGCAGGCGAGCACGCCGGGGCGGCCACCCTCTCGCGCGAGATGACCGAGTACGCACGGCGTCAGGGCCTGCTCCGGGTCGCCGAGCGCGGCACGCTCGAGCAAGCAGAGCTGTGGGCCACCGTCGCCAGGGAGACGGCCGAGCGCCAGGGGCCGACCCACCTGGTGGAGAACGCACTCCTGGCCAGCCTCATCTCCAGCGCCGAAGCCGGGCAATACACCCGGGTCGGGAAGCTGTACGAACAGCTGTCGAACCTCGACTCCGAGTCATCCCGACGACAGCACTACGCGCGTGCTGCGAAACGCTACCTGGGCGCCAAAGACACGCCGCTCGACCCGAGCTTGCGCGACGAGCGCCTGGGCGAGCACATCGGCCCACCGGACGTGTGGCACGTAGATCTGCTCGAGTGGGAGGGGCGCGGGAGTGCATCCGAGGCGTGTGCGGACGTGCTGCTCGATCCGTCCGAGGAGAGTGATCGCGTCACCCGGCGCACTTCGCTGGTCGCACGCCTCGCGGCGCTGGCGGCAGAGGGAGCAAAACCAGCGGAACAGCCCAAAGCCCTCGGTCTCGTCGCAGACCACCTGGCACCGATCGGTTTGTACGGCCTGCTCGCGGCCCTCGAGTCCCTGTTCGGGAATGACAACGTGTCCGTGCGACTATCCGCGGTCCGGGCGCTCTCGCGCTACTACTACAAACGCACGTTCGTCACGCTCGAGCGAGCGCTGGTCGACCCGAGCCCCGAGGTCGTCAAAGAGGCAGTGGCCGCGCTCGAGCGCCTGCGCTTCGACCACGCCTTCGACCCGCTCGCGCGCATCTACCGCAGCTCCACCCGCAGCGACGCTCGCCTCGCGGCCCTGCGTTCCATCGCCCGCATCGACGCCATGGAGGCCGCAGAGCTCGTGCTCGGTGTGCTGGAGCACGGCAGTCCCGAAGAGCGGGAGGCGGTCAGCAGCGCGATCAAGGCGGGGCGCGGCAATCGGTTCGTCGAGGTCGCACGAGCCGCCTTCCCCGACGCGTCGAAACAACTCAAAGCCACGCTGACCGACGTACTCCGCTCCCGCGGCATGCTGCTATGAGCCCACCAGCTCCGCTCAATCCAATTCCTCCCCCTTCCGCCTTCCTGTGAAATCTCTGCTTCTCCGATTCCGCCCAATCCCAAATCCTCCCCCTTCCGCCTTCCTGTGAAATCTTCTTCCTCGCCGCCCAGTCGTCACTCCCCCGCCAGCAGCGCCCGCAGCTTGTCCACGTTCGCGTGTTCACCAATCACGATGAAGTGGCTGCCGGCCTTGACGACCTGGTCGGGCAACGGGTTGTAGACGTACTGGCCGTCCGGCTCGTGCAGCGCGACCACCAGCAGATTGGTGCGGTCACGGATCGGAATCGTGCGCAGCGTGCGCCCAGCCCACTTGCTGCTCGCCGGCATTTCGACGAAGTCGAAGATCATGTCCTTGTCGACCCGCAGATGGTCGAGCAAAGCGGTGACCTTCGGTCGCACCAGCTCGCTGACCAGCCGATGCGCACCCACCCGATTCGGGCTCACCGTCGAGTCGGCGCCAGCACGCTTGAGCTTGCTCTCGTTCTCGATCTCGACGGCCTTCGAGATGATGCGCGCGTCGGGGTTGAGCGTGCGCGCAGAGAGGGTGATGAACAGGTTGTCGCGATCATCCGCCAGCGCAGACACGACCCCCGCCGCCCGGGTCACTCCGGCCTCGATCAACGTGTGATCCTCGGTGGCGTCCCCCACGATGTAGAGAAGACCGCCCTTGACCTCGTCGCTGAGTCGCTCGAGCAGAGCCTCGTCGCGATCGATGGCAACGAAGTCGCGCCGCCCGTTGGCCAGCTCTTCGACCACGTATTTTCCAGTGCGACCGCAGCCGGCCACCACGAAATGATTCTTGAGCGCTTCGATTCTCTTCTGCATGCGTCGTCTCCGAAACGCGCGTCCAATGACCCCCTCGATCAAGAGCGCCGTGAGGGTCGACTGGAAGAACGCGATCGCGGCCAGGCCGCCCATGATCAGAAATCCCGTGACCAGCCGCACTCCCTGGTGGCCGTACGCGCCGGGGAGCTCCGAAAAACCCACCGTCGACACGGTGTAGACCGCAAAATAGACGGCGTCCCAGAAGCTCCAGTCGCCGCCCCCGATCAGCCATATGCCGCCCGCGCCGACCACTATCACGAGGTTGAGCAGCAGCATGGCGGTGAGCACACGCCGGACGGACGGGTCGATGAAGTTCGCCATGTCAGCTCAGCGCTGCCCCAAGGGCGCTCTCCACGCTTGCATGCTGCCACACGTAACCCGCAGCCTTCATCTTTCCTGGCACCGCGCGCTGACCCGTCAGCAACGGCTCGGCGCCCTCGCCAAATCGCAAGCGCAGCGCCGCACCCGGCACCCGCAGCCACGACGGCCGCCCGAGGGCTTTGCCGATTGCACGAGCCAGCTCCGCCTGAGTCACCGCGCCCGGCGCGACGACGTTGACCGGACCGGTGATGCCGTCGTCTTCCACGGACCGCATCAACATCCCGATCACGTCGTCCACGTGAACCCACGAGATCACCTGCTCACCGCTGCCGATCGGGCCGCCCGCGAACAGGCGGAACGGCTTGGCCATCTCGTCGAGCGCACCTCCGCCCTTGCCCAGCACGATGCCCAAGCGCGCAAGGACGACCCGCACACCGGAGGACGCCGCCTCGAGCGCCTCACCCTCCCAGGCGACACACAGCCGGGCCAGGAAATCGCTCCCAGGAGTTGCGGACTCGTCGACACTCGATGCGCCTTCGCGCGCTCCGTAGTATCCGACTGCCGACGCCGAGACCAAGACCCGCGGCACCGGGGAGGCGGCGGCGATGGCCGCGACCAGCGCGCGGGTCGTGTCGACTCGACTCGACTCGATGCGCCGCTTCGCTTCGACCGTCCAGCGCACCCCCACGGCTTGCTCGCCGGTCAGGTGGACGACCGCGTCCACTTCGGAGAGCACGTCGCACCACGTGCCAGGCGCCGCTGCGTTCCAGACCACCGCGCGCAGGGGACTCGGAAACTCCGGGACCTGACGTTCGGAGCGAACGAATGCCGTTACCCGGTGCCCGCGCTCGGCGAGCGCGCCGACGAGCCGCCGGCCGATGAACCCGGTCGCTCCCGTGACAAGAACTCGAGTTTCGGCCAAGGCGCGTCGATTTGTACTTCTTTTTGGCGTCGGATTGGAGCGTGGCTGGACGGCGCAACGAATTGAGTCTACGAAATCGCCCATGAACAAGGCTTCGCTGCTCACTTTTGCGGCCCTCGCCGCGTCGACGACCCTGGGGTGCGCGGGCAAACCTGCTCCTCCGTTCGACACGCTGAAGACCGCAAACCTGACCGCCTTCCGCCTGCAGAACTTCGAACAACCGGTGACCGCACCGCAACCGGGCCAGCCGCAGGGCATGGTCCCCGGGCTCCCGCCCGAGATCAGCGCCTGGGTTCAGCAGGGCGCTCAAGGACTGCAAGCGCTGCTGCCGCCCGGACTCCTCCCCCCGGGCATGATGAACCCGCAACAGCCCATGGCCGCGCAGCCGGTGCAGGACACCACGCCGCGGTTCCACGGCTTTCGTATCCTCAGCCAGACTCAGGTCATGGATGAGGACCTCAAGGCAGAGCTCGGGAAGATCCTGGGCAAAGAGAGCAACTTCGACAACAACCACGCCGCGTGCCTGTACGCCGAGATGGGTCTCTCGTTCACCTCGGGTGGACCGTCGAACGACATGCTGATCTCGTATTCCTGCAATCAGGTCGCCGCCAAGACCTTCGCCTGGCCGCACCCCGCAACGGGCATGAAACCCAAGACCGTGCAGCAGCTCGCCGACGTGGTTCAGAACCTCTGGCCGCCGGGCTCGTGAGCGGCGCCGGGGAGGCGCACCAGCTCGTCGAGGGCGACCAGCTGGTTCTCGCGGCGCTGTTGCGCCTGCTGGTGCGGCTCGACGGGAAGTTCTCAGGCGAGGAACAAGAGGCCCTGGAAGATCTCGCCAGCGAGTTCGGTGAAAAATCGTTCTGGCAGCTGATGGACGAAGCGGGGCTCAAACTCCCGGACGAAGCGACCATCCACGCGGCCATCGACAAGGTCGACAGCCCCGACGCTCGGGAGCTCATCTACTCACTGATCTTGCGCGTGGCTCAGAGTGACTGCATTCAAGGTCGCGAGCAGGGCCTGCTCGATGCGCTTCGGAAGAGCTGGCAGCTCGACGAGCAGGGTTCGCCCTACCGCTGAGCGACGATCACGGCGCACCCCGGCGGATCAGCACGTTTCCGCTCGGGTCGAGGCCCGGCGGCACGACGAAGATCTGCTCGCCAGCCTCGGCGCTGGCGCACATTGCCGCCAGCCGCTCGAAATCCGACGAAGGGATCTTCTCCGCCACCGCAGTCGTGGGTTTGCGCGCCATCGCGGCGGACCACGCGTCCGAGTCCTCCAGGTTGCTCTCGTAGACGAAGCTCTTGGCGCGAAACTCGTGGGTGCCCGGCACCGATGACACGACGCGGAGCGGCCCCATGCGCGTGTGCACACGCACGGCAGGGCTGGCCCACTGCGCGACGCCGCGCAGGCGGCGCGCGCGCACCATCTTGAGCGTGAGCGCCTTCACCCAAGCGCTCGCGAGGATCTTCGGCACCAGGCTCAAGAGCGACACCCCGATGAACGTGCCGGGCTCGATGGTCGGAGCCGCGTAGTAAGCGGCGGCGATGGCAACGTCTTCGGGGCCCAAGCTCAGCCGCTTGCGCGTCGGCACGTCGAGAAAACTGCCGGGGCAGACCAAGAGCCCGATGGCGCTCGGCAACAAGTACAAATCCGAGAGCACCCAGCCGGGCAAGGTGAGGTCACCGGGAAATGCCAGCGCATTGGCGTCGCGGTACCGCTCGACCAAGCTCGGGTGTTGTTCTGCCGCGAAGTATTTGACCGGGCAACTAGCGGGTTCGAGATCGAGCGAGGCGGCGTTGTGTCGAGCGCCGAGGGCGGCGAGGGTCACGTCCGGGTGGCGACCAAAAAAGTCCCGCGCCAGCTCATCCATCGACCGGATCCTCGTCGATCGATCGGCGCTGAGCGGCGAGCGTGTTTTCTTCGGGAATGTGCAGGGCGGCATGCATTTCGGGCGCATGGCACACCAGGCAGCGCGACGCTCCACCCGCTTTTTCACACAGCTCCGCCATCTCGAGCGTCTCGACCTTCATGCCCAGCTGAGCCACGCGCGCCTTCACTCGCTCCGGCACCACACTCGGCGCGAGCCAGGTCTTGCCGACGGGGAGTCCATTGGTGGCGTAGGAGCGGATCTCCTCCTCCGTCACCGGTTCGATCCGGTCTCCGCCGAAGCGGTCGGCCAGGCGCTCGAAGCCGTCCCCCACGATCACGTTGGGGCAGACCAGCAGCTTGTCGACGGCAGGCAGTGGCAAGAGCGCCATGTTGCCGTGAAAGGCGGGTTGCCTGAGCTCGATCACCAGCACCTCACCGTCGAAGTGGGCGAGCGCCGCGCTCAAGCCCGCGCGGTCGGTGCGTCCGCCATGAAACAAGAGCCAGGTTCCGTCGAAACGCGCGACATCGCCCTGCCCCTCCCAGACTCCAGCGCCCGGATCGATCACCTCGAAGCCGAGGGTCGTTGCCAGCGGCTGCCAGGCGTTTCGTTCGTCGAGACGGTGCTCGGCGAACATCCGCGGCAGGAGGAAACGCGGTTTGTGCCCGGGAGCCCGCGGCGGGAGCGGGTGTCCGGCCTCGGCGGCGTACGGCAGCCCGCTGAGTCGTTCGTCCGCCGGGGGCAGCGCCACCACCGTCGCGCCGGCGCGTTCGATGGCCTCGGCGAGGGCGAGCCACTCTTTGCGCGCACGAAGCGGCGAGACCGCGGCGGCCTCTCGACTGCGAAAGTTCGCGCGCCCCCGCAGCGACCAGGTCCGCCCAGGGGGTGACATCAGGTAGACATCGGCGTTCGTCACGGCGCGGACAGTCTCCGATGACCGTCAGCCTGCGTAAAGATCGCGGCGCCCAGCCGCGTCAACTTGGCCGCCGGGTGGAACCCGCCGTACCGTTCCGTGGAGCGCATGAGGATCCCGGCTCGATGCTCGTTCCCTTGGTTGGCCCTCGTGTGCGCGAGCTGCGGAGGAGCGGGCCCGAGCGCGAACACTCCGCCCGAGCGAGCACCGGCGCCACCCGTGCCGACTGAAACGAGCGCCGCGAAGGCGGCTGCTCCGCCCCGGCCCCAACCCACGGCGGCGACACCGACTGAGCCGCCCCCGCGCACACCGTTCCAGCTCGCGAGCGTCACTCCTCCGTACGCGCGCAGCGCGCAGCCCGGCGATGGTGAATGGAAACCCGTGCCGGAGGTCGGAGACGTCGATGGCGAGCCGCTCGCGCTTCGAACCACCCTGCACCCCCATCCGATCCGAAAAGACGTGGAAGTCTTCGTGATCGCCTTCGATCTAACGCGCAGTGAGCTCACCTGGATGCCTGGTCAGAAGGAGCCCGAGACCAAGGCCGTCCCCGACAGCAAACGCAAGGGCATCGTGCCTGCAGCGGACCAGCCGCGCCTCGTCGCCGCGTTCAACGGCGGATTCATGACGAAGCACGGCCGCTTCGGCGCGATGATCGACGGTCACGAGTTCTTGCCGCCCCGCGACGGAGCCTGCACCGTCGCGCTCACCAAGAGCGGCGGCGTGCGCATCGCGCCGTGGGAAGAGCTCACGGGCAGCGTCGGCGACTTCAGCGCGTACCGACAGACGCCACCGTGTCTCTTGCACCAGGGTCAACCTCATCCGTCGGTGGGACACGACCACAAGAAATGGGGACTGTCGGCCGAGGGCAAGTTCGAGATCCGGCGCACCGCGCTGGGGCTCGACGCCTCGGGACGCACGCTCTTCTTCGGGCTCGGCGAGTGGGTGGAGCCGAAACACATCGAGCTTGGCATGCGCACTGCCGGCGCCGTCACGGCCGCGCAGCTCGACATCAACTGGAGCTTCACCCGTTTCAACTTCTACGCCAAGAACGACAACGGTCAGCTCGAGGTCAAGGGCACCCTCGTGCCCAAGCTCGTGCACACCAAACGGAGCTACGTGGGCGAGGTTGCGGTGCGGGACTTCTTCTACGTCAAAAAGAAGCAGTAACCCGCACCATTCCCCGGGACGGCCTCAGCCGCCCTGGCACTCCCCGTCGAAACACACCTGACCCGTGGGGCAGTGGGCATTCGAGCTGCACTCGTCACACTGGAACGAGCCCGGCAGGCAGTGGGGTTTCTGGGCATCTTTGCAGTCCGTGTCAGCGAGACACTCCTCACAGCGACCGGTCGACGCAATGCAGACTGGATTCTGCGGGTCCTTGCAGTCCGTGCTGGCGACACACTCCACACAAATGCCCGCGGTGAGATTGCACACCGGTCGTCCACCGTTCTGGCAGTCCGTGTTGGACTTGCAGCTCGGGTTGCACTCGCCGCCAGGACTGCACGACTGTCCGGTCGGGCAGTTGGCGCTCGACAGACACTGGACGCAGTCGTGGGTGGCCGTGTTGCACTTCTGACCGTTGGTGCAGTTCGCGTCGCTCGTGCACTGCACACACTGACCGGTCGGAGTGCAGGCCGGATTGCCCGCCTGTTTGCAGTCGGTGCTCGTCTTGCACGCGACGCAGGTCTTGGTTGCACCGCAGAAGGGCTGACCTGTGTTGGTGCAGTTCGTGTCGGACGTGCAACCCACGCACACGCCGTTGTCACACACCGGGTTGCCGCCGCCGCAGTTTCCGCCGCCTGCGCCGCAGCTGTTGTTGCACTGGTGTGCGGGCGAGCACTTCTGTCCCGTCGGGCAGTCCTTGTCGGCATTGCACTCGACGCACTGCTTGGTCGCTGGGTTGCAGACCCCGTTCCCCGAGCAGTCGGCGTCCGACACGCAGTCGACGCACAAATTGGTCGCCGGGTCACAGACCGGTGCTCCGCCGGGACACAACCCGCAGTTGCCCGTCGCACCGCCGGTCCCCGTGCCGCCGGTCCCCGTGCCGCCGGTCCCCGTGCCACCGGTCGCGCTTCCTCCCGCGCCAGCAACTCCACCCGTACCCGCAGCGCCGCCAATGCCAGCCGCACCCCCCGTGGTCGCGGCGTCACCCGCCGAGGCGCCGGTGCCAGAACCCCCGGTTGACGCCCCTCCCGTGCCGCTCTTGGACGACCCTTCGTCGTTGCCGCCGCAGGCGGCCACCAGGGAAAACCCCACCAATGAAGCAAAAGCCACGTCTCGAACGATGCGCAAAGTCATGAATTGCCCTTTGTTAGAGTCTCACCCAGAACAGTTGGTACCCACGCGCGGTTTCTACAGGCACCCATGCCGCTCCCTCCCGTCATCATCGAGCTGAGCACCGCGGATGCGGTATCCGTGCACGCGGCGGCGCTGGTCCGAAGCTGCACCGAAGCCGTGACCGACGGACAGTGCAGGGTTGGATCGACGGAAGAGACGGGCGCGCGCGCGGTCGTGATCGTGTCGTGGAACGAAGGGCACGATCAGGCTCGAATCGAGATCGGGGTCAGCAGAGATGGCAAGAACCGCTGGGTCTCTCGCCAGCTCAGCTTCAAAGCAGCGGATCCGGAGGCCGAGCGCTGGCGTGCCGTGGGGCTAGTGATCGGGACGTTGGTCGGCGAGCGGGAGCGCGCGCTGGAGCAGGACGATCCGGCATCGGATGCACCACGCTCCGCACCCACGTCCGCACCCTCGGCGCCGACGCCCGGGCGCCAATCCAGTCCGCCGCACCGCGGCGACCTCACCGCTCCCGCCCCGAGTGATTCTTCGTCCGAGCTCTGGCTCGGCATCGACGCTGTGCTGGGGCCTGCGCTCGATGACGGCAGCTGGCGCTTCGGAGCCGGGCTGCTCGGTGTCTACGACCTGCCACGCACTCCCGCGCTGTTTTCCTCGACGCTGCGCTACCTGACCCGCCCATCCGACGACCAACAGGTAGACGTGCGGTGGTTCGGGATCTCGATGGGAGCGGGACTTCATCACGAACCGCTGCCGGCCCTGCGCCTCGAAGCGCGCACGGAAGCACTGCTCGAACGTATCGAAGCCTCGGTGGGAGGAACACGCCGAGACAGCGACGGCCGCTGGTACCCGGGCCTGCGGCTGGCGCTCGGTGCCGGCGCCCGAATCGGTAGTTTCGTGGCGATCATGGCCCAGACTGAGGTCACGGGCGTCAGCCGCGGAACCGTGATCACGCTGGAGGACCGCGCAGTCGGCCGCGCACCTCCGCTCACCTGGGCCTTCACTGTCGGCGCACGTCTCCGTGTGTTCTGAGTGCCTGCCGGCCCCCGCGGCGGGTACGATCAAGACGATGAGCCCCGTTCGGCGCGAAAAGCCGTGGCTCCGGTCAGTGCCCACAGCGCCGCCGGAGACCGCACCGGAACCCGCGCGGAGCGACGCCGACATCATCGAAGCCGTGGTCTGTGGCAACGGTGCCGTAGCCGGGGAGCTCTACGACCGCTTGCAGAAGACCGTAGACCAGACGCTGTACCGCGTGCTCGGCCGACGTGAGGCGGATCACGAGGATCTGGTCCAGTCCGCGTTCGAGCAGATCGTGAAGACGCTGGCGACGCGACGCTTTGCCGGCGCGTGCAGCCTGCGAACCTGGGCGTCGAGTGTTGCGACACACGTGGGGCTGAACGCACTTCGCTCGCGGCGGCGCGAACGCGGGGTGTTCGATCGTTCGGAGGTGAACCCGCCGGAGCCCAGTCACCCACGAGACGATCCCGAACGGCAGACGTCAGTGCGTCGCGACGTCGACGACCTGCGCGAGAAGTTGGCTTCGCTCCACCCGACCCGCGCCGAAGCCCTGCTGCTGCACGATGTGCTCGGGCACGACCTGGCGGAGATCGCCGTGCTCACCGGCGTGAGCATCTCGGCCGCGCAGTCGCGCCTCGTGCGCGGTCGCCACGACCTGATGCAGCGGCTCGGGAAGAAATCCACGAAGGGGGGTGCACCGTGAGCGACCGTCCTTCGACCCCCGATGTCCTCGCCGAGCTCGGGCGTGCGCCGATCCCCGTCGAGGAGCCCGACGTCACCGAAGCTCGTCGGGGTCGCGTCGTCAGTCAGCTCGCGCGTTCGATCCGCGAGTCGAAGGCCACACGGGAGCGCGCCCGGCGCCAACGCATTGCCGTGTCCGTGCTGGCGGTCGCGGCGCTGTTGGCCCTCTTCATCGGCGGACTCTGGCGCGGAGCAGGCACTCCCCACACCGAGAGTGTGGCCAGTGTGCGCGCGAGCTCCTCCGGCGTCCTGGTCACCCACGGCGCCGAGTCGAGCGTCGCGCAGGTGAACACGGAGCTCAGCCTCGCGAGCGGCGATGGAGTCAGCACGGTAGCCGATGCCCACGCAGCGCTCCGCCTCGCGAGCGGCGCCGAGGTGAAGATCAGCGCGAGCACGCGGGTAACCCTGTCCGCAGCCACCGCCGGCGACGAACAGCTCGAGCTCAGCACAGGCGAGATCGCCGTGCAGGTGCCACATCTGGGTGAACATGGCAGCTTCCGGGTGCAAACACCGGATCTGCGCGTCGTCGTGCACGGCACCGCGTTCGTCGTCCGGGTCTCCAAGCGAAGCGAGGGAGTGGGCACACTGACCGAGGTCACGGTGACCGAGGGCAAGGTCTCGGTCGAGCGCCAGGGAGCCACTCGCTTCCTGACCAAGGGTCAGAGCTTCCGCTCGGACGCGGACGAGTCCAAGTCGACGAAGAACGACGTTGCTCCGCGCCCGACCGCGGAGGCAGCGCCGCCGAGCGCGGACACATCGCCCAGCGCCGAAGCGGCCGGCAAGACGACAGCGCCCGTAAAGCCCGCGTCGCCCGTCACTGCACCGACCAAGGCTGCCATCAACGACCCCTCGGCGCTGGCCGAGCAGAATCGGTTGTTCGGCGCTGCCGCTGCCGCGCGCCGCAAGGGCGACGATGCCACGGCGCTCGGCCACCTGAATCAGTTGCTGTCACGATATCCGAACAGCCCCTTGGCACCGGAAGCGCGCGTCGAGCGTTTCAGGGCACTGGCTCGCTCCGGAAAACAGTCCGAGGCAGCGCAAGAGGCGCGGCGTTATTTGCTCGAGCACCGTGGTGGCGCAGCCGAAGAAGAAGCGCGCGGCGTCGCGCTCACCCCTGGCGGCAGTTCCAAGCCCAAGTGATCAGCCCTTGCACTGATGCTCGGCGAGGTCGCACGTCTTACCGCCCGTGCAGTGTCCGTCGGTCAGGCACTCCACACACTCGCGCATGTCGCAGTGGGGTTTGTCCCCGACACACTCCGCGTCGGTGAGGCACTGCCCACAACGCCCGAGCACACACAGCGGCTCGTCCCCGCTCTTGCAGTCGTCGTTCGTCCGACAGTCCACGCACGCGCCGCTGGCCAGATCGCAGTGTTGACCCTCCGACTGGCAATCGGGCTCGCCGGCGCAAGCACCTCGGCACTCCCCGGACGGATCACACGCTCTTCCTGCCTCGCAGTGCCCGGAGACCAGACAGCGCACGCAGCGCCGCTGAGCCGGGTTGCAGAACTGGGTCTCGCCGGAACATTGGCTCGCGTTCGTGCAACCGCCGCCACCGCTCACCCCCGTGCCGCCCGCACCGCCCGTGCCGCTCGCACCGCCGGCGTCAGACCCGCCGGCGCCCGACAAGAGCGAGAGCTCCTGATCGTCACCGCACGCCACCAGGCACGCCGAAACGAGCAGGCCAGCCATGATGGCGCGCATTGGGGCAAAGATAGCGCACTTCCCTGCGCTCTTCCCGCAGCTTTGTCCCTGCCTGCCCGAACCACCCTGCGGTTACTCTACGGAAGTCAGCCGGAGTGCTGTCAGGAGAATCCCCATGCCTTCCCCCCATACTTCCTTTGGTGTGCGCGGCCTCGGTGCCGCCACCTTGGCGTTGCTGTTCGCCTTCGCCTGCGGCAGCAGCGACGACGCGGGCCTCGGTGGCCTCGGCAACCAGGCCGAGTGCAAATCCAACAGTGATTGCAACGGCGGCGATCCGTACTGTCAGGACGGCCGTTGCGTCGCCTGTTCCTCGAACAGCGACTGCAAAGATCCCGGGACGACCTGTGACAGCGTGACGGGCGATTGCAAGCGGACGTGTACCGCGGCCACCGACTGCACCAATGGCAACGCGCAAATCTGCTCCGACAAACGTGGTGTGTGTGTGCGCTGCCAGGCCAACACGGACTGCAACGGCGACAACCCGCTGTGCAACACGACCATCGACCGCTGCGTCGAATGCAAGACCAGCGCCGACTGCGGCAACGCCAACCCGGTCTGCGACATCCTGGCTGGTGAGTGCGGCGAGTGTGCGGTCAACGCCGACTGCCCCAGCGCGCGCCCCAAGTGCGAGGAGCGCCACTGCATCTCGACCGGTTGCACCAGCAACGAGGGTTGCGGCGGCGAGCGCCCGTACTGCGACGTCGAAGCCAAACAGTGCGTCGAGTGCCTGACGGATCAGAACTGTGCCGGTGGCGGCAAGCCGGCGTGCGACAAACAAGAAGGCCGCTGCGTCGAGTGCACCTCGAACGAGTTCTGCGACCCAGGGCAGACCTGCGACCTGAAAGGCATGGAGTGCAAGGGAGGCTGACAACCGCCAGCCTCTCTCTCTCGACCTGACGGCACCGGACAGACGAGCTAAGCTCCGGCGCATGCGCCATCAGATCTGGTCGGGCTTGGTGTTGGCGGCCGCGGCTGCCGGAGTTGCCTTCGCTTGCGGCGGAGACAGCGAAGGCGGCACGGCCGGCGGTGACTGCGGCGGCGGCTGCCCCACCGGTCAGGTGTGCAAGAGCGGCAAGTGCACGAGCACCGGAGACTCGGGCGTCGGCGGCACCGGCAGCGGAGGCACGAGTGGAGCCGGCGGTTCGGGCGGCCTCAACACCGACGGTCCGGCCTGCGCAGCAGCCAAACAGTGCGGCGCAACCTGCTGCGGCGCCGGCCAGTTCTGCGCGCTCGGCACCGCGTGCGCCATCGAACAAGATCCCTGCACCGGCAATGACGACTGCTGGTTCGATAGCTACTGCCTGAACGGGCAGTGTGTTCCCTACGGCGTGCCCAAGGACAAGATCAAGGACGAGACCTGCAAGCTCGCCATCAGCATCGACAAGATCGTGCCCTCGGTGCAGTGCCGCTGGACCGCGCCGCCCGCCGGCGACGCCCATCCGAACCACTTTCACGTCATGGCCACGCCGGTGGTCGTCGACTTCGACTTCGACAGTGATCCGAAGACGCTCGCGCCGTCGATCATCTTCCCGACGTTCCCGACGAGCGGCAGCTACGGCAACCCAGGCATCCTGCGGGTGATCAGCGGGTCGGACTGCTCACAGCAGTACAGCTTCGACAAGGCCGGGGACGAGGTCATGTCCCCGTCGTCCGTGGCGGTCGCCGATGTCGATGGTGACGGACGCGCAGAGATCATCGCGCCCGCCCACGGCGGCGGCATGCTCGCGTTCAAGTTCGATCCCACCGCCAAGACCTTCTCGCGCCTGTGGCGCTCGGGCACCTGCGCCGGCGGCAAGGGTCCGCCCACCAGCCCCGACAGCACCGGTCCCGCCAAGTGGAGCGGGCCCAGCATTCACGACCTGAACGACGACGGAAAACCCGAGATCATCTACGGTGCGACCGTCTACGACAACGAAGGTTGTGTTTTGTCGAGCGCCCTCGGGTTCCCGAACTACAGCCAAGGTTACGTGCCGGTCATCGCCGACGTCGACGAAGACGGCAAGATGGAGCTGGTCCAGGGCAACGCCATCCACGAGTGGGACTCGACCACCAACAGCTGGAAGGTCGAGAGTTACTTCAACGCCGCCGGCAAGGCCGCGGGTCAGGTCGCGGTGGCTGATCTCGGCAGCTTCCCGCTAGCGGCATTCAGCAACCAGGACCGCGCCGAGGTCGTGGTGGTCTCCGCGGGTCAGGTGCGAGTCCAGACCATCGACGGGAACATCATCTTCGGACCCGTGGCCATCCCCGGTGGCGGCACCGGCGGACCGCCGACGATCGCCGACTTCGACGGCGACGGCCGACGGGAGTTCGCGAGCGCCGGCGGCACCCAGTACGCCGTCTTCGATTTCGATTGCCTCGCCGGCGGAAGCGCCGCGGGCTGCGGCGGTCAGAGCAAGACGAGCGGCATCCTGTGGCAACAGGCATCGCAGGACGGCAGCTCGAACGTCACGGGTTCGAGTGTGTTCGACTTCGACGCCAACGGCTCGGCGGAGGCCGTCTACGCCGACGAGTGCTTCCTGCGCGTATACGAGGGCGCAACGGGCAAGGTGCTCTACAGCGCGGCGCGCTCGAGCGGCACCACCTACGAGAACCCGGTGATCGTGGACGTGGACGGAGACTACCGCACCGAGATCGTGTCGGCGGTGAACGACTACGCCGGCAGCCTCGGCTGCCCCGCAACGGATCCGCTCTTTCCGAGCGCCCAGTTCGCGGTCAACCACGGCATCGTCGTGCTGCGTGACGAACAAGATCGCTGGGCAGCCTCTCGCCCGGTCTGGAATCAGCACGCCTACGCCGTCACCCACGTCGGCGACCACGGTGAGTCACCCAAGACCAGCGCTGTCGCCATCAACTGGAAAGATCCGAAGCTCAACAACTTCCGCCAGAACGTGCAGGGCGGCCTCGAGGCCCTCGGCGAGCCGGATCTCACCGCTGGCGGCGACGTCGGCGCGGTGAAATGCAACGGCACCCTCGCCACCGTCGAGGCCAAGGTCTGCAACCGCGGCACGCTGCCGATGGTGGGCGGCACGGAGGTCGCGTTCTTCGAAGGCTCCGAGACCGGCAAAGAACTGTGCAGCGCGCCCATCCCCATCGCCCTCGGCGTGGGCGAGTGCATGGTCGTGAGCTGTCAGGCAGATCTCGGTGGAAAGACCCTCGACGTGTTCGTGAAGGTCGACCCGAAATCACTCAGCAAGGAGTGCTGGGAGCAGAACAACGCCGCCATCTACAAAGGGCGTCGCGTGCGGCCAGGTGCCGCACTGATCAGTCGCTGGAGACGTCGGAGCCGGCGTCACTCGGCGCGGCGCCGTCGCCGCAAGGCTTCGGCACGATGTTGTCGGGCTTGGGCACGCCGGCGGGCAGGGCCCCCCAGTCGTAACACTGCTTGGTGACGAACGGCTCGAACACACCGCAGAAGCCGGTGGACGGGCAACAGCCCTGCAGCTTCACGCCGCCGACGGTGTAACCGTCACAGTTCGGATCCGCAGCGTCCGGGGGAACCTGCGCGTCGAGGCCACCCTCGAGCAGCTTGGTGATGTCTTCTTGCGAGACACACCCGAGCCCGATGGCGCTGCCGTCGTAGCCACACTCGTTGGTGGGCAGACAACAACCCGGCGCAATACCACCGAGTCCGGGGCAATCCGCCGCGACGCACTTGCCGGCCTCCGCGGTCGTGCCGCCCGTGCCGCCACTCGTGCCGGCAGTGCCGCCCGTCGACGAACCGCCGGTGCCGGCCTCCGTCCCGCCGGTGCCACCGGTGCCGCCGGTCTTCTTGTTGTTGTCGCTCTCGGAGTCACCACCGCACGCGGGCGAGAGCCACGCGCCGAAGGTCACCGCCGCCACTGCAAGGATTGCTCGATTCCTATTCATGTCGCACCACCGGGGCGGGAGGCTAACACGACAGCTGCGGGTCGGTCAGGTCTGCCCAGCGAGCTTGCCGAGGATCCCGCGGGAAACCCCCTTCAGCGTCTCGAACACACCCATGCCGGTCCGCGCGCAGGCCTCGAAGTCTGGGACCTTCGTCGGGTTCAAGAGCCCCCGCAGCTCTTCGAGGTCCATGGCGTTCGGCAGGTCGCGTTTGTTGAACTGCACGATGTACGGGGTGTTGTCCGTGCGGAGGCCATATTCCGCCAGGTTGTGGTGCAAATTGTCGAGGCTCTCCTGGTTTGCCTCGAGCCGCTCGGTCTGGGAATCCGCGACGAAGATCACCCCGTCGGCGCCCTTCAAGATCAGCTTGCGGCTGGCGTCGTAGAACACCTGACCTGGCACCGTGTAGAGGTGAAAGCGGATCTTGAAACCCCGCACGCTGCCGAGATCGATCGGCATGAAGTCGAAGAAGAGCGTGCGCTCCGTCTCCGTCGCCAGCGAGATCATCTTGCCCTTGCTGGCCGGGTTGGTCTTCTCGAAGATGTACTGCAGGTTCGCGGTCTTGCCGCAGAGACCCGGGCCGTAATACACGACCTTGCAGTTGATCTCCTTGGTCATGTGATTGATGAAGCTCATGCTTTAGCTCCCGAGCTCCGCGCGAACGCGCTCGACGACGCCTGCGACCACCTTCGCGGTCTGTTCCTTGGTCAACCCGAAGTGTCCCCCGAGCTCCGACAGGGCGTCGGCCTCTGGCCCGCCAAGCGCACCATCTGCGAGCGCAACCACCGTCGCAAAACCGAGCGCCTCGGTCTGCCGCTCCGGCTCCGCGAAGTCCTCCGCCGCCCGGCGCAGCCGCTCGCGGCGACCGAGCATCTCGACGGCGGCGTCGAGATCCTTGAAGTGCAGCTCCAGGGCGTCTTGCGCCAGCGACTTGCCGGTCAGGCGCTCGAGCAGCTCGGCCAGGGCATGGCGCTCTTCCTCGGCGAAGCCGTCGGCGGAGGCCACCAGATACGCCAGCTCCAGGATCGAGACGAAGTAGGCGCCGGTCACCGCATCGTCGCGCTGCTGCGCGGCGTCGGCTTCCTGCTTCAGAACGCCCGTCGTCGGCAGCGCCCCCACGGACGCGTGCTCGACGGCGGCCTGGATGGCGGCGCGCACACGAGCGACGCCGAACTCGGTCAGGTCCACGGTCGGAAGGCTCATCAATGCTCCAATGCCACGGCTACTCGGCAGCATCAACGCCGGAGGACCAATCCCGGTGGACCCGCTCGACCTCGTCGTAAAGCTCGAACAGAACCTCGCGCAGATTGCCCCGATGGCGCGCGAGGGCGGCGGCGAGGCGGGGGTGCTCGGGGACCGGCCAATTGCGCCCGGAGACGAGCTGCCGGACCACGAGCTCGGCGGTTTCCGGAGTGACCGCGCCGAGGCGGAGGCTGGCGTAGCCAATGTCGTGATGAGCGGTGACGACGAAGGCCGGGCGGGTGCGCGCGCGCGCCGCGGCGAGCCGGAGCCGCGCCCAGGCCGACAGCTCCTCGTACTCGTCGACCAGCCACAGCTCCCGCGGCCCGCGCGTCGCGAAGCGCTCGGGAGCAAACCCTTCGGAGCCGCGAACCCGCGTCACCCGAAAGCTCGCTGAGAGCGCGCGAGCTTCGAGCAGCGCCAGGAGCGAGCTCTTGCCACTGCCGTGGGGTCCGACGATTTGATGTCGCGCTCCGGGGACGAGCGCCCGCGAGCACAACCACTCGAGCTCGTCGCCGAACCACGGTAGCTGCCCCGGCGCAAAACGCGCCGCGACGAACGGGTTGTGCGGCGCACCGTGAAACCTCATGCCGGCCACCCGACGAGGAAGTCCTTCTCCTCGATCTGATCACCCCCGAGCGGCGCCTGGCGACGCACGCTGACCAACCACCTCAACTTGAGCAAAGTCCCGGTGTAGCTCACCGGCAAGAGCGGCAGGTTCACCTCGAAGCGGTGGCTACCGGTTGCCGCGTCGCCCGCACCGTCCGAGAGCACGCGAAAGAGCGCGACCTCGAGGTCGGTGTTGCCTTTACCGTCGGTCATCCACATGACCGTCAGCTCGACCTTGCGCTCTTCTTGACCTGCGAGCGGTGTGAGAACGACTCGTCCGCGCAGCACACCGCCGGGCTCACACAGCTCGCGCTCGAGCTCGATCTCGATGCTCATGTGGCCGGCCTCGGCAGCGCACGGAAGGAAAATCCCTCGTCGTAGTCGGGCCAGCCGGCGATTTCGGCGTGCACGGTGACCAGCCAGAGCAGCTGGTTGTTCTCGGAGGCAAAAGACGCCGGCGCGTCGGCGGGCAGGGTCAACACCAGATCGTGAGTCCAGTGTTCACCCCGGGCGACGCTGCGCCCCGGCTCGTCGAACAGTGTGCGCTCGAACACGACGTGTTCTTCGCTGCGAGTGCTGGTGCCCACGCTGTAGCGGACGACTTCTTTGCACGAGACACCGATGCGGTAGCGGGTGACGCGGGCGGGGCCCGACTGATCGACGTGAATCGAGAGCTCGTCACCCAGGTAGGTCGGCTCGGCGGAAATCTCGACCCGGGGCAGGCGCCGCCGGCCGATGCGGCGCCGCACGAAGGCGAAGGTGACGTAAGAGCCGATGCTGACGAACAGCAGCAGGAAGAGTGAGCCCAGGATGTTGCGGCTCTCGACCATGACCAGAAAGAACGGCCAGGTGATGCCGTTCCAGACGACCATGAAGACCACTTCGGCTGCGGTGCTGGCGGTAGAGTGGAGCGAGATGGTGCGGGCGAGCACCCGACCGGGCAGGGTCTCGAGCCGCTGCACGGGTGCGGTGTCGAGCACATCCGCGTAGAGCTCCCGGGCGCTCCGCGAAAGGCCGGCGGCGTGGCGGTAGACATCACGTTCCGCCGCGGGTGGCAGCACGTCGCTCTTGGGCAGAGGGCGCCGCTTCTTTGCTGCTCGCGCCTCGGGCGACTGGGTATCGAGCAGCGCGCCGCGGATGATCATGCCGCCGGCGAAGAGGAATGCTCCGCCGAACGGCAGTCCCACCCAGGCCGAGCTGTGACCGACTGCGACGTCACGGAGTGCGGCGACGAAGGCCCAGCCCCCGACGCCGACGAATGGCAAAGCGAAGCCGATCTTCGCCAGAGTTGCGATGGGGCCGCTGCGGGTGGCCATGCGATTTCAGTCTGGGCAGCCGTCTTGGTCGGCGCGGCCGTTGAAGTTCTCTGGGTCGTTGGGGCAGCTGTCGTTGACGTCGGGGATGCCGTCGCGATCGTTGTCGGGGTCGGGGCAGCCGTCCTCGTCCTGGAAGCCGTCTTTGTCCTCGGCGTCGTTGGGGCACATGTCATTCTTGTCGAGGATGCCGTCCTTGTCGTTGTCGGGATCGGGGCAGCCGTCTTGATCTTGGAAGCCGTCGCGGTCTTCCGGATCGTCGGGGCATTTGTCGACTGGGTCACCGACGCCGTCCCCGTCCCGATCGCCAGCGCTGCCTTCGGGGCAGCCGTCTTCGTCCTGATCGCCGTCTTTGTCTTCGGGCACGTTCGGACATTTGTCGTCGCGGTCCAGGATGCCGTCGCGATCGTTGTCCGGATCGGGGCAACCGTCCTCGTCCTGGAAGCCGTCGAAGTCTTCCGGGTCGTTGGGGCATCTATCGAGATCGTTGGTGAGGCCGTCGCCGTCGAGATCGCCAGCGGAGGCGCCGCTCGGCTGGCTGGGGGGTGCGGTGGGGTCGTCGGTGGCGATGGTGTTGGGAGAGGAGGAGGTCGGCGCTGGGGGGGTGGGGTTGGCGGGTGGAGTTGCGGAGGGGCCGCAAGCTACGAGGAGGGCGAGGAGGGGAAGGAGCGAGCGCCGCATGGTTCGGATGTTAGGCGGAGGAGGGGGGGTTGGAGAAGGTGGCGCGCTTGACCTTTGGGGAAAGGGGGCTAGTTTGCGGGGCACCCACACCCTTTCGGGGGCGATCGGTTTCGACGTGGGGACTGAAGGTTAATCTGCGTGTGCTGGCACTCGGCCCAGTTCAAAACCGAGCCGTACTAATTGCGAACGACAACGCAATCGCTCTCGCGGCCTGAAAAACCGTGAAGCCGTCCAACCGTGAGATAGTCCTGCTAGCGGAAGGGCGTCAGCACTAGGGCTGGGTCACTCGAGGAAGCCTTCGATAGAGTGACCGAGAAAAAGTGAAGGCTAGGTCGTGGCCGAACCCACGAAACCCGGTCCCGGGGTCAATTGGGACTACGCACGTGAACGAAGGTTAGCTGGACGCCTCGCGGACCCGGGTTCGATTCCCGGCGCCTCCACAACTCAACTACCGGACATCGTTGGAGACTGGAGACGGGCCTCGGCCCGTCTCCAAAATGTCTCCACGATTTCCGTCGGCGCGCGGCTCCTGTTGCTCCCGTCGGGCCGCGTCCAGGAGCTGGATCGCGCTCTCCCGATTCGCCGGCGACAGGTGCATGTACTTCATCGTCGTCGTGATGTGCTGGTGACCCGCCAGCTCCTGAATGGCCTTCACCGGCGCGCCCCGGGCCGCGAGCATCGAGCAGAAGGTGTGCCGAAGGCGGTGGATCGCCCCGGTCACCTCGAGCCCCGCTCGCCGCTGAGCCCGCTCGAACCAAGCCCGAACGTGCTTGTTCGAGAGCTGCTCGCCCTTGTCCGTGTAGAGCACCCGCGGACCGCGTAGATGCCGGTTCGCGGTCAAGGCCTTGGCCAGAGACTCCGTCATCGGCACGAACCGGTGCTTGAAGCCCTTGGTCTCGGTCTCGATGCCGTTCCAGACCGAGCGGCGCACAGCAATGAGCCGCCGCTTGAGATCGAGATCGGAACCCCGGAGAGCAATGATCTCTCCGCGCCGAAGCCCCGCATCGCCGGCCAAGAGAACCAACAGGTAGATCTCTGGACCGAGCTTCTGCGCAGCTTCGACGAGCCGCTGGTATTCGAGGAACTCGTACCAACCCGGCACGTCCTCGCTGACCTTCAGCAACCGAATGCGGCAGGGCACTTGGACAATCACGCCCCACTCGACCGCCATCTTGAGCGTCATGCTGAGCGTGCTCAGCACGTTGTTGACGGTCTTGGAGCTCTTGATCGCGAGCTCGCCCTTCAGGAGTTGGATGTCTTCGTTGGTGAACTGGTCGAGCCGCTTGCTGGCGTAGCGAGGCAAGAGGTGTGTTCGGAACACGCTCTCTTTGCTCTCGATGCCCGAGGGCTTCTGCCGGTTCGCCCGGCAATGACCCTCGATGAACCGCGGCTTGAACTCTCCCAGTGTCGGCACCTCCTTCAGTTCGAGCGGCGGGTCGAGAGCGGCCTTGCCGGCGCGCAGCAGCTCGCTCTCCCTCGCTTCCGCCCAGCGTTGGGAAGCGGTCTTTCCGCTCACCGGCGTCAGGAGCCGCCGTCGAAACGGCGTTCCATCTGGCCACGTGAAGCGAATGTCGGCTTCCCATCCTCCGCGCCTGTACTTTCTGACCTTGACCGTCATCTCCGGGAACCTCCCGGCGATGGCGCTCGTCCTTCGGCCAGAGAGCGTAACAGATCGTCTCGGCGGACGAGGAGGCGCCGGCCGTCCTTGACGGCTCCGGGCAGGAGGCCACGCTCTGCGCGGGCGTAGAGGGCGCCACGAGTGGTGCGGAGCAACGCCGCCGCCTCCGCTGGGGTCAGCAGGTAGGGAAGCCCCGACAGGTTGGTCACCGGCGGAAGCGCGTGTGCGGGCGAGCGCTTGCTCACCCCTGGATCGAAGCCCAGAAATCGACCTTCGACGACTGCAATGCGTGATCAAATGCAGCGAAATGCGAGCGCAAACTCGGCACAAGGGTTCGAGCTCGCATTGAGGGCTGAACTTCGAACGCAGTCGGCTCCCCCTGAAAACCGCCCAGGCCGAGGGCCCGCCCGCGCGCAGAACCCATCCAAACGTTGCTCAGAGTGACGAAAACGTGGGTTCAAGGCGCGTTCAGTCCGGAATCACTTCGGCATCAAAACGGCGCCCGCTTGGCGCTGAAGTCCGCCTTCTGCACGGTAGAACGCGACACGATGCCGCCACTCCTCTCGCCACTCGTGCTCCGCCAGCCCGTAGCGTTGGTTGGCCGCGCCGTGTTCCGGGGGAGTCGCTCCGCTGCGAAAGGTGCCGGGCGCCCGGTGCACCCGCTGGGCTGGAATGAATGAGACACCCGGCTTTCCGATTTCTTGCGCCCACCCTTCCGTGCTGCAGACCCAGGTCCGCGGCTGGCCGGTGTAGGGATCGGCGTCCGACTCGCGGTATTCAAATCGGAAAACCCCGGTCGGTGGGACGAACGGCGGGCATTCCTCGGTGCAGAAGAACCAGTCGGGCAGGTCAGCCGGCGACAGATGCTCGCGGTGATAACGCTCAATGGCGGCAACACGATCGCGCCGCTCGAATGCGAGGGCATGCGGCAGCGCCTCGATGCTGACGCCGGCCGCCAGCAGCTCGCGTCGGCGTCGAAGCCACGCCTCCCGCCACGCCCGCTCCAGCTCGCGATAGCGCAAACTCACGGCGGCGTACTCGGGGGGCAGGCTGCCCGGCTCGTGCCAATCATCACCTTCTGCAAACCCGAAGAGATCGGTCGCAGGTTGCTGCACCAGCTGTCCGTCCTCCAACTCCCAAGTCGCGCTCCGGCCGATCGCTGTGCCGATTTGGAGTGGACCGGAGTCGTCCCCTTCGGCGCCGCGCCCACCGTACCAGGCCCTAAAGACCCCAACCGGTGGGACGAACTCCGGGCATACACGAGTGTCCCAGAATGTCGCCGGGATCCGCGCGGGGTCGGCGTGCACCGTTACGTACTCGATCAAGGCCTCGAAGCGCCCGGAGTGGTCGGGGCCGCATTCCAAAGCCGCACCAGTGGAATCGGTGTTCTGCTGCGGGCCTCCTTCTAGCGGCACTCCCGCCACGGCGACTGCGCTTCCGCCCCCTTTCCACGCGACGAGAGCCGCGCCATCATTGATCGAATAGCGTCGGTCAGGCGCCGCAGTCGGGGCGATGCCGCCGGCGACGATCGCGGCCGTCACGTCGGTTTCTGAAACTTGGGCCTGCTTGACCGCCGGCAAGTTCAGCAGCTCCGTTTCGCGGAGCAGCTTGCGACCTGCGACCTCGGCGTAGTCCACAAGGGTGGTCCCCTCGACGGTCTCTGTCGGAAGCGCTCCCGACGTTTTCCAGTTCCGTACAGTGCCGGGGCTGACGCCCACCAGGCGCGCGAACTCGTCCACGGTCAACAGCGTCCGGCTCACTTCCTCCACCATTCGGCACTCCCAACATGCGAGATATGACCCGGTAACGACGCCAGCGCAAGCGCGGCTCGGCGTGGCGAATCGCATGCGTTCGGTCGCGTCGACGGGGCCGTGGACGATTCTCGAGCGGGACGCTGATCAGGTTTCGAGGTAAGCCGTCGACGAGACGCTCCACGCTGATGTCAGGGTGGAGCTTGAGCAGCACCAAGGTCGAGCCCGCGCGCGTTACGGAGCGTGGTCGGGTAAATGAAACCGGGCGGCCTGGGGTGTCCGAGCGCCGACAGGGTCCGAGCCGCGGTGAAAGACGCGGGAAGGTGCCGGCGGCCCATGGCGAGCGGCCAGTCATCGTCCCATTTTGAGAAGCCCTCGCGCGCACGCTAAGCCGGCTGAGCCCTATTAGTAGGAGGCCCCCCATGCCTGCAAAGATCGGCTTCATCTCGGACGTCCACGGCGACGTCCACGCCTTGCGCGACGCCCTGCGCCTGCTCGACGAGATGGGCGTGACGCGCATCGTCTGTCTCGGAGACGTCGTCGACTATGGCGTCTTTGTTGACGAAAGTGCAGCTCTGCTCGCGGAACGCGGGATCAAGACCTTGAGAGGGAACCACGACCGGTGGTGCCTCACCAACAAGTCCGTCGGGACCAACGCCGCCGACTTGACCCCCGCCGGCCGGCGCTTCTTCAAGGCGATGGTGCCGTCCTGGTCTGCGACGATCGAGGGCGTGCGCGTCGCCGCGCACCACGCGCGGCCTGGGAACGACATGCACGGCGTCATGCCCGACGCGACGGCCGACGAGCTCCACGAGGTGCTGCGCGCCGCAGGGACCGACGTGGTCGTCGTCGGGCACACCCACCGCGCCATGGAGCTGCGTCTGGGCGACCGACTCGTCCTGAACCCCGGTGCCCTGTTGCGCGATCCCGCCGACGGCTGGGAGCGCGAGCTCCCGACGCCGGGCACCTTCGGCGTGCTCGAGCTGCCGGATAAGCGCTGGACCGTGTTCAGGGCCCGGACGGGGGGCGCGGTCGAGATCGTGAGGGCGGCAAAGTAGCGACGTGTTCGTGGGCCGGCCGCCCAGGCATGCTACGATTCTCGAAGCATCAAGACAGGCGAAGGGAACCGGCCCTGCGAAGCCTGGCCAACCTGCCCTAGCGGGCAAGGTGGCAACGCCGGAGCGGCACGCGCCGCAGACGATGGAGGTTCTGATGGTCGCCCGCTCTCGCCACAGCCGCGACGTTCTCGTCGAAGGAGGCCGTACTTGGCGCTCCGATGGCACTGCGATCCGCAATTACTCTTGCGGCTTGGACCGGATCGCCGCGCGCGTCTGCGGAGGTCGCGTCGAGCTCAAGCGCGAGTTCGGCGTGGTGTGCCCCGGCCTCGATATCACGCTCGCCGAGCTCGTGCCGCTCGCTGCGTTCTTACGTTGGTGGGAGAGGCACCGAACTCGCTGGGCAGCGTTCTACTGGACTGGCACGGGGCACCCGCCCGGCTGGGGCGGCGAGACGGCCTTCCATCAGGCGGCCGGCGCCTCGCCACCGGTTCGGGTCGCCACCAAGGGCATGGGCGGCCTCCAGGGCTCGGACTTCACGGGTCGCGACGTGCGCGTGCGGGTTCTTCCGCCGAAGCATGTCGCCGGCATCGCTGTTCTGGAGGCGAGCGTGGTCCGCCGCGGCGAGCGGCTCGGTAATCCTGCCGGTGAGGAGGTCGGGGGCGTCTTTCGCTGCGGCGACTTCCGCGTCAAGGCCGACCGCGACTCCGTGACTGTGAAGCGTGGGCGACGCTGGATCGCCTTCGAACCCGAGGAGCACCTGTTTCTCGAGCGTCTGCTGGCGGTGGAGCGGCGCTAGAAGAAGACCAAACGGACTGCGCTCGGCGATCACAGTGGCGCGGGCGGCCCGCGCGGCCAACCGGTGACCAGCTCACTTCTTGGGTGTGCGCTTCGCCCGGGGGTTCGCGGGAGCGCCGTCAACCCCAGGCGCGTCGTGCCTCGGCACCTTCCGCTTGGGCTTGGGAGGCCGTCCGGCGCGGGCGGGGGGGAGCTCACCCGGACGCATCAGCATCCGGCTGTCCACCCCGAGGGCTGCTGCAACCGAAACGAGCACCGCGATCGAGAGATTGGTACGGCCGCGTTCGATGGACTGTACGGTTCGGGGCTCGACAGCGCACTTCTCGGCAAGGGCCTCCTGCGTCAACCCTCGCCGCAGCCTCAACTGGCGAACATTCGCACCAATACTCGCGAGGACGGTTCCCACGCGCTTGTCGGACATCGCGCGGCACGTAGCGGTGGGCGCCGTCCCTAAACACGATCGTTATTTCGTGTTACGTTCTGGCGTCGCAACGTCACGAATTTCGCCGATCATGCCCTCCGACTCCCTCACTACCGCCATCGACCCGACCGCGATGCGGGCCCAGACCAGGGTCGGCACCGTCCTGAGGGGCAAGTGGCGGCTCGATGTTCTCCTGGGCGTAGGCGGGATGGCGGCGGTCTACGCGGCGACCCACCGGAACGGGACCCGGGCCGCGCTGAAGATCCTCCACCCCGAGCTCAGCACCCACGCGCACATCCGCGCCAGGTTCTTCAAGGAGGGAAAGGTCGCGAACACCGTCGGTCATCCCGGCGCGGTGAAAGTGGTCGACGAGGACGAGGACGAGACCGGAGCGTTGTTCCTGGTGATGGAGTTGCTCGACGGAGAGCACCTCGACGCTCGCGCGGCGCGCTCGGGCGGCAAACTCCCGGCCGACGAGGTTCTCTCGGCTGCAGACCAGATCCTCGACGTGCTCGCGGCGGCCCACGACAAGGGCGTCGTCCACCGGGACCTGAAGCCTGAGAACGTCTTCCTGACCCGCGACGGTGCGGTCAAGGTCTTGGACTTCGGGATCGCGCGCCTCCGCGAGCTCTCCACCGCGAGCAGCGCCACGCGCGACGGCACGAGCATGGGCACGCCGTCGTTCATGCCGCCGGAGCAAGCGCGAGGGTTGTGGGACGAGGTCGACGCTCGATCCGACCTGTGGGCCGTGGGCGCGTTGATGTTCTCGCTGCTCACCGGCAAGAACGTGCACGAGGGCCGGACGACGAACGAGCTGCTCCTTTCAGCGATGACGAAGCCCGCGCCATCGGTCGCGTCGCTCGAGCCGACCGTCCACGCCGCCGTCGCCGCGGTCGTCGACCGCGCGCTGGCGTTCGACAAGCCTCGTCGGTGGCCTGGCGCGCGGGCGATGCCGTGCGGCACGCCTACCAGGAGATGCACCGGGCGCCGATCTCGACCCACCCGAAACTCACGGTCCCGCCGAGCGTGGCGGACAGGACGCTGCCGAGCGCGGAGGTTGTGGCGCTTGCGCCGGGGATCTCCTCGGACGTGAGCGCGATGCCCGCGGCCACGGGCAGGACCGGGACCTCGATCGTGCGAACCGTGCTCGACCGGCCAGTGCTCGCGGCCGTCGGGGGTGTCGGGGTGGCGCTGGTGTTCGTGCTGACCGTGGCGCTGGCGGTCGTGGTTGCGAAGGGAGCGAGGGCACCCGCGACGCTGACCACCGGACCGGAGCAGGCGAGCGCGCCGGGGGTGCCGGCGCCGACACAGGTTGTCTCGGTAACCCCCGCGTTGCCTTCGCCCCGGGACGCGTCCGCGCACGCCGAGCCCGTGGTCGCGCTGGATGACTTGCCTACGGCGAAGCCGGGGAAGCCCATGCCACGGAAACCCGACGCGGGAGGCGGTGCGAAGGCTGGCACAGGCGACTGGAAAGAGTGGCGGCGATGAACCGGTGCACCGCAGTCGTGCTCGCGCTGGTGCTATTCGCCTCGATCGCGGGCGCGCACCAGTTGTGCCCGCCGCGCGACAGCCCGCAAGTTGTCGTGGACGAGCTGGAAGCTCCAGCGCGGGTGGTCCTTGCGAAGCTGCCGCACCTCCGCGCCGACCGCCTCGGACACGCTGGGGAACGTCCCAGCGTGACTGGGCACCTTGCGCTCGAGCGCGACGATCGGGTCCTGCGCGTCCCGCGCCGCGTAGTACCAGCGCTCGATGGTCTTGGCGCTGAAACGCACCGTGTCGTCGGTGGTCGGGTGTCGCCACGGCCGCGCCGCCAGCTCGGCGAGACGCGCCGCGAGCTCGCCAGGCTCCGGCGGAGAGCTCAGAAGCTGGCCGATGATCTGGAAACGCAGCCGTGCCCAGCGCACGCGCGTCGATGGGGATGTTTCGTCACTCATGGCCGTCCTCGGTCTCGCGCTGCCTCGATCAGCGGCGGCGCCTTCGACACCGACGACGCTACGGGTCAGACAAAACCAGGCGAAGGACCATCTCTTGCGTGAAGTCGGCGGCCGAGCGCGGCGTACACAAAACGTGATCCGTCGGGGACCGACCCGGTCGTCAGCGGCGCCAGCGAGCGCGCCACGAGCTCCAGAACATCGCTAGCCGTCGCGCCCGGCAACGAGGCGGCGAAACGATCGAGCAACGACTTCGGTAACTCCTTCTCCTCCGGCGGCGGGGGAGCGAAGCGCGCTCGCAGGACCGTCCAGCTCGAAAGTCGCGGGAAGCTGGTGGTCCACCAGGTCTGCCAGCGCCGCAGCGTGCGCACCGGGACGCCGGTCTCGCCGCTCACGTCCTCGAGCTCCGCCATCACCAGCGTGAGCGCCGTCGCGATCAACACCACTGCCTCGAGGTACACCCGCCGCCCGAGGAACCGCAGCGACGGTGGCAGCGCCCGCCGCCGGCAACCCCGCCGGCCGCAGCACAGCGAATGCCGGAGCTTGAAGGCCTCGCCCGCCCCGGCGATCTCGGCGCCCCGCGGCTTTCGGGGGTAGTTGCCCTGGTGCAGTGGACCACCGCAGTACCGGCAACCCGCCGCCGCCACCTGCCTCGCGATCTTCTCGTCCGCCTCCGCCAGCTTCGCGAAGAACTCCCCGAAAAGCCTGACCCCATGCCACATTCCATCACCTCCGAGCCTTGCAACCCGGAGGCAGCCCTCTCGGAGAGCTTCTCGCAAGTTTTCTGAGGGGGCTTTTTCTCTGCCCCTCACGAAACGTGATCAGGATCGGGCGCGGGTCCCTCCATCTTCGTGGTGCTGCTCAATGGCATCCTGGGGCGACCGACGGTTCCACCTTGAATACGAACTCTTCCGCCAAGACGTGAACCGCCAGGCCATACGGCCTCGGCAGATTCGATGCTTCGTGATTGAGAACGACGACGTGCGGAGATACCGCATTGCCGCCGCGCCGGAGCTTGTGGAATCGAAACTTCGGGACTGGCACCGGCGCGGGTTGATCCAGATGGACGTGGACGAAGCGGTGAGGGCCCTTGGGGAACTCGGATTCCGAGCGAACCCGACCCTTGTCGAGAAGCTAATGCGGCGTCGATAGCCGGGAGTTCTGTAGAGCCAGCGGGACTCGAACCCGCACCATCGCGTCGCGATCTCCAACCACCGGCTCGTCGCAATGGACGAACGCTTCACCTTCCGCACCAAGAACGGTCAGCTCGCCACCATCCCCGCAGAGACGTTCTCGCCCGCTGGCTCGGTCACCTGCTCCCGCCGGGCTTCGTCAAGATCCGCCACTTCGGCCTGATGTCGGCAGCGCACACCACCACACGCCTCGAACACGCGCGACAGATCTTGCTCACGCATCAAGGCCCGCCGGCGCTGCCTGCCGCCGACCCACTGGCCTCGGCGCCGGCGACCAGCGCCGTCCGTTCTGCCAAATGGCGGGACGTCATCACGCTGCTCACGGGCGTCGATATCGATGCCTGTCCCGCCAGCGGCGCCCACGCTCTCGAGCGCCGCACTGCGCCGCGACCGCGCCAGCCGCTCGCAGCCCACCTCCGCGCGGCGCACTCCCGCAATCGCCCCTCTCATTGTCGTCAGGCGTCAGAATGAGGGGTTGTGCCTCGCCTTAGGGCGTGCAAGTCCAATCCGCGGACCGAAAAACGGCCCCGTCGATGACGACGGGGCCGGAGTCAGCGCTGGTATTGTGTCCCTCTTCCAATAGCTCTCCATACGCCTGATTATCGTGCTTGAAGTGTGTCTTGAGAACGCGGTTGCTGAGGGCCCAAGTCTTGGTCCAGTCGTACGCATAGGTGCCGCCGATTTCGTCGTCCGCGAGTTGGATGGAAACGGAGCCGTCAAGAACTTCGGCCTGGAACTGGACTGGCGCGTCCAGGACGACCTGGAGGGCGGTGTCACTCGTCACGATCTGGAGCTTGCCGACAACTTCCAACGAGGAACCGCAGTACAACCTTACATCGGAGCTGCCGCCAACGCGTCGGGAATCAAGGAAGTAGACCGCGCCTCCATCGTACGAGAGGAGCCACTCCTCGAAGCAGGCGCCCTCGTAGATGCCCTTCTCGAAGCCGAGGCTGAGCGCGGGGCCGAGGACGGGGATCTCGTCGAGGAGGTCGGTGTCGCAGAACTTCTTGCGCCGACCGCTGCGCTGAGGACGCCGAGCACGGCGGTGTCATCATTGCGGACCAGGTCGATGCGGAAGAGGGAGCGCGTGCTGCGGTTCGGGTGATCGCCAGCTGGAAAGCCCTGCCGGAGGCATCAGACGCGAGGGGTTCGCGTCGTCGCGTCGTCGCGTCGCACCCACGTACGTCATGGCGAGATGTCGGGCGCGCACGTCCCGTTGTCGCAAACGGCCGGATAGCCCATCAGACATCCACCGCAATGGCGTTCCGGATCGCACGTCGCGGCACAGGCATCCAGCGCCGCGGAGTCCGACTCGAGTTGGGCGACATCTGCGTCGAGGTTGATGTAGAAAGCGTCGCTACAAGTCGGGCGGTCGACCAGCAAACAACGGAGCGCGATGGTGCTGCACTCCTTGTCCGTTGCGCATGACCGGTTTCCGGAGACTTCAGCCAGCAGCCGCGCCTCGATGGCCGCGCACGAGCAGGCGTCCCCCCCGGCATCCGTCCCTCCTTCTTCGGCCACCTTCGGATCGCTGGTTCCACACCCGTACGCCAGGACCATGAAGATGGCAGAGAGTCGGGACATCAGATTCGCCTCGTTTGGCCTCATGGATACTGCACGCGCTTGTTCAGCATGTAGCTGAAGAGCCAGTCGTTGATGCGGACCGCGACCGTCGGATACGCCAGGATGTCGCCGGTCTGTCCGTAGCAGGTGTCGCAATCGTTCCAGAAGGTGATGCCAAGAATATATGGCCCGCTGCTCCCGACGAAAGTGTGCAACGCGCTTCCGGAGTGCCCTGGGCTGGTGTCGCAACCGTGGGCAAATAGGTTCTTGTAGCCCCCCGAGCCGTTGGCGTTATGGAAGCGGCCGATCCCACACGCGGTGGTCTGCCCAAACGCCGAACCGAACACGCAACCTGCGGGCCGATCAGGATAGATTGCGTCGCAAAGCGGATAGCCGTCGCTCCGTTTCGACGTGTACGACTGCAGCGTCGCTTCGTCGGTGCTAATGAACCCCATGTATCCGGGGTGATCCCCTGAGAACGCGGTGTCCGGCAAGAGTAGAACAGCCCAATCCTCCTTGGCGCACGCGGCATAGTTGTAGGTAACGTGGCATTGGTTTGCCAGGAAGCCCCCGCCCACCCACGCAGCGATCGGAGTTGCGGAACCGAACGGCGTCGAGTTGCAGCAGGTTGTTGTATCTCGCCGTGGCGAGAAGGCTGGCCATGAACAACCACCGCCTCGGCAGATCACGTGCGCAGCCGTCATCACCAAGCGTCTCCCGAAGAGCTGCCCGCTGCCACCGTAGGCAAACATGCCGATCTTAGAGAGTACTGGGTCATACTTGGGATAACCGTAGCCGATCGCCTTGTTCACGCGTGCGTCGTAGGCGTTCGACCAACCCATCGGTTTCGAACTTGGGCTTGCGGTCGCGCCCTCGTCCGAGCTCTCGCCGGAATTTGCCGGGTCAGAAACAGGGCGCGACGCTAGCGCAGCCCGCACCGCGTCCAACCCGGCCGCGTCCACCTTGACTGCGAATGCGGACTTGCTCTGGAAGTCGAGCCATACGACGTCGGTGTCGGCGGGCACAGCTACCGGAGCCTCGGGCGAACTGGCGATGGCGGAGGAGACCGGCGGCTTGAACTGCCCTTGTTCAGCAGGTTCTAGGAATGCGACGTTCGAGATGGGAGTTGTCTGCTCAGGCGCAGGCGCGACTCCTGCCACGAGGGCTTGTTGGTAGGACTTCGATGTCTGAATCGGGGTCGGGGCTTGCTCGGCCCGGTCCCCGCAAGAGAGTGCGCCGAGCACCGCGACCAGGAAGAACGCTGAACGACCGACTGCCGCTGCTTGGAACGCGATCTTGAGCATGTGACGTCGGATAGCCGGACACCTCCTTGACCGCAACATCGGTGCGTCGCCCCACGTCCAGAAAGCGGTTTCACGTTGTCGCGAAGCCACAATCGATAGTTACGTTTCCGCTTCTCGGTGACCCAGCGCACTCTGTCGCTCGAGATCAGGGCAACCTGGCTGACGTCATGTTTGCGCGGACGAAGTTGGCCTTCTGTTGGCTTTTGTCCACGCCAACAAGGCCTGCGTTTCAGATAGTGACTGCGTTTCGGTCGCGTCCTGTGTCAGTGACTCGCTAGCTCCCGCCAAGTGGCCCTCCGAGGACTGCATGGGCGTCTTCTACATGAACGCAAGCTACGACTCTGCGGCCTGGGAGCTGCTGAAGAAAACCGCAACGAGTTGTATCGGCGTCTCGCCGCCCCAGCCCGGCGGGTGCGCCTCGCCTGTCCAGTAGAAGGCTGCCCAGCGCGTCCGGTGCCCCTGCCACCAGCCTAGGAATGCTACGAGCCGGGCAAGCTCAGCTAGCGTGACGTCGAGGCCGGGACACACCACGCCGAAGTTGCGTTTGAGCTCGACGCGCTCGCCGCAGACTCGGGCGGCGATCCGGTCCGAAGCGCAGGAATACTTGCGAACCACAGTGCCGTCGGAGCGCCAGGACCGGCCGCATTCAACCAGAACGTCCCGGCAGGCGGAGCGAGAGCAGACGACCATCGGAACCTCCATCGTCAGCGGCGCGTGCCGCTCCGGCGTTGCCACCTTGCCCGCGAGGGTAGGTTGGCCGGGCTTCGTGGGGCCGGGTCCCTCCGCCCGTCTTGATGTTGGCCGTGAGCATAGTGCCAGTGCGCGACTCGCGCAGCAGAACTATCCGGGACCCCACCCGGCTCGAAGCGCTCGAAGCTGTTCCGCGGCGGAGCGGACAACACGTTCTGCGCCAGGCCGGCGAACCCAGGCTGCCATGCCCAACCCGCCCTCGATGTCCGGACTTCTGCGGATCGCAGTGGTGGTGCCACCGGTGGCATGATGGAACGTTGCTGCCACCTCAGCCACGGCTCACTCTCCTCCCGCAGGGACTCCCGTTGCGCGATCCGGCTCGGGAGCAGTGCATGGCCGTGTTGTTACGCGCCGGCGCCGACGCGCACCGGATGATCGACGGCCAGGGTTGGCCAACCGCCTCGCCGACCGTTGCGTCGGCCACGTCGGATTCGACCGCTCCATCACCACCACCACTTCCCCCATCGCTGCCACCGTTTCCACCGCCACCGTGTCCGGCGGCGCCTACCCCCGACGCACCACCCGTAGCGCGCGTCTATCGCCACTCGACCTTGACGAGGGACGTGCGCAGACCGAGCGGCCGGAGCTGCTTCGCCGCGTTTCGCAGGTTGAGCCTGCTGAAGAACGGCAGACTCTCGTCGATGGGCTTCTTGGATCGGCTTGCGACGGCGTACACGACGCGGTGCGCCTTGCCGATCGGTGCCGCCGCAGGGTCGGCGAGTCGGTGCGTCGTCGGGAGCTTCTGGTTGGCTTTGGCGCGGAAGTCGGCGTCGCCAAACCACAGGCTCGCGGACGTCACTCCTTGGGCGAACAGGTGGCTGAGCACGGCGGAGCCTGCGTACTTCTTGACGTGGATGAACGCACCCCCCGACGAATACAGGTCGCACAGCTCAACCCGCGAAGGGCCTCCGCCATGCGAGATGTTCTTGCGGTCCATCAGGGCGTACTTGCTGCCCGAGCCCTTGGCAACACGGGCGTTGTACTCGCCCTCGTCCCTGTCCGTCTTCTCGAGCGCTGGCAGTGCGGGATCCGTCGACACCAGCCTCTTCACTTCGGCGTTGACGGTGCCCGCGAAGTCCCTGGCGATGCGGTACCACCGTCCCGCCGAGAGGAGAAACGTCTCGTCGCTCCTGTCGTGCTCGAAGTAGATGCACTGGTATGCCGACCAGCTGTCGATCTCGTGCTCCTCGTCCGCCGCGATGGCGAGGATGCGCCGCGATTTGAGAGACTTCACCGTGATGCTGTTCGGGTCGCGGACGCTTCTCACGAAGTCGGAGACGTGCAGGTCGGGGCAAACCGCCTCGTCGGTCGCTCGGTACTTGAACCCGCTTAGGCTCGACCAGTCGACGAGGTCGGGCGGGACCATCCAGAGGCGCTCGTGCTCACCCCGGCGAAACCGGTCGGCGAGCGCCTCATCCAACTCCCGGACGAGCGCTGCGTCCCGCACTTCCCCGATATGGTCGATCCAGTCGAAGTTCTTCTTGTACTCGTCGCTCTGGTACTTGCGCAGGTACAGGCGGGCGAGCTCCGGTAGCCCATCCAGCTCGACCGGCACGCTGACGACCAGCGCGTCCATGCCGGCCATCCTCTTTCCGAGAGCCAGATCCCTGGGCGTTCCAGCGACCGCTCGCACCAGGTCCTGCTCGATGTTGAGTCCGAAGTCCGCCGCCGTCCCCTCTACGCTGGTCTGGGTGCGGGCGTGCCGCGTGATGGACTCGAAGTTCTTGTGGTCGATGCTCTTGAGCCGCGCCGGGTCGATGCTGTTCAGCGTGACGCGCAGGCCGAAGCCGTCCTCCCAGGACCCCGGAGCCAAGAGGTGCCGTCCGTGGCCGAACGTTAGCGCCAAGAACCGCTTCCCCGAGTGGAAGACGAACACGCCCGCCGCGCTCGTGGTCTTGAGGCGCTGCCGGATGATTGGCGAGTCCGGGAAGAACGTCGTCCACTTGGGAGGACTCGTCGGGTTCTGCCGCGCGAAGAGCTTTGCGATCTTCGTTCCGGGAAGCGCGACGTTCTCGACGTGGAGCCGAGGGTCGCCCGGATCCCGCAGCGCGGACTCGGGCGCCCTGATGTCCGACTTCAAGAGGTAAAGCGTGAGCGTGATCGGATGCGGTTTCGGCTTCGACGCGCTGGGCATGCGCCAGGCAACGTAGCGCTGCGACAAGTCTGCGCTGCGCGCGGAACTTCTGAGAATCAGATTCTGCGCGCTGCTCGCGTTTTCTGACCGCATGACGGCCGCCTGGCCTTGGGTCATCCGGATTTTGCGAACGAATCACCGCTGCAATCCATCAGGCGCCGCTGCTCGTGAACGGGCTGCTACATCGTGCAGTCGAGCCGTGTGAGACGTACCGTCGTACTTGTCGCCCACGCAAGCACGAGGCTCTCGGTGTTCGGCGCACCGATCGCCGCGATGGGTCCTACCGAATTAACCGTACCCAGCGAGATCGTCGCCCTTTCGGCGCCCGAACTGTCTCGGACAGAAACGTGCAGGTCACCAGGGCTTCCTGCCAACCCTTCAACCCACGCAATCGCGATACCACTGCCGAGGGCTGCTGTGGCAAACCCCTCGCGCGGCATGGCACCCGGAGCGGTGATGGCCGTCGTCCCCACAACCAGCCCATCGAGCGCACTCACTCGAACAAGCTGAATGGGCGCGACCGCGAGTCCCATCAGTCGATAGGCAAGCTGGATCCCGTCAGGATGGGGTACTGCATGGATCTCCGCAATCGACCCGCCGACGTCCATGCTCGCGATCATCTTGGTGGCCGCGTCAGCTGTGACTTTGGCTATGTTGAGCCGGCTGGCGGCTTCCGGATTCAAAGCGCCGCAGCTCGTGATACTTCCGGCCCAGTCGGAATAGGCGACCAACCACCCGTCGCCGAAGGCCGTAGCGTCCGCGATGGGATCTGCGTTGTCGCAGCCCATGTCCGTCGACAGCACGCTGGCAATGGAACCAGCGCTGGTCGAAGTGACTACGTGTGTATGGAGCGTCCCCGCGCTCGCCGTGCCCACCAAGTGAACGTTCGGTGCCCCGCGAGCCACAAACCGCCGCCCGTGGCCAGCTAGCGTCACCGCTGAACCTGTCCCGACGGATTGTGCCTTGATGTGTGGGGCGAACGCGGAGGAGCCAGCCGACTCGAACAACACGCCCCAGTGTCCATCGGCCCCCGCACCTGCTGCGAAGACGGTGTCGGCTGTCGCGAAGGCGGTGATCGGCGCGCTCAGGACTCCAGATGCGGGCCAGCCCATCCATGGGATGAACGTCGCGTAAGCTAGCCGAATCTGCCCTGCAGAGTTCACCCGCGTCACAGCGACGGTCACCTGCTCGCGGGTCTCGCTCGAGTAGGAAAGCGCCGGATTCGCGTCCACCCCAGGCTCGCCTCCCTGATCGATCACGGCGACCGGCTGGACTTCAACCAAACTCTCGCAGGTGTGCGCGCCACCAAGCCCACCGCCGCCATCAATGCCACCACCCGTTCCCGCGGCCGCACCGCCGCTCCCGCCAGTGCCACCATCGCCCCCAACAGCGCTATCGGCCAACCCACTCCGGGAACCGCACGCGCACACTCCCAACCCGAGCGCCGTCCAAATCGTTAGGTTGCGCGCGATCGCCCCCATGCACTAAAGCCGCTTCGCGAGCACAACGCTCTGGTAGTTGGTCACGTCCCACCTCACCGACTCGACGACCTCGTACCCGCGTCGACGATAGGTCGCGATCAGCTCGGAGGCATGCTCCGAGGTGTCGATGGCGATCCACTGCGCGCCGTTCTCCACCGCTCGTTGCTCCGCACGACCCATCAGCGCACGACCGATGCCGCGGCCTTGGTGGACTGGGTCGACGGCGAGCTGGCCCATGCTCGCGGTATCGGCGCGCCGGTACCACGAGGATTTACTCTCGCGGCCCCCAGGAAGTGCCGTAACTGTGCCCACGAGCCTGCCATCTAACAGCACAACGAAGCATTCGCCCTCGCCGGCTCTTCGTCTCGTCACCGTCTCGTCTTGGTAGCTCGCGTGGAACTTCAGGCCTCGCGCCGCCAGCGGCGCGTACGCGCGGTGCAGCAGTTCGGTCACCATGGCCCAGTCGTCATCAGGTCCGATCGGGCGAATGACAGGAGCAGCGTGACTCGGACGCAACAACGTCCTCGCGTAGGCTCCGAACCCCAGGGCCCGCCAGAACGCGAGACCGGGAGGATTCTGCTCGAGGACCTCGAGCGTGACATCGGTACCGGGCGGCAGGACTTCCGCAACGAGAAGCTCCATCGCCGTGCGCCCCAGTCCTTGCCGACGGCGCTCCGGAACGACAAAGAACTGGCGGAGGTAGATGCCTCTTCCTTCGTTGTCCCGCCACAACGCGTAGGCGACGGGCTGGCCGTCCAGCTCGAAGAGCACAGCGGAATAATCACCGGTCAGCCATCCGCGCATGCGCTGTTCGAAGTCAATCTGCAGCGGCTCGGCGAGCGGAGCCTCATCCTCGCGGAGCTGCCGGTTCATGCCGGCGAGCAGCGACACGTCGGCATCGGTCGTCTTCTTCCACTTCATGTCGGTGACTCATGCATGAGCTACTCGTCGCGGATGAGGTCGCTCGGGCGCCCGCCCAAGCGGTCGTGAGCAGCGGGATGAGATCAAGGAACCACCTCGGCCTCTGACGTGCCCCCGACCGCACGCTGATCACTCATCGTGGTCTCGGGTCGAGCATGGGCTCCGGCGGCTCGCCGCGTCGTCCTACTTGTTCTTGAGCGCCGCATGGCTGCGTCGAGTTCCTTGCTCTCGAGCGTTGCCGGCGCGAACGCGATGAACGCGACCGGCGAGTCCCCCTCTCCGAGGTATGCCTCGAGCCAGAGTTTGGAGCGCGCCTTCTTCGCCTTTCGGCGCCTCCCCATACTTGTAGACGCCCACGCGGCCTCGCTTCCCTTCAAAAGCGAACGGTACGGACAGCCCATGCCACGCCCAGCCACCTCCGCGGCGTGGGCTGCTATCGCCCGGCGTGAAACAGGCGGGTTCCCCCTGCACCCGACCCACGATGTCGAGGATGCAGTCGATGATAAACTGGCGCAGGCAGGCCACGGTGGTCGTCGCCTGCTCGAAGTGGTTCATCGTGAGTGGTCGGTCGAGTCCGGCAGGGCGGTCCATGTTCTCCTCCAAGTGACGAATCGCAAGCTCCGTGACTGGCGCCTTCGAAGCGAGCGCACGAAGTTGGTTCAACAACGTCGGCCACGTGACTACGCGCACCGCCCGATCTAATTCCGCAACCCGCAGGCAGCCGCGCGGGCGCAAGAAGCAGGCTGCCGCGGACGTCCTGTGGACCACGGGAGCGGGTGCGATGAGCTTGATCGCGCACCTGCCGCACAACGGCAGAGGGGTCCCAGTTGTTGTGGATCTTGATCTCTACGAATGCGTAGAAGCGTCCGCTTGCTGATTCGAAGAGCAGCCACAGGTCAGTCCGGGCGTAGTTCTCGTCGTCGGTCCTCGCCAGGTGAGCTTCACGCCCGAAGCCCAAGAGTCTGCTCGCGTCATCGATGCCGAGCTCCCGCCTCACTGTACTGCAGATCAGGGCTTCGACTGCGGCGTCCACGTCCATCGCCAGGAGCAGAACCGCTGCACAGAAGTTCTCGCGGCGCGAGCTGTCGAAGTGCCCGAAACCAGTTTTCATCGACTGGACACAATCAGCCTTGGCGACACCATAGACGAAGGTCGTCCGATCCCCCGCGCATCAGGATCGCTGGGCGGTCTCCGGATCTTACCCGTCTTCTGTCTCATGCGTGTCCCTCGGTTTCGAGAAGCGCGCTGCGCGCTCCGTTCTTGCTTTGGGGCTCGCGCTCGTTGCGGTGGTAGGAGCGATGAGGACGGCTCTGGCGGAGCCGGCGGTGCGGGGGCTAGAATCGCACGCAGGCCGTCACGAGAACCGACGCCCAGACGCGAATGCCGTACTCTCCAGCCTCCGCCGTTGGTGAGATTCGTAAAAAAACCGATCCGAAGACGAGCAACAAGGCACGAAGCTCAGCGCCAAGGCCCAAGGTCTCGGTCAACGCAAGTTCGCTCCCGACGGAGAGAATTGCATATCCCCCGTGCTGCGTGCGGCTGCTGGTCTGGGATGGCAATTCTTCGGACTCGGTGATTGCGGCCCACCCCAACCCCACCGCCGCGAATGCGGTCACCGGTTGCGCGCGGTAGAACGCGTATCTTGCGTCGGCACCAGCCGATGCGAAGCTGCGCCTCACGCTGGAGATGACCTCGCCGGACCGCGCGGCAGATCCAACGAGACCCACCGATAGAGCCGATGCAATATCTGCGTGCATCGCGAGCTCCAGCCCCCAGAACCCGGGGCGCGTGCAAGCTTGCCCGTCATCGCTGGTTCTGCAGACTCTGGTCGGCAAGACCAACAGGTAGGTGCCAGCCCCAATGACCCTCGGGCGAACAGGCTCGGCATGGGTTTGCTCGTCCGCCCAAGAAATCTGCGCCCAAGAGAAGACGCCGCACTGCAAAGTGAAGCCGAGCATCGAAACCACACGGCGGCTCACGCGGGGGGCCCGCCAGAGAACGGGCAACGTTGGCGAGTTCGAGACCCTCTCGGCGGCGACAATTGCGTGCCGGCGCGTACATTCCCTGGCGAGATGGACCAATTTGGCCAACCTATTACAACCCAGAGCGCACTCTCCCCATCAACGGAAGTTCTGACAGAAGTCACTCTGCTTGGCGGTATCCAAGACGAGCTGTTTCATGGGTTGGCCGTCTGGCATCATGCCGTACCCATTTTGCGGTTCGCCTAGCGCCTCGGGTGGAACCCAGCACCGCACGCCGTAGCTCCCCTGGACCGTCGCACTAAGATCGGTCGGCTCCGCACGGAACTTTGCAGAAAATGCACCGTTTCGCAGTACGAAATCCACGTGATCTTCCCCCGTCCGCATCGCGACCTCCGGGCACCACGACAGTGGCCTTCAGCCTCAGTACTCCAGTCGGTCAGAGACCCAAGGAGATTCTTGGCGCCCGCATCCTGACCCGCACCTTTGAAGTTCCTCCCGGGGATGAGTCAGTTTCGCTGGTAAAACTGCTCGCCGAGCCCGGCGATGTCTGCCGACGGCCGCTTCTCCCCCGGGTTGGTCTTCACCGGACGCGCAACCCTGAATCAACTGCTCGATGCGCTGGGCAGGTCCCGGGCGCAGTCTCCTGAACGGTTACGACGGACACGGCATCCCGCGCATCTCGAAACCGTGCCGGCCAGGCTCGCGCCGTTCGAGCTCGAGCTAGTTCCCGAGTCGGGCACGCGCGCGACTGGTGCGAAAGCGCGTCGACTCGACGGGCCAATGCCCGCGGCCTCGACGCGCAAGTGCCTGGCGGTCACCTGCCGCTGTGGCCCAATACCTCCCGCACCTTCCGAGTCAGCGTCTCCGGAGTGATCGGCTTCTGGAGGTACGCAACCTCGGACTCCAAGATGCCGTGTTGGAGGACCGCCTCGTCCGTATATCCGGACATGAAGAGCACTCGCATTTGCGGGCGCAATGTGGCGAGCCGCTCGGCTATCTGCCGGCCGCTCATCTTTGGCAGAACGACGTCGCTCAAGAGCAGGTGGATCGTTGCGGGGTGTTGCTCGCAGATCAGCAGGGCCTCGCCGCCATTGGAAGCTTCCAGCACGCGATAGCCGCTGCGCCGCAGGATGCTCAGTGCCACCGCCCTGACCTGATCATCATCTTCGACGAGGAGGATGGTTTCGTGCCCTCGGAGGGAAGGCGGTGGCGGCTGCGAGGGTTCGACGGCGATCGCGGCGTCGACTCGCGGCAAGTAGACTCTGAAGGTCGCCCCGGCGCCGGGCTCGCTATAGACCCAGACGTGGCCGCCGGTCTGCTTCACGATGCCAAATACCGTCGAGAGGCCTAGCCCGGTGCCCTTGCCCTTCTCTTTCGTGGTGAAGAAGGGTTCGAAGATTTTCGATACCGTGTCCTTGTCCATTCCGATGCCCGTATCGCTCACGGCGAGCATCACATGCGGCCCCGGCTTCACGCCCAGGTGAGCGCGCGCGTAGTCTTCATCGAGCTCGACGTCCTTCGTCTCGATCGTCAGCTTTCCACCCGTGGGCATCGCATCCCGTGCATTGACGACGAGGTTCAGGAGCATTTGCTCGATGTTCCCGGGGTCGGCCACGACCTTGCCGATCGACCGGCTCGCGAGCAGGGTCAGCTCGACGTCCGCGCCGAGCAGGCGGGCGAGCATCCTTTCCATTCCGACGACGGCCTGGTTCAGGTCGAGCACCTTCGGCTCGATTACTTGCTAGCGACTGATTGCCAGGAGCTGGCGCGTCAGGTCGCATGCCCGCAGCCCCGCCGTGTGGATTTCCTGGATGTCAGCGCGGATCGGGTCGTCCGCGCTGAGGTCCTTCAGCAGGAACTCGGCGTAGGTCAGGATCACCGACAGCAGATTGTTGAAGTCGTGGGAAACGCCCCCTGCCAGGCGACCCACAGCTTCCATCTTCTGCGACTGGCGGAGCTGCGCCTCCGTGCGGATCAGTGCCGACTCCGAGGCCTTCCTGTCCGTGATGTCGAGCGACAAGATGCAGACGCCCTCGGGGACCGGGACGAACCGCAGCTCGAACCAGCCCTTCGAACCGTCGGCGTGAGCGAACTCGTTCTCCATCCGGTGATGGACGCGCTCCGCCATGACCCTGCGCAGCTCCGAGAACATCGGCGTCCCGTCGATGCCCGGGAAGCACTCCATCATGGTACGGCCCAGGAGCTCCTCGTGGGGTCGACGTGCCTGCGCAACTGCGGTCTCGTTGAGGTAAAGATACCGGTAGTCGAAGCCCACGACCTGGCAGCCCTCGTGCAGACGCTCCAGCACTTCACTAGCGAGTTTCTCGCGGGAGACAGCGTCTGGCGGTGCAGTGCCCATCTGATCCTGACCGCCCCTCACCAAGTGGGCTGCGCGAATGGCTGGGCTGGCCTTGCGAAGTGGTAGCCCTGCAGGAGGTCCAGTCCGAGGTCGACGAGCGCGTCGCGTTCCTCCGGTATTTCGACCCCTTCTGCGACCACGCCCAGCCCCATCTCTTGACAGAGCGAGGTCATGGAGCGGACGAGGCGCCGCTTGAGCGAGCTCTTGTGGACGTCACGGATCAGAGACATATCGAGCTTGACGAAGTCTGGCTCCATCTGCACGAAGCTGGCCAACCCAGCATAGCCGGCCCCCAGGTCGTCAACCGCGATGCGGTAGCCGAAGCTGCGCAGCCGCGCCACCCGCGCGCGCGCATCCGGGACGCTGTCAAGCGACATGCGCTCCGTAATCTCGAGCACGATGCGGCCCGCGAGCGTGGAGAGCGGGCCGCCGGCGTCGAGCAACGTCTCGTCGAGGAGGTCCTCCGGATGCAGGTTCAAGAACAGTAGCCAGGTCGGATCAGAAGCAGCAAACGCCTCGGCGGCGCGCTGGCGCACTACGCGCCCAAGGCGGGGCAGCTGCCCGAGCCGCTCCGCGGCGTCGATCACGGCGCCGGGATGCGGCAACGTCCGCTCCTCCGTGCGCAGCAGAGCCTCGTACCCGAAGACTTGCCGGTCGGCGGCGCTCACGATCGGCTGAAAGGCGACCCAGAGCGACTCCAGCGCGCGCTCGAAGCTCGCCTCCAGTCCGGCCCGGTCAGACCCCTCGCCCGTCATGGTGCCGAGGGCCCTCAACGCCTCGCGCTTCGCACGGCCGAGCTGCTGGAGCTGCGTGGCGCGGCGCACGGCATCGGTGAGCTCGTCCGCGCCGACGGGCTTCGACAGGTACTTCATCACGCCGTGATCGATGGCCTGCGTGGCAGTCTCCAGGCTCGGCCTCCCGGTCATCAGCAACACAGGCAGGTCGCGATCGTGCTGGCGCACCTCTCGCAGAAGCTGCACGCCGTCCATGCCTGGCATCGAGATGTCGCTCACGACGGCGTCGAACGACTCGTTGCGGAGCTGCTGGAGGGCAGACTCGCCGTCAGCAGCGGCGCGGACATCGAAGCCAGCGTTGGTCAGCACTCGCAAGTAGGCACTTCGGACGGCGTCATCGTCGTCGACCAACAGGACCGTGCGGCGGCTTCCCTCCATGCGCTCACCCTTCATCAGGCCAAGAGCTTGGAGCGGCCCGCGACCCGACGGTAGTGTCGGGTTCCGACATCATGTGTCGAAACTGCGACGGGACCCGCTGAGCAGCGCCCGCGGATTCGAAAATGGAACTGCCCTATCCGCTGCATGTCGGCGAGATTGCCGCCGCCGGAGGGGCGGTCGTGGGCTCTCGAGTGGGAGTCACAGGGTGACCGGTATAGTCGGCGTCCATGACTGGACCGATTACTCACGGGCGGGGGCGTCTACGACGTAGACGCGTCGTCCGGCGTCTTTTCGGCGGGATCCGTGATCGGGCTGGCAAGTAGATATGGTCACGAAACCTTCGCCGCGCCCTCCGGGACGGGCTCGCGATGTTTGACCTGAACCGGCACGCAGGGCGGAACGCCTCGACCTACCCGTCAGAACGTCGACCTTGCCAAGCTCGTCGAGGACTGCGTGAGAGAGACTGACTTCGCTCTTCGCCCGCGGAAGTTTGCGTCGCCGGCGGTCATCCTCATGAGGGCCGACAGAACGGCGCGTCAGCGCGACCCTCGGAGCACTGCCGAATTCACTCTGCGCAGCCGAGGATCGCCCAACCGCCAAGGGTATCGTCCGGCGCCACATTGGTACTCGCCAACCAAACCAACGCGATGCGCTGTCGCGCGGCAGCCATGGCTGGAGACACCACCAGCGAACCGTGTCGAGCCCGAGCCCGAGCTGGTCGGCGATCGCTGGCCAGTCCTGCACCTGTCGTTCGAGCCCCCGGCGCGTCACAGGTGAGTCAAATCGACTTTGTGCTCGCTGTCGTCCAATCCAAGAACGCCGCCAGTTGCCTTCGAACCCTGCAACTGCAAGTCGAAAGCCACGGAAGGTGTCAGGTTTGTCGAACACTTCGTTGCGCTGCACTGGCACACGTTCTGACACAAGTGCAGCTTCCCGCAGTCGATGAACACCTTCTGGCCGGTGTTCGGGTTGTCCTGATAGCACTTGGTACCGTCGCTACCGTATCCCCAATTGTGGACGCACGAGTAGCTGCCTGGGTTCGTTTCGTCGGCGATGGGCGCTTGCATCTCACACCACTGCGTCCAGACTTCTCCCGGAGTGAGCTTAAACTTGAGGCGGTCAGAGACCAAGCTGCCCTGAAGTACTGTGTAAGCGAATCCTGTAACGACCGCGTTCGAAGCCACGCTCTCCACGCCAGGAGGGTAGCCAATATCGGGATTGGTTGGCGCTGGAAGGGAAGCAGCATCACCGAAGACTACGTGCCCGCCCGGAACCGGCCCGGAATCGTCGATGGTGAGCGTCACCGTGTCGGTCCCGTCAGCGAGCGTGAAGTTGGTGACGTAGCCCTTCCAGACACCGACCAGTAGACTCGTCGTTCCGCCATCGCCTGAGCCCGCCCCAGACCCTCCTGTTCCGCCGATTCCACCCTGCCCCCCAATCCCGCCCGTTCCGCCCGGGTCTCCGTCTGTGGATGAAGCGCCACCGCACGCAGCAAGAAAAGAGCAGCAAGCAACCAAAAACAAATGTCTCATGGCACAATTCCTCTGAGGGCCGCAGTCATTCGCCGGCTCTTTCGTCGGTGCAGTCGAACACGACAGTTCCCACGTAGGAAGTCGACGCAGGATTCACGGGCGGAGGGTTATATACTTCTCTACCACAATTGCGAGCATACAGGGATGTTGCTAGCTCCTTCCATGCGTGCCTCGCGGATTCGTAAGATGGCCAGGTCACCTTCGCCGTGCACAGAGTCGTCTTGCAGTCCACGGACGTTACCTGCCATCCGCCGTTCGAGGGCTGACGTTGGAGATCTTTGAGGAAGTCAGCTTCGGCTCCAGCCGCCCACGTCGGGTCACGTGGCTCAGACGAATGTTGCGCTTCCCGCTGTGCCTGCCGTTCCTTCCACCGAGCGCGCGCTTCGGCATAAGTGGTGATTCCTGGGTCCGCATCAGCCGCGCCATTCGCTGCGGCGTCGCTGCCCTCAGAGTTCCGCGCGGGCACGGCGGCACCTGAAGGCGGGTCCGAAGCAGACTCTCCATGTGCCGCGGGCGGCGGGAGGAATTGGCTTCGGCCTTCATCGATGCGTCCCTGCTTGGCCCTTCCGCGATCCGCCTTACTCTGGGGCGGAACAAGCAGAACGACAACGACAGCAGCCGCCGCGCCAGCGGCGGCTGCTACGAGAAGTCCGAAGAGCAATGACCGGGCGCGTCTCTCCCTATGCATAAAAGATACCGGCCAGCGAGGCGTAGTAGTTCGAATAAGGAGACGGGAGCTTGACCACGATGAACCCGAAGTCCCCGATGTAGTCGTCTCCCCAGTACGTCCTGCTCGGCGACACCGTCGACAGCAAGAAGCTTGTCTTCGACGATCGGTGTTGGTGACTGTGTCTCGTTGATGTTGGTTGAAAGGAAGGAGTGGATGATGACGCGAATTCTGACTCTTGGTGCTTCGGTCGCAGCCTTCTGGGCGGTCATTCTGTGTGCGACTTCAAGCGACGCCGCGTGGTGGCGGCAGACGGGCTACGATTGCGTCGGATACGATAACGGCAACAATCCCACGAGCGACATGCGCCTGAAGAACATTTCAGGCAGCGAACAACAGGTCGCCTGCCCTGCGCCCGATAGCAACCTGTACGCCAAGAACATCTGGACAACTGTGAATATCGAGGCATGGCTGCCCAACGACACACGGCTCTACGGTAATGGCGGGGGCGGCGGAAAGATCTACGCATATGTTTGCATTTCTGACTGGGATGGATCGTCAGGAAACTGTGGCACCGCTGCGGACAGCGGAAGCTCCTACGACCACGTGGACGCGCCGAGATCACCCGGCCGTACCTGACGCGCTGCCGGGCAGTGCGGGCACCAAGGCACGCCAAACTCACGCCAAACTCACGCCATGGAGCCTCCGCGGCCAAACTGAGATCGGGACTCCTCGCCGGAATGGGAAGTCAGCGGCGATACGTGTTTCGTTCGTGAATCTCCTCTCGCAGATCGCGCCTCCGCCACCAATCCAACTGCAACCTCCAGTGCACAAGCCCAATACCCAGACTCCCCGGATTTCCTCGTGGTGGTCTTCTTCGCGGTCTTCGACGACGGCCCGGTTCAAGTCGAGCACCTTCGGCTCGATCACCTGCTGGCGACTGATTGCCAGAAGCTGGCGCGTCAGGTCGCATGCCCGGTAGTAGCGGGGTGACCGGTATAGTCGGCGTCCATGACTGCACCGATGACCCCCAGACGGGCGCGTCCACGACGTGGACGCGCCGTCCGGCATCTTTTCCGCTGGATCCGTGATCGGGCTGGCAAGCAGATATGGTTGGGAAACTCCTTCGGGCGGGGCTACCGATGGTTGCGCTGAAGCGGAGGGCTCGCCGGAAGGCGGTAACGCTGGCGCTCGTGTATGGCGTGCTGGCCGGCGCGTACATCGTCGCCTCGAGCCTGCTCCTCGGCGAGATACCAATCGGGCACCGGGACCACGCCTGGCTCGAGACGCTGAAGGGGATCGGCTTCGTGGCGGTCACGGCCGTCGCGCTCGGCGTCGTTCTCCACCGGGACTACTCTGCGATCCTCGAAGCGAGGGCAAAGCTAGCTGCCTCAGCAACGGCCCTTGCCAAGGCCCATAATGCGGCCTCGTTGTCAGTCGTCACGGGCGCCATCGCGCACGACATGCGAAACCTGCTCGCCGCCGCCATAACGAACCTCGACTTCGTTGGTCCGTCGGCCGGAGCTGACGCTGAAACGGAGGAGGTCTTTCGTGACATCCGCGAGTCACTCGACCGCCTGTCGGCCGTCACGGGGGAGCTCCTCGGACGCGGAGGGCGGAACACCTCGACCTACCCGCCGGCTGACGTCGACCTCGCCAAGGTCGTCGAGGACTGCGTGAGACTGACTTCGCTCTTCGCCCGCGGCCACCGCTGCGAATTCGAGACCTCCATCGACGGTGCCTGCATCGTCCGTGCCCGGAGGCAGGAGCTCGAATGCGCCGTCCTCAACCTCCTGCTCAACGCCATCGATGCCAACCAGCACATCGGGAAGATCGCGCTCAGCGTCGCGCGACGTGAGGAGGGCGTCGTCCTGAGCGTGCGCGACGAAGGCCCAGGAGTGCCGCAAGATCTTCGATTGAAGATCTTCGAGCCGTTTTTCACGACGAAAGGCGAGCAAGGCAACGGCGTTGGCCTTTCCGTGACCCGCGCGCTGATGCGGTCGTACGGTGGGGACGTGCGACTGTCGGATCCCGGTCCCGGCGCACAGTTCGAGATCAAATTGCCGGCCGCATGAAACTCGTCATGGCTGGTCGGAACTGACCACCGACTGGGCGGATCCGACCAGCGACGTTCGCGCTCGCAGCTGGACCGCCTCGCGTTTCCGCAGAGATCGCGAACCCGGGCCCTGAGCACGCGCCTTGCGTTGCCGCCACTGGTGCCGACGGCGCCAGAAGGAGCCAGCAATGCAATCCGTGCTCGATGCCCAAGAACAACTCCGACGCGTGTACTTCTCCGTACTGGAGAGCCAGGAGCACTTCGACGAGTTCAAGCAACTCCTCGCGCTCTATCCGGCTGACAACGATGACCGCGGGACGGAGACCGCCGAGGCCACGTCGGTACGCACCTCCCTAAACCAGCGAATCAACAACTGGGTCGACTTCCCTTTCTCCGGCTTGAGCGCGCTCCAGATCACGCTGCTCAGGCAGATGCTGGTGGAGGAGCGCTTGAACGTCGCGTTGTCCCCGTGGAAGGAATCGAACACCTACTGACCCGTTCGGGCGGGTAGAGCCATGCACCGGGTCGACATCGACGCGCTCTACTCCGGCTACTGCGACTCGGTGCCCGGTGAGATCCGGCCGGTTGCGCAAGAGCTTGCGCACCGGCTGGGCCTCGCGCCGGTGCCAGGAGTGCCGTGGAGCCAGGTGTTCGGGAACGCCGTGACGCTTGCCGCGCCGGCCCTGGTCGCTGAAGCCTTCCCCCGCGCGGAACCGGCGATGCTCCGCCTCGCGGTCCTGGCGCACATGCTCGCGGTGATCGAGGCCTTCGGCGCGGACCGCCTGGCCGACCGACAGGTGTGTGCGAGTGGACCGCTGCTGGGGGCCCTCCAGGAAGTTCGAAACGGGCGGGACCGCGCGCTCCACGAATTGGACGCGACGGCCTCGTATGAGGTGGCGGATCAGCGCTCGCGCGCGGCAATGGCGGGTGAACGGGAGTGGCTCGCTCGGGTTCTACCTGCGAGCTACCCGACGTACGCGCGCCTTTCGCTCGACAAGCAAGCAGTGGGGTTTGCCGCGTCGGTGGCGCTGGCGCGCGCTTCAGGCGGCTCGCCCGCCCAGGTGGTGACCCTCGAGCGGCTCCTCGCCGACGTGTGGCTCGGTCTCCAACACCACGACGACGTGGTGGACTGGGAGGACGACTGGGAGCGTGGAGGCGCTTGGGCCGTGTGCTTGGCGCGTGGCGCGCCGGCCGGCTTTACCGCAGCCGAAGCCCACGCAATTCGGCACTACGTGCTCGGCTCCGGCGTGCTCGCCTTGCTGCTCGAACGCTCGCGGCGCCACTACCGCGGCGCCTGGCGCCGGGCACGAGCAATCGGCGCGCTCGGCCTGGCAGCGTGGGCACAGGAGCGTCATGAGAAGTTGACGGCCCTGTGCCGAGCCGAGAAAGCCAGCGCGGGCTACGCGGTACGTCTCTTCCGACTGGCACCCTTCGCGGCGGAGGTGCTTCGGTGAAGCGCGAGGGCTGGGAGTTCGACTACCGGCCCGTGGGTCAATCGCACAGGGGCAGCGCCGATGCTGATCTCGACATGGTCGTGGCAACCCGAGCGGAGGTCGACTCTGTGCACCTCAGCGCTGTCCTGGGCGCGCTGCTAGAAGACGTTGAGGTGGAGCCCATCCTGGTGACGGACCCCCTGTTCTGGAGCCGAATTCGATCCACGCGATTAGCCCGTCCTTTGGAGCTGATCCGCGCGCTGGAGCGTGCTGGCGTTGGCGTGCGCTATACCGCGTTTTCGCGCGCGGGCTCCGATGAGCTGGCGCCCCCCGTCGATTGGTCCCCGAGTGCTGGGCGACGCCCGACCCAATGGCGCGCGCGTGAAGAACGCTGGCATTCTGACCGCGACGACCCCGGGCTATGGTTCCTGGGCGAAAACGGAATTGCCGTGGATCGGACGACGTGTGGAACGGGCGCCGGCACGCGCCTCGCGGTGATCGATAACGACGCGGGAGCCACCGATCACCTCGAGCTGGACGCTGTGGAGCTTGTCGGCGCACGGAGCGTCTCCAGCGGCTCTCGGCACGGCGCCAGCCTGTCGGCCTGGGCGGTCGGGACGCGCGACGCCGCCTTCGCGGGAGTAGCCCCAGACGCGACGCTTCGCCATTACTACATTCCGAAGCCCGGAAGCGACGTCGTCTCCCTTGCCCTGGCAATCGCACGAGCTGTGGACGATGGGGCCGACGTGGTCCTGTGCGCGACTCACGTCGAAGGCACGTGGAGTCCGCTCCTCGACGACGCACTGGAGCTCGCGACCCGAGTGGGACGGCGCGGATTGGGCACCGCAGTGGTCATGCCCGCTGGGCGCGAGTGCTCCAGCCCGGAGGGAGCCGTCCACGCAAGCCTCAGCTTGGGCTTCGGAGATCCCGCGAGTGACCCGCGCGTGCTCTGCGTCGGCCCAAGTTCGGCGGCAGGCGGGTGGTTCTTGTACCGCGACCGCCGCGGAGTGTACCGGCCGTTTTCCAACCGCGGGCCAGCCATGCGATGGCTTGCGCCCGGTGATGATCTCGCCGACCCGTTCCGCCCCGGTGAGCTCGCTCACGCGGAGTCCAGTGGCGCGGCGGCGGTAGCGGCCGGAGCGCTTCTGCTCGTCCTGGGACAAAACCCAGGGCTCACCGTGTTCGAGCTGGTGGAGCTCGTAACGCAAAGCGCGACACCGCTGGCGGGCGAGAGCTCGGAGCGACGCGGACTTACGGTCCACCGCGAAATCGAACCTGCGAGCGTCGACCGAGACGGCCACAACGTCAAACATGGCTACGGACGTATTCACGCAACGCGCGCATGTCTGCTCGCGCGAGATCCCATTTCCGGAGCGCTCGTGTCGATGGGTGAAGACGGCGCAGCGCGGGCTTGGCAGAGTTTGGTTGCTGCCGATAGCTGGTACTCGCCGGAGTTCGCGCGCTGGGCTGCCAAGACGTGCTTCGCGCGGCCGGAGCTCAGGCAGGCGCTCAGCGCCCTGGTCCGCCACGCGCGCCTTCTCGCGCCAGATCCTGGCCGTGGCGAATGGCACGCCGTCGGTGCAGTCGCGCGCCAAACAGCGGTCCTGCTTCGCGCGTTGCTCTCGCTCAGAGACACCGCACCTCCGGCGGTCGACGCGGAGCTCGAAGCATTGGCGCGTGCCGCGTTGGCGTCGTCGCGCATGCCCGATCTGCGTTCCGCCTGGAGTCGCTATGTGAGCAAGGCGTCTCAGTGCCTCTGGCCAGACGCCGTGGGGAAGTCGAAGGCGCTCGCTTCCTTGGCCGCCACCTGACGGTGCTTGGCGCCCGAGCGGCCCAGCCGTAGCCTTTCTCGCGATGCCAGGTCGGGGCCAGGCGGGGAGTGGAAGGTACGTGGGGCGGGTCACCGCCCTGTTGTCTTTCCTCACGCTCGTGGTGGGAGCGGTCGCCCTGCACGGTGCTCTTACTGCTTACCAGCGTCCGACCGCAGGCGTGCTGGTCGACGCCAACGGGGTGGTTTCCGAAATCGGACTTTCGACCAGGGAGGCGAAGAGGCACGGACTTCAGTTCCCCACGCCGCTTCAATCTGTCGACGGAGTGTCCCTGACACAGTCAGCCTCACGGCGCGGCGACGACTGGGATCGTCTCGTGTCGGGGGCGGCGCGCGCAGGAAAGACGCACGTGCGCGCGGTCGTCGGACCGCCGAGTGGCCCGCGTGAAGTGGAGTTACGGCTGCACCTGCTCGAGCCGATCGTCTGGTGGTCGTACGGCGGGGCCTTGATACTGGTCGGGCTCCTCTACATCGCCGCAGGCCTGGTCGCCATGCGGGCTAGCCCGGGCGGCCGTTTGGCCCGTTCGTTCGCGAAGCTGGCGTTCAGCATCGGATTCTTCGTTCTGACACTGTTCGATCTGCACACCACCCGCCGGCTGGTGCCGGTGTTCTTCGCCGCGCTCGCGTTCGTCCCTGGCGGCTTCGTGCTGGTTGCCCTGCGCCTTCCTGATGACGCGCCTGCCCTGGATCGGTTTCCGGCGATCGAGAGAATCGTGGACGCCGTCGGCTTGGTGGTCGCCACTACCCTGGTGGGCCTCTGGGCAGCAGGTCGGCCAACGACAAGGGTTCAAGCGTTCTGGACCATCGCGATGGGAGCCGCGCAGGTCTTCTTCGTTGTGACGTTCGTTGTGCGATTCGCGCGCGCGCGAGGGACTCGTCGGGCGGTGCTCAGATCCCTATTTCTCCCGATGGTCCCGCCGTATCTGGCGGCCGCAGGCCTGCTCTTGTTCGCTCGCCTCGGTATGTGGAAGCACGAAATCAACGTCTTCGCCTTCCCAGCTTTCGCACTTGCCCCCCTCGCGAGCGTGTACGCCCTCGTGCGTCACGACCTGTGGGACAGCCGCGCGCTCCTGACCCGCCTGCTTGCCAAGGGTTTCGCCGGCGCTGTGGCCTGTGCGATCGCGATCGCGATCGGAACGATCGGCAGTGTCGAGCTCGGGTTTCCCATTCAGATGGCGCTGTTCTCCGCCACTTCGACCACCGTCCTCGGAGCGCTGCTGGTCACTGCCGCGCTGTACTGGACCGAGCGACGCTTGTTCCCATCCCGCGCCGAGTACAAGCCAACCATCGAGCAGCTCAGCGCCGAGCTCCTGAGCATCACGTCGCCAACCGAGGTTGCGCGGGCCATCGAGCGCACGGTCGCGCGCTGGCTTCCCTGCGACGACCTCCGATTGGAGCTCAACGAGGCGACTGAGGCGACCGAGGCGCCGTCCAGCGCGTCCGGCAGCAAGCTTCGCGTTCCACCCGCGGTCGGCACCGACGCCCGGCTCACAATCCCGGTCGAGTTCGAGGGCCGGAGGGTCGCGACCCTCGACGTCGGCCAGAAGCGAGGCGGGGCACTATTCACTCGGGACGACCTGGACCTCCTGAGCACCATCGCCAATCAGGGGGCGCTCGCCTTGGCCCACGCGGTCGCGTATCAGGAGCTGGAGCAACGGCGCCGCCAGCAGGCCGCAGCTTGGCGGGGCGAACGAGAGGCCCTAGTCGAGACCGTCGCCGCCGAGATCGCGCATGAGATCCGCTACCCGCTGAACTTCTTTCGCCACGCGTTCGAGCGGCTCGGGACGAGCGACGGGCTGGAAGACGAAGACGTCGATATCGGGCGGGAAGAGGTCGAGCGTCTCGAGCGATTGGTGTCGGGGCTCCGGCGCGTAGCGGCTCACCGACTCGACAGAAAAGAGGTCCCAGTCGTCGAGCTTTGGGCGCGGGCTGAAGCCCTTTTGCGCGACGCGCTGACCGGGCACGAGCTGCACGTCCAAGTGCCCGCGGGCGCGTACGTGCGTTGCGATCTCGACCAAATCACCCAGGTCCTGGTGAACCTGGTGGCGAACGCGCTCGACGCTGCCGGGAAGGACGGCGCTATCGGCATCGAATGGCGGCCGAATGCGAGCGGCGCGGAGCTCTCCGTCTGGGACTCGGGTGCGGGGTTCGTCGGCGACCCGTCACGCCTGTTCGCGCCCTGGTACACCACGAAACCTCGCGGAACCGGCCTCGGTTTGGCCATTTCGCATCGCCTGATTCGTGGCCACGGCTGGACCATCTCCGCGGCGCGGCGCGACGGCCGCACGGTCTTCACGGTCGCGATCCCCACGGCGGACGTGTGCGTGCGCGGAGCTGGCGACGTGTCCGACGCGCGCGTCGCCTGAGTCGGGTGTGCGTCGTCCCGAGCCCGTAGTCAGCGCGGCCTTCGAGGAGCCCGCGGCTGCAGGCGGTCGCGGCTTTCAGATGTCCCTCGAATACGGCCACGACGCCACCGGCGGCACCTGTGGAGTGCCCCAGGAAGAATCAAGGCGAGGAAAGTGAGGGCGTGGCATTCGTAGGCGCGTTCACGTTCCTCGTTTCGCCTGCGCCGCTATCGCGGCCGCGAACGTCTCGAGCGCAGCGCGGAACTTTTCCGCTGTTTCCCGTTGCCGGTGGCTCGCTCTCAGCGCGTCACCGCTCGTGTGAACGAATGTGCCCGGCGCGAGCCCGGTGGCGGCGCCCATGGCGGACACCGCACCGTGGATCGGGGTGTTCTTCGCCATGTGGTGGTAGAAGGTCGCGAACCCGATGAGCGAGTCGGGGACCGATATCGTCCCCTTGGGTCCCACCAGGGCGTGGAAGCTGTCGTCGCTACTCTTGCTGATCGCTCGGTACGCTTCGTGCCCGTGACAGCTGGACATGCAGAGGATGAGCTTGCTGTCGAGCTGTGGGTTCAGGATTTGGCAGATCTTGCCGAAGTCCTCCCAGGTCAGGCGGGTGCCGTCGGTGAGAGCGAACCCCGCCTCGGAGCCATGCGCGGAGATGTGCACGACCGGGAGCTGACCGCGGACGTGCCCCTCTCCGACTTTGACGAGCGCCTTGATGAAGGTCTGCCCACTTACCACTCGGTAGTACCGGCAGCCCAGGCCAACCTGCTCAAGGACGCGTCGAAGGGCCTCGCCTTCCTCCCGTCCCGACAGGATATCGTCAGGAGTGAGCGACTCTATGATGTGAACGACCTGGGGCGATGCCTTCGCATTGGTCGTCCTCTGCTGTCCGAGTTTCCCATGTGCACTCATCGCGACTCCAGGCCAATCATGACCCGGTCGCTCCGAAACAGCGAACGCCCTGCCGTGCCAGTTCGAGGTCCGCGTCACCGAGGACGTCGGCACCGGGCAGAGCAGGCGGATCTCGGCGAGCCCCTCGGTCCAGATGGAGATGACGCGGTCGTCCGCCAACGGGTTTGGCTCGAGGAACTCCGCCGCTCGACGCTCGCTCGTCAGCTCCCGCTGGATTCCGAGGGCGAGACGAGGTGATCTCGAGTCACGGGCCGTCCGCCAGCGCCAGGAGCTCCGCCACGATGGTCTCGTCGTCGCAGTTCATCATCGGCCCCGAGCCCGGGGCGGGGCCATATTCGGAGCGCCCTCCGCGTGCGCAGCGCCCTGCTCGCGTCACGCGCGGCCCGTCACGAGCCCGTAGTCGACGCCGCCTTCGAGGAGCCCGCGGCAACAGGCGATCGCACCCTTCACGTGTCCTTCGAAGACAGGATCGCGCGCGCCGTCCTTGCGCAAGTCGAGCAGCGTTCGCGTCGCCATCGACAGCATTTGCTCGGCGCTCAGCCGCACTTCAGCGCGGAGGTCGATGAGCTCGACGTCCCGAAATCCGGCGGCGGCAAGCGCCTCGGCCGCCGCGCTCATGGACTGCCACGCGGGCATCGCCCACCCCTGCATTACGTCCTCGATTAGCTCCGGTCGCCCTTCGCCGACGAAGAACTCCATCGCGCCGTAGTGTCCTCCGGGCGCGAGCAGGCCATGAAGGTGCTCGAAGTACCCTCCCGTGTCTGCGGCATGACACAGGCTCTCCAGGTTCAGCGCCGCGTCGAAGCTGCCAGGCGCGAAGGTGGTCGCGGCGTAGTCCATCTCCAGGAGCTGGACCTTGTCCTCGACGCCCCGTTCGCGAGCGAAGCGCATGCCGAGCTCGACTTGACCGCGATCCAGCGTGATCCCCACGACCTTCGCGCCGCGTTCCCTGGCGAGCCAGATCGCGGTACCGCCGACGCCGCAGCCTGAGTCCAGAACGCGGCTTCCTGGGCCGATGCCCAGGCGATCCGCCAGGTACCGATTCGAATTCTCGTGCGCTTCGTCGAGCGATCTTGTCGACGCGTCGGAAAGCCCGTAGTGAAAAGAGAGAGCGCGCCCCGACCAGTTGGCGAGGTAGCTACGCTCGTTCGTCGCCCGGTAGTATTCGACGACTCTCGCTATCTGTTCGTCCGGAGTCTTGCCCACGACGCGGATGATACCGGTTGGCGGCGCGACCCGCACTCCGGGCTCGCCGGGTATTCGCGCCTCCGCTAGGATTCGTCGGCGCACGTGGCGTTTGGGGCCCCAGCGCTCGAGCCAGAATGAGAATCCTCGTCGTTGACGACCAGCGGAGCGCTCGCAGGTTGCTCTGTCACATGCTCGCCGCTGTCGAGGGCGCCGAAATCCTGGAGGCGGCCTCCCTCGCAGAAGCGCGAGCCGCTGTCGAGGAGCAGAACCCGGACCTGTTGTTGGTCGACATCCGCCTGGGCGAATCCCCCACGGACCGAGGTGGGCTCGAGCTCATGAGCTGGCTCAGGGGCTCGGGCTACGCGACGCCGGCGGTGATGGTGACCGCCTTCAGTGAGGTCGCGGAAATCCGCGAGGCCATGAGGCAGGGCGCGAGCGACTATGTGTTCAAGGACGAGCTGAGTCCGGAGATGCTCCTCCCAATCGTCAACGGCATCGCCGAGAGGGCCCGCCTGCTGCGCGAGGTCGGCAGGCTCCGAAAGAACCTGGACGCGCGCTTCGGCACAGGAGCGCTGGTCGGGTCCTCGCCTGAGATGGAACGCGTGCGGTTGCTGGTCGAGCGTGTCGCGGGGTCGGACTGCTCCGTCCTGCTCCGGGGACAGACCGGCACGGGCAAGGAGCTGGTTGCGCGGACTCTGCACCAGTTGGGCACTCATGCCGACGCCCCGTTCGTTGCGGTCAACTGCTCGGCGCTGCCCGGCACCCTCGTCGAGTCGATCCTATTCGGCCATGAGCGCGGCGCGTTCTCGGGTGCTGACCGGCGGGTACGCGGCCAGCTCGAGCTAGCAGGCTCGGGTACCGTGCTCTTGGATGAGATCGCCGAGATGCCCCCGGAGCTCCAAGCGAAGCTGCTCCGAGTACTCGAGGACCGGCGGTTCCGGCCGATCGGAGCCGAGCGTGAGACGCCGCTCCGCGCCCGGATCCTTGCCGCAACCCACGTTGACCTCGAGGAGAGGATCCGCGACGGGAGGTTCCGGGAGGATCTCTTCTACCGCCTCAACGTGGTGTCCATAGCGCTGCCGTCGCTGGCGGGGCGAGGTGGTGACATTCGCGAGCTCCTGGCGTCGCTGCTCCCGGACCTTCGGCGCAGATTGTCGTTCAGCCCCGACGCGGTGGAGTGGCTCGCAGGCCGGCCGTGGCCGGGCAACGTTCGCGAGCTCAAGAACGCGCTCATCCGCGTCGCGCTCCTCTCCGACACCGATCACGTGGACGCGAAAACGCTCCAGGAACTGGTTGGCGAGAGCGCCCGCAACTCGGGAGCTGAGGTCGACGGCTTGGCGACCCGCATTCTGGCCCTGCCGGCCGGTACAGGATCCAAGCTCGACAGCGTTGAGCTTGCAGTGCTGCAACGTGCCCTCGAACTCTCTTCCGGGAACAAGAGCGCGGCGGCGCGGCTGGTAGGATTAGAGCGGAAAGCGTTCGAGCGACGCTGGGAGCGAGGGTGCGGACGTCCGCCGGATTCCGGCGACGACCCGAGCGGGTAGCTGACGACCGACCTGGCAGCGCGGTGGCGCGGGCGCTCTTCTAACGGAGCGCGCCTGCTGCGCGCAGCGTACCGCGCAGGACCTTCAGCCGCTCGTCCAGTTCGTGGAGCGTCGCGACGGCGCATTCCAGCTCCTCTTGGCTCAGTTTTTTCAAGGCCCGCGGGTCCGCGAACGTCTCTAGTGGCATGTTCGCGACGCGCCGGAGTCCGTCCAGCGCCCTGGAGATCGCTGGCTTCATCGGCCGTCCGCCGTGGCCTTTGCGCGCAGAGGCCGCCTGTGTCTCGAGCGCCTTCGCATCAAGGCACTCCCGTTCGGCGCGTGCGAGCAGCCGTTCCTGCGCTCGTGCCGGCAGGCCGAGGACCGCGCGCACGTGCGTGACCCCGAGATGCTTGCTGGCCTTGATCTCCGGCAACCGTAGGGAGAGCTCGAAGATCGCCACGGACTGCCACAACTTTGCCCTGCTCATTTGCAGGCCGCCATGGTCCGCGAGCCGGCGGAACGAGACGTCCTTCTTACCGTTGTCGCGCAGGAGGTCGACGTCGCCCCGATACAGATGCCGAAACACGATCTCGCCGACGTTCAGCGCGATGGCGAGCGACCCAGCGCGCACCACGCACTGGATCTCGGCAAAGGCAAGCTCTACCGGATCCTCGCCCACCAGCACCTTCGGGCGGGGAGGCCGAAGCTGCACACCGCCGGGCCCCAGCGGGGTCGCGCGAGGACTCCCGTTCCCGTTCGTGATGATCCCAACCCGGTCGTCCATGCAGGGTCGAGCGCACTTTTCGTGCCCGGGGTGGGGCGGCGGAAACCGCGAGGATCCTCAGGCGCCGCCGGCCCTCGCTGGTCGGATCCGACCAGGGGGTGCCCGGAAATGGGCAACCTCGCCCGTCCCGGCAGCGCGCTCAACCGCTGCGACACTCGCGATGCTTGCCGCCTGGGCTGTGGGCCGACCGATCTCGGAGGAGCACGCAGACGACATACCCACCGGGAGTGCTCGATCCAGGACCGCAAAGCGCGACTTCCGGGCAACCTCAGGCAGGACCGTCATGACCTCATCACGCCCTAATTGGTTGTCCGACGACGACCACATCGGCTTTCGCTGCCTGCAGCACGTCGTGCACCTCGGCCGCCGTCGCGTCGGGCATCACCCCGTGCATGTCGTTCTCTGGTCGCGCGTGACACGCCGCGACGCGCACGCCCTCGATCGTCGCCGACCAGGCCGGCACGGTCGCTTTTAAGGAACGCCTGGACGCAGGCGTCAAGTCTGTGGCGTTGGCCCCCACGGACTTGTTGGTCAAGCACCACCTGTCGTGGTTCCCACGCAGGGTCGGGATCGCGCGCTCAGCGAGCAGGGCCAGCGTCTCGTCCGGGAAGACGCCGTAGTCGACCACGTCGCCAAGGCAAACGATCTCGCGCACGTCCATGCCATCGAGAATGCGCAGGGCGTCGCGCAGCGCGTGGATGTCGCCATGGACGTCGGAGATGAAACCGATCTTGGTGGGCATGAAGTCCTCCTACCTATAAGGACTTTGCGGGCTCGCGCCGCGTGAAGGCGGCAGCGCTACGCGCGGGAATGACGCAGGTGGTCATCTTCTGCTGGAACCACCTCCCCCCAATTCGCGGCTTGCAGCCAGCGCGATGGTCTCCGCGCCAAATGGGTCGTTCGGGGCTCCGGGGCGTCCGAGGCCAGAGCAACCAACATCCTCGCACGTCACGCCGCCCATTCGCGAAAACCTGGGCCCGCCTCCCCACGGTTACCCTTGGCAGCGTCGGCTATAGTGGTGTTCACGTCGACTTGCGGATCCGCGAGGATCGATTGGCTGGAGAACCAACGAATGCCCAAAGCTAGGAAGCGAAGGCCCGAGGTCGTTGCTGTTCGCCTTCCACCGTTGCAACGGGAGGTGCTGAATCTCGCCGCTAGCCAGCAACTGAGATGCGGCGATTCAGTTCCCGAGACGGACGTACTACTCGAGAACCCGGCGTTACGGCAGGTCCAGGTCGAAGAAGCCATCGCTTCCCTCAGGCAGAAGGACTGCCTGGACGTCATCCGCGGAAGGATCGACGTGACGCCCACCGGATTGCTCATCTGCAGCCGTCGACTCGCCGTCATCACCTTCGCGGAACGGTGGCTCAAGTACTTTCAGGGGCAGGTTGAGCGGAGACGCTCCAGGTTCGACCGCTTCACGTGGCCGGAGCTGGAGGCTGCGGGCGTGGCGACATCGAACCAATACCACCTTGCGCGCACAGTCATCGCCCAGTTCGGGCTGTACACGGGCATGTCGAGCGTGGCGTCGGACATGAAAGACGCTTCGACCTCTTACTGGGGCGTCTCGCCAGAACAGGGCGTCGACCTTCGGAGTGCGAAGGGCGCGGAGGATCTGTACCGGCGCGCCCAGTCGCTGCGTCGCACCCGGGTCGAACAACGCGCCTGGGGTCGCGTTTCACCGATGCAAGGCAGGCAAGCCGAGACCGAACGTTGGCCGCTCCCCCGTTACGACCCCGAGGTCCAGCCGTGGGCCCCCGCCAGCGACACGATCACCCGACCAGTCGTGAGGGGCAAGGCTCGCCGTGTCGTCTCCAGCGTCAACGTCGTCGCTGTCGTGGCAACGTCTGTCTGATCTTCCCCCGGTTTCGTGGACACCCCAACTGGCGCGACAATGCGCCTGGAGCGATCCATGGACAAGCGAAAGAAGCAGCGTAGAAAGCGACGAGCGTTCACCCCCGAGTTCAAGGCCGAGGCAGTGCGCCTCTGCAAGGTGGGAGATCGCACCGTCGCGCAGGTGGCTGGGGACCTGGACCTGACCGAGACGGCCCTGCGCGAATGGGTGAAACGGGCCGACATCGACACCGGCCAGGGACCGCCGGGTGCACTCACGAGTGACGAGCGGGCGGAGCTCGCGCAACTGCGGCGGGACAACAAGCGGCTGCAGATGGAGCGCGAAATCCTGAAAAAAGCGGCGGCCTTCTTCGCGAAGGAGAGCACATGAAGTTCGTGTTCATCCTCGCCGAGAAGGCCTTCTACCCAATCACGATGCTCTGCCGCGTTCTCGAGGTCTCGCGTAGCGGGTTCCACGCATGGCGCAAGCGGCCCCAGGCGCCTCGTGTTCGCTCCGACGCACAGCTCGCGGCCCAGGTCGTTGCGGTCCACGCGCGCAGTCGCAGGACCTACGGGAGCCCGCGGGTGCATGCGGAACTGCGAGCCCAAGGGATCCGCGTCGGCAAGAAGCGAGTGGAGCGGCTCATGCAGGAAAACGGCCTCGAAGCGCGGCGGAAGCGCCGCTTCAGGAAGACCACCGATTCGAAACACTCGAACCCCATCGCGCCCAACGTGGTCGCCAGAAAGTTCGAGGTCGCCGCTCCCAATCGCGTCTGGGCCACCGACGTGACTGCGATCTGGACCCTCGAGGGCTGGCTGTTCCTGGCCGTGATGCTCGACCTGTATTCCCGTCGGGTTGTTGCATGGGCCGCGAGCGAGAACAACGACACGGCCTTGGCTCTCGAAGCGCTCCGGAAGGGCCTTCGGGCGCGTCGCCCTGCTGCAGGTCTCGTGCACCACTCTGATCGCGGAAGCCCCTACGCCAGCGTAGAATACAGGGTCGCGCTGGCCGCGCACGGTCTGGTCGCGAGCATGAGCCGAAAGGGCGACTGCTGGGACAACGCGGTGGCGGAGAGCTTCTTCGCCACCTTGCGCGCCGAGCTCGTAGACCATGCGCTGTACGTCGACGCCACCCAAGCCCAGACCTCGATCGGCGACTACATCGACAACTTCTACAACATCGAGCGGCGCCACTCTCACCTCGGCTACGTCAACCCGATCGAGTTCGAATTGCGTTCACGAACAGTGAAGGCTGCGGCATAGTCATGCTGTCCACGGAAGCGGGGGAACTTCAGTCGAGTTGCAGGCGGTGCTGAGTGCGATGCGCCCGCTCAAGGGTCGCAGACACGTCGCCGAGGTGTTTGTCGATCACGCGACCTACTTCGTCGGGGGCCTGGGCGCTCACCCCGTCGCCGCATTCCTGTGCGAGATGGGCTCGTCGGTCAAGCCAGGTGCATCGACACTGGCCGTGAAGCACGCCATCGACTTCTGGAAACCGGCGGCAGTGATCGCCGCCGGCATTGCGTTCGGTCGAGACCCCTCAAAACAGGGGATTGGAGATGTTCTAGTTTCCGAACAGATCTGCGCTTACGAGCTGCAACGCGTCGGAGGCGACAGGACGATTTCCCGCGGCCCAACCCCGCGGTCCGGCGAGATACTGGTCAATCGTTTCCGCAACGTCGCTCGTTGGAAGTTCCTGCTTCCCGGCGGCCGCCGTGCTGAGGTGCGCGTCGGGGAGGTGCTCTCAGGGGAGAAAGTGGTCGACAGCGCGGACTTCAGGCGCGGCTCTTCGACGACCATCCCAACGCGATCGGTGGCGAGATGGAGGCTGTTGGCGTCCATGCCGCATGCGTGCGCGCGAAGTGCGAGTGGATTGTCGTCAAAGGGATCTGTGATTGGGGCTTGGGAAAGGGGGACACACACCAATCGCTCGCCGCCGCCGCGTCCGTGTCGCTCATCGCCCACGTGCTGCGCCACCCAACGGCGCTGGATGGCCTTGCCAAGCGTCAACGGTCGATCGCCCGTCGCGAACCCAAAGCCAGGGCACTCTCGACGAGCTCCCTCGGGCGCTCGTCCAAGGCCACCGCAAACACGCGGCATCGCGAGCACGAGAACACCTCATCGAGTGCGGAGCGCCCGGGTTGGTCGCCGAGCCGCGATGGATTCGGCTCTTTCATGGGAATCTGGTCGCCGAGTCGCGACGGGTTTGGAGGCTTCTAGGTCATCAGACGTCCGCTCTCGATGGAGAGGGCCGCCTATCGGTCGTCGTGTCCAGAACCTGCGACCCCGATGAAGCCTCGCCGAATTCGAAGGTCAAGCTCGCTGCCACATCGTGACGTGGAACTGGGCGAGCCTCGACGCAGGCTGCGGGGCCGAGCGCAGTGTTCGTGCCGCACAAGGGACCCTCAACGCCGCGGAGATCTGCGGGGTCGCCGTGAGCGGTTGGATCCGACGAGCGACTGCCCGGATCCGGGCAGCTGCCGATCGGATCTGCGTTTTGAGGGCGAATCTCTGAGGCGCGCTCATGGCTAACCGGCGATCTCAAACCAGGAGTGGTGCCTACGCGTCCGCGGAACTCGTCATGTCTGGCGCCAACCGAGCCGAGTGCGCGCACTCGTGGCGGCGCCGGCGCGGGTTGGCCTCCGATTGCACGCGGAGCGCGCGGAGCGGACAGCTGGATGATTCGGCAACGCGAGGTACAATGCGAGAATGCCGGGCGGCCCGCCGACTCGATTGGATGCGCCCTGGAGCGACGCACGGTTTGCGGTCATCGATGTTGAGGGAAACGGCGCTCGTCCCCACGATCTGGTCGAGCTTGGCGTGGTCCCGCTCGACGGAGGCCGGTCGGGCTCCTTGATCACGTGGCTGGTGCGACCCGAGGAACCGATCACCGCTCGTGCGACTTCAATCCACGCGATCACGAACGCGGCCGTCGCGGCCGAACCCCGGTTCGAGAGCGTCGCGGAAGCCGTAATGTCGGCTCTGAGCGGTCGCTATCTTGTGGCGCACAACGCGGGCACCGATTGGGCGATACTGCGTCGCAGGCTCCCTGACTTCAAGCCCCTTGGCGTTATCGACACTTTGAAGCTGGCCCGCGCAATGTGCCCGGGACGACCGTCGTACGGTCTCGACCAACTCCTCGCCGCATTCAGCCTGTCCGATCGCATGGAAACGGCGTACGGCCGGCGTCATCGTGCTGGATACGACGCACTCGCGGCAACTCACCTCTTCCTGCATCTGGCCGCAGGCTTGCCACGCGGGCACCTTTCGTTGCGCGACCTCCTGCGTCTGGCCCTACTGCCGGCGAGCGCGCCTGACCGTCAACGGAGCCTCTTCTAGTGCCACCGACAGGCAGTGCGGCGCGGTCAGACGTCGTTTGCCTTTCGGCAGGCATGCTCGCGCCAAAAAAGCACGACACCGCGATCGCGCGAGCGCAGCTCTACTTGAACTACGGCCTGCTCGCCCTCGCGAGCATCCTCGAACGCGCCGGATATCGGCCTCGCGTCGTCCACGGGCGCTTCTCCGAACCGGAGGAGTGCGTTCGCCGCATCTTCGCCGAAGACTCGGTCGCTCCCACTGCTCCATTGCTCCTCTCACTGCCAAGTAGCTTCGCGATTCCTTGGGCCCGGCGGGCAACCGCCGAGGTCCGCCGCCTTACGCCATCGACTCGGGTCATCGTCGGTGGCAGGTGGGTTGTCGCGGACGACGAAGCGTGGATACGTGCTCAGCTGCCCGGCGCGGACGAGTTCGTCCAAGGAGTGGCGGATGCGCGGATCGTCGACGTCGTGCGCGGGAGTTCCGGCTCGGCTGCGATGCCACTCGCCCGGCATGCGCGTAACGCCAGCGGGGCTACACGCCTGAACTACGAATTGCTCGAGGACTACCGAGAGTTCCAGCCAAGTGTCGAAGTCTCGAGGGGGTGCGGCATGGGTTGCGTCTTCTGCGCGGAGGCGACGGAGCCCTTGGCGGCCCTCATGGATGCAGACACGCTCGCCGAGGAGTTCGTCCAACTTGTCAAGCACTACGCGTCGCGCGACATTCACCCATACCTCGAAGCGTCTCTCTTCCGTCCTTCCAGCGAGTGGAGTGCGCGTCTTGGGCGTGCTCTCCAACGCCGTAACGTCGCGCTTGCCTGGCGCGCGGAGACACGCGTCGATACGATCTCGACCGAGCAGATCAGCGCGCTCGCCGAGGCGGGGCTCCGGGTCCTCGACCTGGGTCTCGAGTCCGCCAGTCCCGAGCAGCTCGTTCGGATGAGGAAAACGACGAAGCCAGATGTGTACCTCCGACGAGCCTCGGACCTATTGCATACCTGCCATGCCTCTGGGATCTGGACGAAGGTCAATGTCCTCCTGCACCCAGGTGAGACTCCGGCAACGATCGCCGAAACTGAGGCGTGGCTCGAAGCCCACCGCAACGCAATCAAGGGCCTGTCCGTGGGACCCACGATACTCTTCCGGTACGGGCAGGCGAGTCTGGGTCTTCTCCGCGAGTTCGCAACTCACGGTGCCAGCGCCACCGACCCGGAAGCGCTCGACCGCGACGGCTACGCATCCCTGCATCTGAGTCCGGCGGTTTCGCACGAGGCCGCGAAATCCGAGGCGTTACGCTTGTCCCGATCGTTCATGTCGGCGCGGGACTACTTCGACCTCAAATCCTTCAGCTACTTCCCGCGCTCGTTCTCCTGGGAGACGTTCCGTGCACTCGTAGGCGCAACACCAGATGCCGCCCACTCCTTCCGAGTGCGATGAGCTCCCCCTTGCGCCCCGGGCCATAGAGCGGCCGTACGGGCGACACCGGCGGAAGGGACACGGGAGCAACGCCGTCCCGTGCGCGCCCGCCGGCGCACTCACGGCGAGGGCGGCGAGGCGAGTGCCTCGTGTGGCTCTGTCGCGCCGCCAGCAATCACCTCATCTGCGCGGTTCGCAGGGCCGGCGGCTCTGCGAGCGAAGCGCGCCATCGTATCTGTCGCCAAGTGGCCGGGAGCATCACAGGCCTGCGCTGCTCGACGACATGGTCCCGCCGACCCGGCTCGAAGGCTCCTACCTTTGGGACGCCGTTCTCGCCGACCTGGCGTTCCAGCGCCACCGCGCTTCGTGGCCTCTCCGCGGCCCCGCCGGACGCGGTGCGCGAGCTACTCTTGCGGCGGCGGTCCGGCGGGCCTGGCGGTGCGACGACGGTGAGCGCTGCCGCCCGGTACAACGTCCGCAGCCTGGCGGGGGCGGCCGTCTACTTCCGTGCCTTCGCGTCAGGCGTCGATCGAGTTCGCGCACGTGCGCACGCGGTCTTACTCGACGCGATCCTCGCGATGCAGCTCGCGACCGCGAGCGCCGGCGAAGTTCGGTGCTCGTCGCGCGGGCTCGGGTGGTGAGAGGATCATCTCGCCGACGAAGGCGGCAGGGACGACTCTACCGCCCGGGTCCTGACTCGGGCGCACGCCTGAGCCTTCATGCCGGCGGCCACGTTGCCTATGCGACCAACGTTGGCTAGCCTGGTCTCCGTGCAACGCAGGCGTCAGGCAGAACCCGCGGACCTGGTCACGATCGCCCAGGCCGAGGAGCTGCTCGCCGCCAGCGTTCCAATGCTTCAACGATGGGACGAAAGCGGGAAGTGCCGGGGACCTAGGCAACCCCTCGCCTCCTACCGCGCGCACTTGCGCGACGACATCTTGAAGCTCGGTCGGAGGCTCGTCGAGGGTGAGAGGGCGGCGTGACGTTGGCAATAGACTCACGGAAACGCCTGCACCGCGTCGCGCCGGTCGCCTACACCAGTGAGGCGGCCCTTGTTGGCGACTTCCTGGATGGATTGAAACGGCGTTCCTCGCCGTGGGGCTCGCTACGGGCCGCGACGGAGTTTGATTTCGCTCGTGGACGGCCGGATGTCGTCGCGCTGTCTTCGGTAATTGGTGTGCTGTCCTTTGAGGCGAAACTTACGCGGTGGCGGGACGCACTCCACCAGGCCTACAGAAACCGTTGCTTCGCTCGGAGGTCGTTCGTGGTGCTCCCAGCAGATGGCGTCTCGCGCGCACTCAGGTTTCACGCAGAGTTCGTCCGTCGGGGCGTTGGCCTCTGCGTCGTCGCCGGCGGTCGCGTTGACATGATCATCGACGCCGCCGACGAACCTCCATGGCAGGACTGGCTGGAAGCCCGTGTAAGAGCGGTGATTCTTGAGGAGTCTCGGAGGAAGTAGGGATGGACGAGACGCTCGACTTTAAGGGTGTGGCCAAGGAGATCGCGGAGCATCTCGGAGTGTCGTGCTACGGCCTTGTGGGTTCCGGAGCGTTCAAGCACACGTTCCATGTTGAGGGCGGTGATGGCACCAAGAAGGCGCTCAAGCTCTACAAGGCGTCAGCCAACGAGCGGACCGACCGGGAGGTCGCCGCCATAAAGAAGTGCGATCATCCGAACATCGCTCACTTTGAGCGCCTCGACGTATGGGATGCGGCTGGTACGAAGGTACTGTTCTCGATCGAGGAGTACCTGGACGGCGGCACGCTGGCGGACGTGATGAAAGTCGGTCCGGTTTCAGCGGACGTCCTTCGCCGCTACGCGAGGCAACTGGTGGATGCCCTCGAGCATGTTGCGGCCCTCGGGCTCGTGCATCGAGACGTCAAGCCAGACAACATCATGCTGCGCATTGGTTCCGGGGACCTCGTGCTCGTGGACTTCGGGCTCGTCCGGGATCTCTCGCGGACTTCACTGACGAAGACGTGGGCACCACGGGGCCCGGGCACTCCCTACTACTCATCTCCCGAGCAGTTGAACAACGAGAAGGCGCTGATCGACTGGCGCTCTGATCAATTCTCCCTCGGGCTTGTACTCGCGGAGGCGGGCTTCGGGCGTCACCCTTTTCTCGCGGAGGGAGCGGATGCGTGGACGGCTGTTGAGGCGATGGGAACAAGAAAGCCGGTGAGCGATGCGTTTGGGGGATGGGCCGGGGCTCACTTCCCCGCGCTCCTCCGGATGCTCGCCCCTTGGCCCGTCGGTCGCTTCCGCACGCCGAACATGCTGCGGCAGGCATGGCTTGAAGGAGAGAAGTAATGGGCGCCTACCATCAGATGGGGCATCAGACTGAGAACCTCGTCGAGGAGGTGAAGGGCTACGACGGAGTGATCCTCAGCCCGATGAACGTTGAGCCTGCAGAAGCAGTTGACGACGCGAAAAAGTGGGTCGAGGCAGGGCTCGACGTTCTACTTGACCCACAACTGTACTTTCCCCGGAGCGAGCGGGGTCACTTGCGCGAGTGGAGTTACTTCCCGAGCGACTTCGACACGGCCGATTTCAGCTCAGAGTCTTGGTGGGACGGCGTTCTTGCCGGCGTGGCAAAGGAAGCTGCGAACCTCAACGTGAGCCGAGTGTGCAGCCCGGCGATCGTGCCTGCCACATACACGAACGACTACTACGCAGCCACGGTGGCGATCGCCGATCGACTCGGGGCACAGCTCAACGGGAGTCGGCCGCACTTGTTGACCGTCTTGGCAAGAATTAGCGAACTGGCCGACTACGAGCGGGTGATGGCGATAGCCTCGATCGCCTCAAGTACGAGCGCCGGCGGCGTGTATCTGGTCTTTCAGGCGGATGTTGTCCCCCGACTTGAACTCGGTGATCCCGAGCAACTCAAGGGTGCCATGCGCCTGATCCGGGCGCTGGAAACCAGCGGCCTTCGAGTGACGATCGCGTTCACCGGACCCGAGGTTGTCTTGTGGAAGGCAGCTGGAGCAACGTCGTGTGCGACCGGAAAGTTCTTCAACCTACGGAGGTTCACGCCGGGACGCTTTGATGATCCGGCGGGCGGTGGCGGGCAGCTTCCATACTGGTTCGAGGAATCCCTGCTCGCGTCTTTGCGCGAATCGGATGTCAGCCGACTGGCTTCTGCGGGTCTGCTCTCTGCCACGCCCAATAACCCGTTCGGGGATCACATCCTCGCGCAAATGAAGGCGTCGCCGGGCAAGTCTTGGCTAGCTTTGGGTTGGCGGCAGTACATGCACTGGTTCACTGATGTCCAGCGCCGAATCACCAGCCGAGAAACCGACCTCGGGGAGCTGCTCAAGTCAGCCGAGGCGAAGTGGCAGGCGCTTGAAGAGGCCGACCACTTGATGGAAGAAGTGAGGAACAACGGAAGCTGGCTTCGACCATGGCGGCGGGCACTGGCGGAGTACCCGAAGGCCCCGTGAGGTCCTGGCGAGATCCCGACGCCAACCGTCTCCAAAATGTCTCCACGACCCGGGTCGGTTCGCGCCAACCCACGTCGACCTGCGTCGACACGGCCAAGCCGTGGAAGCGCCGGAAGATCGAAGACTTGAGACCGAAAGACGAGCAACATCGCCGCGTTTGAAAGAGCGTCTCGTGAGAATTCAATTCCCGGCGCCTCCACCATCAAAGCAGCAGGATTCCTGCTACTTCACAGAAACGTCTCCTTCTGTTGCCGCCATGTTGCCGTTGGCGAGCGCGGCCGAGCGGTCATCCAAGAGCCGGATGGCCCGCTCGGTCTCGCCTTTGGCCAGGTGCATGTAGCCCAAGGTCGTCTGCATGTTCTCGTGCCCGGCGAGCTGCTGGATGCTGATCGCCGTGGCCCCGCGCATGGCCAGGTGGCTGCAGAATGTGTGCCGCATGATGTGGAGCGCCCCGGTCGCCCGGAGCCCGGCTCGCTGCTGAGCGCGGGCCATCCACTTCTGCAAGACCTTGGCGGTAACGGTCTCGCCGGCATCGGTGTAGAGCACCCGCGGTCCCCGAAGGTGCCGGTGGGCTGCCAAGGCCTGCTGCAGCCGCTTCGTCATGGGGACGACGCGGTACTTCATGCCCTTGGTGGCGGTCACCTTTCCCTTCCACTCGGACCTCTCGACGGTGATCAGCCCCCGCCGAAGGTCCACGTCAGCCCGCTCCAGAGCGATGATCTCGCCGCGTCGCAGCCCCGCCTCGCCGCCCAGGAGAACCAGAAGTTCGATGCGAGCATCGCACTTGCCGGCGGCCTCAACAAGCCACTCAAACTCATCGAAGTCGTAGAACTTCGGCCGGCTCTTCTCCCTCTTCAAGAGCTGAAAGCGGTGAGGGACGTGGGTGATCTTGCCCCACCGCTGCGCCGCCTTGAGGACGACGTTCAGCACCGAGGCCGAGTTGTTGTAGGTCGATGCCGAACTCCCCTTGAACCGCGCCTTGAGCTGGTCCTCGTCGGCCGCGGAGAAGCTGTCGAGCCGACGGTCGCCGAACAGCGGAATTAGGTGGTTGCGAAGAACGGCTTGCTTGGTGTCGATGCCGCTGGGCTTCTGCTTGTTCGCCTCGCAGTATTTCGAGATGAAGTCGCTCTCGAAGTCCTTCAGCTTCGGCGCCGGTTCGGCCTCCTCTCCCCCGTACGTGCCGTCGAGCAGCGCCTGACGGAGCTGCCTCTCGTACTGCTCCGCGCCGCGCTTGCTCTGCAGGGGCGAGACCTTGCGGACTCGCTCCTGCCGACCGTCGGGGTGGTCAAAATTGATGTCCACGATCCAGAACTGCCTCACCGTGCCCGTTGCCGAGTCACGGCGTCTTTCGAGTCGGACGCTCACGGTTTCCTCCGTGGGCGCGGGACGCGGGCTTGGCCTTCAGCCAGCCAGGCTAGCACTGTGTCCCGGTGGACGCGGATGGCGCCTCGGATTCTGCGAACCCCGGGGATTTCTCCAGCGTTGATGGCGCTGTAGGCTGTTTTCCGCTCGACACGCAGCAGCCCTGCTAGTTCCTCGACGGTGAGGACCGGAGCGAGTGCCACGGGCGCCATCGCTGCGGGCACGGCATCCGCATCGACGTCCGCCATCGCCGGCGTCTTCAGATCACCCGCAGCCATCACGGCACCTCGCTCGACCGCGGCGCGCGCCGACTCAGGCGTGAACGACCGTGTGCCGCGCGCGCCTCCCCATAGGGGGGCGCGCGCGGCACACGGCGTCTGCGCGGGGGTGTGCCCGGCACGCTTTGGGCACACGGGCACAGGTCAGCCATCGTCTCCCTCCGCGACCCCAGCACCCTCCTCGATGAACCATCTGTGACTGCTAGGCCCGCCACGATTGACCAGGTGAACACCGCCCAAACCTTCGACCAGCAGACCCTGAGCCGCGTCGAGTCGCTCGCGCCCCCACGTGTGACCCATTGCCCGGACGGCGGCGCGGAGTTCCCGTTCTCCGCGCCCGGGACTCTGTCGAACCACGTCAGCGAGCGCCCATGCATCATCTTCGACCAAGCGACGCGCTGCTTCGCGCTTCCGGGTTGCCTCGCGCTCAGCCACCGCAGGGTCCCTGCTCGGTTCACGGCACGCCGAGAGGCTGTGACTGTCTCTGTCGAGCCGAAGCCAGAACTCTCCAACATGTGCCCGGCGGTTCTTGGCGATGCGGACGTGAACCAGATCCCGGTGGTCCTTCGGCGTGCGCACCACCAAGAGGGTCTGCGCGCCGAACTCGATGGCGCGGGACTCGGCTCCAGCCGCCAGATCATTTGTGGACAGGGACGCATCCTCGTCCCGGTAGCTCGCGCGGTTCGCCTCGCTCGTGGCGACCACGAGCATACGGTGTCGCGTCGACGCGCCGCGCACGGCCTGCATGTTTGCCTCTACGACCTCGCGCGGCGCCTTGGCCCTGCGCGCACCGACGGATGATGCGGCCTGAATCGAGTCGACAAACAGACAGCCATGTCCGCGCTGCTGCGATGCGACATGGGCAGCCAGCGCTTCTGCGGCGGATTCGATCGTGTACGAAGCGTCATACAGATAGATCGCCAAGGGCGCGAGTGCAGCCTCGATTGCGCGGAGCGTCTCCGGAGCACGGAGTTCGGCCTGCGCCACGGTGAACCCGGCTATCTGAGCTAGGCGTACGGTCATGTCGTCCGGATCTTCATCCACGGCGAGGATTCCAACCGTCACACCTTGCGCGGCGAGATTGCGCGCTAGATGGTCTGCGATCGCCACTGCTATGAAGGTCTTCCCGGCGCTCGGGGCACCGACGATGACGGTTCGCCAGGGCACCGGCAATCCGCCGCGCGTCGCCTCGTCCAGCTCCGCGATGCCGGTCGACAGACGCACGAGCGGGCCTTCCGCGTGCCAGCGGGCGACAACCTGGGCAGGCGTCAACGACCGGAGAACACTGGCTGTCGATCGTGCGACCGCCTCGCGCAGTCGGGCAACTTCGCCCTTGTCGCTCGCGTACGCAGCCACCGCAAGTTCTTGGCCGATTTGGGCTGCGTACCTGAAATCTGCGAGGTCTCGCAAGTGTGCAGCATGACGCTCGACATGCAGAACCGCTGGGACTTCGTCAGCGATCAGCGCAAGGTATTGCGACCCGCCAACCTGCCTGAGACGACTTCCATCGGCGGTGGTCTGGCTGAGCAGCCAACCAGCGACCGATGCCAGAGTGACTGCATCTCCAGCGTCTGCGACCGAACAAACCGCACGAAAAATCCACTGGTTTGCTTCGGAGTAGAACTGCGTCGGCTCGATGATGGAGCGCACCTTCGCGACATTCTCGGAGGCCGCAAGGCACGCGGACAGCACCACCGCCTCGGCGTCCAGGTCGTGGGGTGGGACACGAGTGACCGCGCTCGAGACATCCTGACGACCGTCTTCCGGTCCGACTCGGTGTGTGGGTGTGTGCTGATTCAAGGGTTTCGTCCCCGCGCGGTGCTGCGCCCCGGCCCGGATCCAGCGTGGGCGCGCCGTCCGTGGTCCACCTGGTCCGCCCCAGGCACTTGTGGACCGGGCACGCAGAGGATCCGGTACGCCTCTAGCAGTCGTGCCTCGATGTCAGGGCGTACCGGTGCCCCGTACTCCCAGGCCCTCACCGTGGCAGCGGCACACCGAGCCACAACCGCCACCTGCACCAGACTGATGCCAGCAGCGCGGCGCATCGCCTGGGCATGTTCGTGCGTAATCTCGCTCATGGCCCGAGTAAGTTGATTCATTCGGGCCGCGTGTCGATTCGGGTTTACCCCGGCTGAACCTGACACCGGAGCCCGGAGCCCGGAGGACAGGCGAATCCACACACCGGCACGGTCGCCGAGCAACGCTCGGTCCGCGGGAACACTCGCAATGGCGTGCAGCGCGCCGTGGTCGACTCGCACGCCCGGGAGAAAATGGGCGTCAGTGGCAGTTGCGATTCGGCAGCTATGCGAAGGGGACCGGGCCGAATCCCTGCGCCGCCGGTGGGCTGCATGTCGTGGAGACCGACTCCCCACCTGGTAGACGCCGAGAATGCCGACCGGACAAGCCCCGGCGTGCTCGCGCCCGCCGGATAGGTGCCAGCAGCCTTGGCCATTTCCACCGCGGCACGGCGCGCATTGATCCTGCCCGTCTGCAGGCGACAAGCGACCTGGTACGCATCGGTCCAGTCAAAATCGCGTGTGCGTTGATCAGCAAAGCATTCCAGGGCGAGGTCGTAGACCTGCTCCACAAACGTGATGGCGTTGGCCAGGTCGCACCATGCGCTCAGGTGAGGTGGCAGTTCTACGCCCTGCTGGTCCCAATAGCGCACCTTGACCCATCGCCGACTACTGCTCCTGTGCTGTGTCCTGGTGGCTGCTGCGTTCGCGGGAGCGGCGGCTCGGTACCGCAACTTCCGCGCGAACTCCTGTGTTCGCGAGTGGGCGGTCTCCGAACGGCAGTTGCTCACGAGTGCCAGAAGGTGGACGTGCCTGGCTCGCTCGAGCACCGCCAGCTCTTTCGCGCGATGCTTGCCAAGCTCCCACTCGGCGTCTTCCTGCAGTTGCCTCAGCGAGGCCCGATACGCGCGAACCGTTGCGGCCAGTTCTTTCAGCATCAATGACCGGTAGGCATCCCAGTCGGCGTGCTCGACCGTGGCCGCCCTGGCCGCCGCCCATTTCGCAAGCGCGAGCGCTTCGCTAAGGACCGAGCTTGCCAGGTAGCAGTCTGGCGAGCCCTTGGCTGCAAAGTATCCTGCCCAGCGGAGCAGCGCGGCGCCGGCCGGCTTCGGGAAACCCGAGAACGCTTGCCGTAGAGTGAGGCCAGTATACGCGGTGCTGGTCCAACTGTCTGATACCCATGCCATGACAGCAACGTTGATTCAAAACACGTCCACCGCGCAAGCGGACATGGCGCGTTCCTGGCTCATCGGCCAGCCATTCGACTGATCGGTCCCCGCGTTACGGAAAGCTGCATCTCCTACCCAGTGCGAGTAGTATTCCCCTCATGGGTCGACGCGTTCCCTCACCCCGCACCGCACGCATCGCCGTTGTGCTCCGCAAGGATGAGCGCGCGCGACTAGAGCAGGAAGCGCGCGTGCTCGACGTGACCATCTCGGAATTGGTCCGCCAGCGGGTCTTCTCCGCGCCGCCCACGACCCGATGGGCGTCGTGCTACGGGCCCGCCAGCAGTTTGAGTCTGCCCGTGGCGAGTGCGCCGAACTCCCCGGCTTCCAGTTCGGGCGGGCGCTCACCGTAGAGTTGCCCTGAAACGCCCACTCACGCGGTGACGCGGTGGTCATTGTGCTACGAATCGACAAGCAGCTTGAGACGATCTTTGGCGAGCCCTTCGAACTCTCGCGGTTTCATCTCGGGTGGCCGGTCCTCGTAGAGTTGCGTCAGCAGCGTCAGGGCCTTCTCTCTGTCAGCCACGGCGGCGTCGTCGGGTAGCATCTTGAGCACGATTGAAGGAAGCTGCGCATAGACTCGCGCCCACGCGCGCCGCCCATCTTGCTCCGCCGCCACGCGACGAACATCTTCGTCGATCAGCCTACTCTCATCGCGTGCGGCCCGCGTCACGATCCAACGAGCCGCACCGTCTGCGCAGCTCACCCCGTCGGCAGCGCGCTGGGCGGCTTCGCGTATGCGAGCGATTTGGCTCGGTTCATACCGACCAAGAAACTCCCTCGTCGCCGAGTCGACGAATTGAGCCCGGGCGTCGCGCTCCTCGTCGGCGTGGGCAGCAGCGAGCTGCTCGGAAAGGTCGACCTGCAACTCCGCATTGATGAGTTCTTCGATCCGGCGGACCTTGGTCCCGAGAGGCAAGCGCTCCAAGACGCGCCGCGCCGCATCACGCGCCTTTTGCACAGCGGAGGCACCCAGCGCACCCAGCGTCCATGCGGTGACGTCATCGAGCCACTCACCGACCCACACCCTTCGCAATTCTGTTTCCTGACGCGCCTCGGCCTCCCGGCGACGTCGGGCCGCCTCACGCCGAGCGTGTTCCTCGCGCTGGCGAGCCTCGTCCTGGACCGCAGCGGCCTGACGCCTCCAGGTCAGCTCGGCCGCGCGACGAGCACTTTCAACCTCGATGCGCTCGCGTTCGGTCTCGAGAGCGAGCCGTTTCCGCCGCTCATCACGCTCGGCCTCGGCGGCAATGATCTCGTCGCGGGTCTGGCGAACACCCTCGACCGCCCGAAGTTCCTCAGCCTCTGCCTTGCGTAGCTCAACGCGAGTGCGCGCCAGGTGGAGTTCCTCGGGATGCGCGCTGTGCAGACTCTGTGCTGCAGGGCTGTTTCCCTGGGAATTTTCTGGTGCAATGCCGGCAGCACGTTGCGCTGCGATTGCAGCAACGTCGGCCAGCCGCACGTGGACGACACCGTCGATCATCTTGCTCGGCAACTGGCGCCGCTCAACGCGCGCATAGAGCGTGCGACGCGGCACCCGCCCTTTCTCCTCTGCTTCGCTAATGCAGACCCAGTCGCTAGCTCCTGCGTCAGCCATGGCTCTGATCTCAGCCCACCAAGACCGCTGATGCCATTGCCAAGGAATGCGACTTCCTTCCATGGCATCGCGTCTGGCGCTTCGTACGATGACGGTCGTTGCGCTGGCGCGCACATTCAAGGAGATCGATATGTTCGAAGATGTAGAGGCATTTCTGGACGACCACGACGGAACGATGACTGTGAGTGAGTTGGCAACGCTTGCCGGCGAGTCGGAAGGTGTCGTGCGCCGTTGGGCCCGTGAGCACGACGTTCGCCGTTGCGGAACGACGTTCGTCTTCGGCCGTGACGCTGCCATGGAATTCGTCGAGGACCTCGATGAGGACGACCTCGACGACAAAGACCTGGAGGACGTGGACGCGGACGACGACGCGGACGACGACGCGGATGCCGAGTGAGCGGCGCACCAGGATGACCGCTTCGGACGAAGAGGCGCTGCAGTTGGCGTCCGAGATACTCGGGCTCCTGCTGCGGCGCCTCGACGTTTCGTCGAACGCCGCGGATGCCTTGGATTCGCTGCGGCTGAGTCTGGCAGCGTGGGGACGGCAGCAGATCCGTCCGGCCGAGCTGCACCGAAACCTGCATTCAATTTACCAGGCGTTGGTGCGCATGCCACGTGACGCCCCGCCTGGCGCTTTCGATGACGCTTACGAAGCGGACGCCATTGGCTAGCGCTTCGTGCGAGTGCGCCGCGCACGGAGCCTTGCCGGCTCCCCGCGGAGCAACTCTAGTGGGTCGACCTCCAGCGCATCGGCCAAACGCTGCACGAGCGCCAGCGTTGCGGAGCGCTCAGCGTTCAGCACAGCCCACATGTGCGAGCGGGCGATGCCGGCACGATCGGCGAAGTGGCTTACCGGCTTGTCCCGCTCCGCAGCCAGCTCCCGGATGCGCCGGGCAAGAACGTGCTCCAGTCGACGTTCAGGCGCCTTCGTCACCCCTCAGAGGGTCGTCGGGCAGCCCAATGCCGGTTTCCTCAATAAAGAACAATCGACCGGGCGCCGGGCGGGCCACCGGCGTGACGGCCGGTGCGCCCACCGCCGTGCGCTTTGCCGTTTCACGCGCTTGTCCGTCTACAACCCGCGGAGTACTGTAAGCAGTATACCTAATACAGAACTGCGGGGATGAGCGATGTCGATCAGGGTACGGCGCGATGCTTTCGGGGTGCTGGCAGTCGTCTTCGCCGGCCTGCTCGCGTGCAAAAGCGGCGACACCTCCAGGGAAGACGACCTGCGCAGGAAAGAACAGGACCTGAGGGAACGAGAGGCGAAACTCAAGGAGCAGCAAGCTGCACCGAGTCCGTCGCCAACTCCCCCGACGGAGACCGCGTCCGACCCTGTCCAGCCCGCCGTGCCGCGCCCAAGCGCGCCAGCCGGTGCCCGTGAGGTCACGGTGGGCGTCTCGCTGGTCGTGGACCTCGCGAAACCCGGTGGGCAACCCTGGGACGCCGCCGGGGACGCCGCGGACCCGACCCTCACCGTGCAGTCCAGCAGCGGTCAGACCGACACCAAGTGGTACAAGGACACGCAGACCGCGAACGCTCAGTTCACGCTGAAACTCTCTGTGGGCGACAGCGTGACCGTGACCGCTGTGGACAAGGATCTCACCGCGCATGACCCGATCGGCACGTTCACGGCGAAGTACGCCGGGCCGGGGAGCAGCGGGAAAGGTCGGAACGGCGCGGGCGCGTTCACGATCACATTCCACTGACAGTGCGGGCGGCCCCAGCGAGGCGCGGCCGATACCGCTGAGCCACGCTGGGCCGTCATTTGAAACATTTACAAGTCCGGAATCCATCGCCAAGTCAATGGGTTGGCAGGGCCACCGGTCTTCCGACCATCCTGCTCGCCGCGGACGGCCACACCCGCCATGTCGTCACAGACGAACACCCGCTGGCCTCCACCGAGCCCGGGTGCGACAACATCTGACGCAGTCAAGCGACGGGACCTGACGCACCGCAATGCAGCTCGCATGCGGCCGACTCGACATGGCACTCGGCGCGACATTTCTTGTTCGTGCGCCGCTGGGGCGCCATCCGCGAGTACCGACGTCGCGGTAGTCTCGCTGGCATGGGTCCCCGGCACCTGCGCAGCCGGCCACAGCGCCCGCGAGCCCTTCGGGGAGTCGGCAGGTAAGGTATGGGCCGGCCTCGACCAGAAGGAAGGTGCCGCATCTGCGGCGTCTCTGGGCCGCTGTCGTGGGAGCACGTCCCGCCCGAGAGTGCGTTCAATAGTAGACCGATCGTTCGCGCACACACGCGGCAGTTGCTTACGCCCGGGCGGTGGGATGGGCGGAGCGGGCGAACGCAGCAGCGGGGCGGAGGCGCATACACGCTCTGCGAACCGTGCAACAACAACACTGGTGCTTGGTACGGAGCCGAGTACGCATCCTGGGCGCAACAGGGACTGGAGCGCCTGCTGCAAGTTCCGCCTGACCGCGAGGAACGGTTCTTCGTGCGGTTCACAGGCAAGCCATTGCGGTTCCTCAAGCAAGTCGTCACGATGCTGTTCTCCGCAAACGGTGACGAGTTCGCAGATCTCCACCCCGAACTCGTCAGATTCGTCCTCGACCGACGCACGCGCGGCCTGCCACCGGAGTACAAGTTTGAACTTGTGCTGGTCAGAGGAAGGTTCGCGCGGCTGTCTGGGCTGTACGGCATCGCGAACCTGAACAACGGCAGAACCGAGCTGGCGTCGGAAGTCGCTCACTACCCCTTCGCCCTGCAAATGATCCTAGGCGACCCGCCCAGGCTGCGCCGTGGGGCGATAGAGCACTTTGCGGATTTCGCGACGGACGAAACGCGCGAGGTCTGGTTGTACACCGTCGCGGGGCACGTCGAGACGAAGTTCCCCGGAGACTACCGAAGCGCCGAGAGGGTCCGGCGCGAAGCAGGGGAGGGCTGAATTGGCCGATAGGCTCAAGACTCAAGCATCGCGTGCGCATTCGTTGCAGGTCGGGCGGCACGCTGCGTTGTGCGCGGAACACGCCCCGCACGCCACCGTCTTTGGAGTAGCCTCGGCGCACATGTGGGTGGAGGGCGTCAGCCGGGGCGTGCGATCGGGGCCAACCCGATGAAGCTGGAGCAACTCCAGAAGGGCGCCCGCGTCCGTGGCCTCGCCGTCGACGGCGTCGCCACAGTGAAGTCGATCGAGTTCCACGGGGCGAACGCGGCGGAGGTCATCTTCACCGACGCCCAGGGCGGGCTCCACACCCGCATCGTCTCGAGAGAGGATGAACCCTCCCTCGATCTCGTCGAGTCCGTCCGCGCTTGGTCCTTCGACGCCGATGGCGACCTGTTCCGCCTCGTCTCGGAGGCCCGCCGCATCGAGCTGGCCTGGCTCTTCGATCCCTACGTCGCGATCACCTGCTCGACCATCGAGCCGTTGCCGCACCAGATCAGCGCCGTGTACGAGGAGATGCTTCCGCGGCAGCCCATGCGCTTCTTGCTCGCGGACGACCCCGGCGCTGGCAAGACCATCATGGCGGGTTTGCTCATCAAGGAGTTGATGATCCGCGGCGACCTGGAGCGCTGCCTGATTGTATCGCCGGGGAGCCTGACGGAGCAGTGGCAGGACGAGCTTTCCGAGAAGTTCGGCTTGGAGTTCGACATCCTCACGCGTGACATGATCGCGGCCGCGCGAACGGCGAACCCCTTCGAGTCCAAGAACCTCCTGATCGCGCGACTCGACCAGCTGAGTCGAAACGAAGACGTTCAAGAACGCCTCAAAGCTGCGCCTGAGTGGGACCTCGTGGTGTGCGACGAGGCGCACCGGATGAGCGGGCACGTCTTCGGCGACGAGATCAAGTACACGAAGCGGTACCTGCTCGGGGAGGTCCTCGGCGAACACACGCGCAATCTGCTCTTGATGACCGCCACACCGCACAACGGCAACGAAGAGGACTTCAACATCTTCCTCGCACTGCTCGATGGCGACCGGTTCGTAGGCCGGTTCCGCGAGGGAGAGCACACCGGCGATCCTTCCGATCTGATGCGACGGATGGTGAAGGAAGACCTCCTTCGCTTCGACGGGTCGAAGCTCTTCCCGGAACGCAAGTCGTACACCGCGCAGTACGAGCTATCGTCCGAGGAAGCCCACCTCTATGCCGAGGTCACCGAGTACGTCCGAACCGAGATGAACCGGGCGGAGCGCTTCGCCGACAAGGAAGCCGCCCGCAAGGTCAACGTCGGCTTCGCGCTCATGACGCTTCAGCGGCGTCTGGCATCTTCACCCGAGGCCATCTTTCGCTCGATCCAACGTCGTCGCGAGCGGCTCGAGGCGCGCATCCGCGAGGAGAAGCTCCTCCTGCGGGGCCAGGAGGCGGGCGGCTTGTCGACACGTGATGGGGCCCCGCAGCTCGACGAGGAGGACATCGACGAACTGTACGACGAGGCCCCGCAGGAAGAGCGCGAGGACATCGAGCAGAAGGTCGTCGATCACGCGACGGCAGCTCGAACGGTCGAGGAGCTTCAGGCCGAGATCCTTCGCTTGAAAGACCTCGAAGGCGTCGCCAAGGCCGTCAACACGTCGGGCGAGGACACCAAGTGGCAGGAGTTGAGCCGCATCCTCGACGACCCGCTGATGGTGGACGAACACGGGCACCGACGGAAGCTCGTCGTCTTCACCGAGTTCAAGGACACGTTGCTCTATCTGGCTCGCCGGATCCGGACGCGCCTCGGCAGACCAGAGGCCGTCGTGGAGATCCACGGTGCAGTGAGCCGAGAAGACCGTCGTAGGGTCGTCGAAGCGTTCATGAACGACCCCACCGTGCTGGTGCTGGTCGCCAACGATGCTGCCGGGGAAGGCGTGAACCTCCAGCGGGCTCACCTGATGGTGAACTACGACCTCCCGTGGAACCCCAACCGCCTCGAACAGCGCTTCGGTCGCATCCATCGCATCGGTCAGAAGGAGGTCTGCCACCTCTGGAACTTGGTCGCGAAGGAGACACGGGAGGGTGATGTCTACATCCGGCTTCTGACCAAGTTGGAGGCTGAGCGTGATGCCCTCGGCGGCAAGGTCTTCGACGTGCTCGGGCAGCTCTTCGACAAGAAGCCGCTACGCGAGCTGCTGATGGAGGCGATCCGCTACGGCTCCGACCCCGCTCGAAAGGCGGACCTCCTACGCCAGACCGACGGCGCAGTCGATCACCAGCACATTATCTCCGTGATGGAACGGCGGGCGCTCGTCCACAACGAGATGGACATCTCCAAGGTGATGTCGATCCGCGAGGACATGGAGCGCGCCTACGCCAAGCGGCTCCAGCCGCACTTCATCCAGAGCTTCTTTGCGGAGGCCTTCCGACGGCTCGGGGGTCAGATGCACCGACGCGAGGAGGGGCGCTTCGAGATCACCCACGTGCCGGCCAAGGTTCGGGAGAGGGACCGCGTGGTCGGCACAGGGGCTCCGGTACAGCTCCGCTACGAGCGCGTGACCTTCGACAAGAAGTACGTGGATGAGCAGCCTCGCGCCCATCTCGTCTGTCCCGGCAGTCCCCTACTCGAAGCGACGATCTCCTGCACCCTGGATGAGCATGTCGATCTGTTGAAGCGGGGAGCGATCCTCGTCGACGACGGTGACGAGGGCATCGTCCCTCGTATGCTGTTTACGCTCGAGCACACTCTCCAAGACGGCCGGAAGGGTCGGCACGGGACGTACAACGTGATTTCCCAGCGCTTGGAGTTCGTCGAGGCATCAGCGGACGGCAGCTTCCGCCACGCGGGTGCCGCCCCGTACCTCGACTATCGGGGGGCCACGGAGGCAGAGCGCGTCGCTTTGGGCGCCGAGGTCGAGAGCGCCTGGCTCAACCAGGAGTGGGAAGCCCTCGTCATGAGCTTCGCGATCCAGACCGTCGCACCCCGTCACTACGAAGAGGTCAAACGGCACCGGCTCCCACTCGTCGCGAAAATTGAGGCTGAGGTGAAGTCGCGTCTGATGAAGGAGATACGCTTCTGGGACGCGCGAGCCGAGGAGTTGAGGGCGAAGGAGCGTGCCGGCAAAAAGACCAAGCTGCCCGCACAGGTCGCCGAGGACCGAGCCAACCGCCTCGGTGATCGTCTCAAGGCACGGATGCTTCAGCTCTCAGCGGAGCGGACGTTCCTCTCGCAACCGCCGGTGATCAAGGGCGGTGCCCTCGTCGTTCCCCGAGGTCTACTCGCGAAGCTGGACGTCGGCGGAGCGGCGCAGCCCGTCGAATCCGACGCGGACCGGGAGCTGACGGAGCGGCTTGCCATGGAAGCCGTGCTCGCTGCTGAACGCGCTCTCGGGCGCATCACTACGGACCGAAGCGCCGAGCGCGGGCTCGGCTACGACATCGAGTCCAAGGAGTCGAAGGAGAGCCACCTCTTCTTCGTCGAAGTCAAAGGGCGCCTGGCGCACGCGGACTCCGTGACCCTCACCCGCAACGAGATCCTCTGCGCTCTGAACGCACCCGAAAGGTTCCGGCTTGCCATCGTGCTGATCGAGAACGGTGTCGCTCGTCCGCCCGTCTACGTGACCCACTTCGACTTCGGCCAGCCGGGGTTCGCGCAGACAAACGCGACGTACTCGTTGAAGCACCTCCTAGACTGCGGGGGCCCGCCGCGATGAGCACGTACCGGAAGAAGCTGATCGAGGTCTCCCTGCCGCTGGAAGCGATCAACGCGGCGTCGGCAAAGGAGAAGTCGATTAGACACGGCCACCCATCGACCCTCCACCTGTGGTGGGCGCGACGGCCACTGGCGGCAGCGCGGGCCGTGCTGTTCGCGCAGCTCGTCGACGACCCTTCCTCGTGGCCGGAGTTGTTCCCGACCGAGGAGGCTCAGAACCACGAACGCCAGCGACTCTTCCGCCTGATCGAGCAGCTCGTGACTTGGGAGAACTCGAACAGAGACGATGTTCTCGCCGCCGTGAGGAGGGAAATCGCGCGGAGTCACGCCAGAGCGTCCTCCTCACCAAAGGCGAAGCTGGTGCTGTCGGACGCGTCGGGACCTTCGGTCGTCAACGACTATCTCGCCACCGAGGTGCCGCCAGTGCATGACCCCTTCGCTGGCGGCGGCACGATACCGCTCGAGGCGCAGCGACTCGGCCTGCGCGCAATCGCGAGCGATTTGAATCCCGTCGCGGTGATGATCAACAAGGCGCTCATTGAGATCCCGGCGCGCTTCGCTGGAATGCCGCCGATCAACCCTGGGTCGCGAGCAACACGAACACCTGGGAGTTGGCGGGCCGCCGAAGGACTCGCCGAAGACGTGCGGCATTACGGCGCGTGGCTTCGCGATGAGGCGAAGAAGAAGATCGGTCACCTCTACCCCGAGGTGAAGCTGCCGAAGGAGCACGGAGGCGGACAGGCCACCGTCATTGCATGGCTATGGGCCCGCACTGTTCCGAGCCCAAACCCCGCGTTTTCTTCAGTGCATGTGCCGCTTGTCTCCACCTACTGGTTGTCCACGAAGGCAGGCAAGAAGGCCTGGCTTCGCCCGGTGGTGAATAAAGGCGGTCAGCCTTGGCACTTTGAAATCGGCTTGGGCGACCCCCCCGACCCGAGCGCGGTCGCGGCCGGCACGAAGGAAGGTCGCGGTGACTTCACCTGCCTGATGAGTGGGGCTCCTATTCCAGCGTCCTATGTTCGTGAAATGGGGCAGGCAGGCCGGATGGGGGCTCGACTGCTCGCCGTCGTTGCCGATGCCCCGGGTGGTCGAGTGTATCTCCCCCCCACCCCCGAGGCAGAGCGCCTGGCCGCCGATGTTCCAGTTCCCGACGATGCACCCGGGACGGAGCTACCTGCTCAGGCTCTGGGTTTTCGCGTGCAGGCGTACGGCTTGCGGCGTCACAGGGACCTGTTCACGCCGCGCCAACTCTTGGCACTCACGACACTGTCTCAGCTCGTGAGCGCCGCCCGCGATCGAGTTCTTCGAGACTTGGCGGATGCCGATCCCAGAGACCCTTCCTACGCTGACGCGATCGCGACCTACCTCGGCTTTTCCGTCAGCAAGGCAACCACGAGAAACTGCGCTCTGGCGCTTTGGGAAGTAGGGATGGGCAGGCTTGCCGGCGCCCTTGGTCGTCAGGCGCTCACGATGATCATGACGTATGCGGAAACGAATCCGCTGGCTGGCGCAGGAGGGGACTTCTACGGCACCACGGTTTCGGTTGCCGAGGTTCTCGACGCCTGGGCCTCCGGGCCCGTCGGACTGGTTGAGCAGGCGAATGCCGCTGATGCTGAAAGGCACCGCGACCGCGCAACCGTTGTGAGCACCGATCCCCCGTACTACGACAACATTGGCTACGCGGATTTGTCGGATTGGTTCTATGCCTGGCTTCGACCCAGCATCGGCCGGCTCTACCCTGAGTACTTTCGGACCGTACTCACTCCGAAAGAGCAGGAACTCGTGGCCGAACCAGGAAGGTTCGGTGGAGATCCGCGTGCAGCCGCAGCACACTTCGAGCATGGCCTCAGCGTCTTCTTCCGGGCACTGCACGACGCGCCTGCCACAGACGCTCCGCTAACGATCTACTACGCATTCAAGCAACAAGAGGTCACCTCGGGGGAAGGGACTGACCAGACCGCAGTGTCCTCGGGTTGGGAAAAGATGCTTTCAGCACTCGTGGAGGCGGGGTTCGAGATCGGGGGAACCTGGCCCATGCGAACGGAGCAGTCGAGCGGCCTTCGCGAGGAGAAGCGGAATGCGTTGGCCTCCTCCATTGTCCTGGTTTGCCGCGTTCGAGCCACCAGCGGGACGGCGGCAACTCGGGGAGAGTTTCGGAGACTGCTACGAAAGGAACTGCCCGACGCCCTGAGGAAGCTCCAGCAGGGAAACATCGCACCCGTGGACGTGGCGCAGGCGTCTATCGGCCCGGGCATGGCGATCTTCTCTCGTCACAAGCAGGTCCTCGAAGCGGACGGCTCGCCGATGAGCGTTCGTGGGGCTCTGCAGCTGATCAACGAGGTGCTCGACGAGTACCTCGCATCGGGCGAGGGCGACTTCGACGCCGACACCAGGTTCGCCATCACCTGGTACGAGCAGCACGGCTGGGCCGCAGGGCCGTTCGGCGAAGCGGAGACCCTCGCCAAGGCCCGGAACGTCTCCGTGGGCGGTGTCGTCGAAGCCGGCATCTGTCACAGCGGAGCCGGCAAGGTCCGGATCCTCAAACGGCACGAGATGCGACCGCTCGACTACGACCCCGCCACCGACGAACGTCCGACGGTCTGGGAGTTCACCCAGCACATGATTCGCTTGCTCGAACAGGAGGGCGAAGAGGCAGCGGGTCGCCTGCTGAAGAAGCTCGGCTCCGCCTCGGATGCGACCCGCGAGCTGGCCTACCGCCTCTACAACACCTGCGAGCGGAAGAAGTGGGCGGAGGACGCCCGTTCGTACAACGGGTTGATCCTAGCGTGGACTGAACTGGAGAAGCTCGCGGCGAAGGTGGGGAATGAACCGGCGCCTGCCACTCCAAGCAAGCCCGGCAGGAAGAGCGTGAAGGCGAAGACGGCGGCCAAGGGCCAGACTCGACTCTTTGAAGGGGACGACGACGGATGACCTCGACTCGGGATCGTGTACGGAAGGCGCTGGACCACGTTCGGGAGGGGCTCAAGCCCTACGTCGAGCGCGAGCTTCGGAATCGCCTGGGAACCAACTGGCAAGAGATGGCGCGGGCCCGGCTGACCCTTCAGACGGGGCGCGACGGGTCCCCGAACTGGGACACGCAGGCACTCTTGAAAGCGATCGGCAACGAGTTCTGGAGCGACGTGTTCCGGATGTCGCTCCAGCAGGTGGATCGGAACTACGCCATCGAACTTCGGGACGTGCGAAACAAGCACTCGCATGACGAGTCGTTCACGAACGATGACGCCTACCGGGCCATCGATACCGCCCAACGCCTTCTTGAAGCGGCTCACGCCCAGAAGCAGGCCGAGGAATGCGGGAAGCTCAAGCGAGAGCTTCAGCAGGGGGTCCTGGCCGAGCAGAAGGCGGTCGATGCAACGAACCCTCTGGCCATCGAAATGGCCACGAAGGCAGGGCTGAAGCCGTGGCGTGAGATCGTGACGCCCCACAAGGACGTGGCGTCCGGCCGCTACATGCAGGCCGAATTCGCTGCGGACCTCGCGCAAGTTCATCGCGGAGAAGGCAGCGACGAGTATCGCGATCCTATCGAGTTCTTCCGGCGCACGTACCTGACGGCGGGGTTGAAGGACTTGCTCGTTGGGGCCGTTCAGCGCATCGCCGGATCCGGAGGCGATCCTGTCGTCGAGCTTCAGACCAACTTCGGTGGTGGCAAGACGCACTCGATGCTCGCGCTCTTTCACATCTTCGGAGACCCGAGGGGGAAGCTCGCCGGAATGGACGAGGTGCTCGCCGATGCGAAGCTGAAGGATCTTCCGAAAGCTCGACGTGTCGTGCTGGTCGGGACAGCCCTTTCCCCCGGGGAGGAGACCAAGAAGCACGATGGCGTTGTCGTTCGTACGCTGTGGGGCGAGCTAGCATGGCAGTTGGGGACGGCTGCTGGCGCCAAGGGCAAGGAGGCCTACAAGCTCGTCGCCGACTCGGACGCCAAGGGCACGAGCCCGGGCTCGAAGGTCTTGGTCGATCTCTTCCGCATGTATGGGCCGGTCGTGGTGCTCATCGACGAGTGGGTCGCCTACGCACGGCAGGTGGTCGGCAAGCGTGACCTTCCCGCGGGCGACTTCGAGGCACAGGCCTCGTTCGCCCAAGCACTCACCGAGGCAGCCAAGGCCGCGGAGAAAACCCTCGTCGTGGCCGCCATCCCGGCCTCGAAGATCGAGATCGGCGGCGAGAACGGCGAGCTTGCGCTGGAGACGTTGAAGAACGTCTTCACCCGAGTCGGCAAGCCGTGGCGCCCGGCGAGCGCGGATGAGGGCTTCGAGATCGTCCGTCGCCGCCTCTTCGAGCCGATCGACGCCAGGGAGAGCATCACCGCACGCGAGGCCGTCGTCCGGAGCTTCGTGAAGATGTACAAGGACTCGTCGGATGACTTCCCGCTCGGCTGCGGGGAGAGGGCGTATGAGCGCGACATCATCAACGCCTACCCGATCCATCCCGAGCTGTTCCGGCGCCTCTACGACGACTGGTCCACGCTCGACAAGTTCCAGCGCACTCGCGGCGTTCTCCGCTTGCTCGCAAAGGTCGTCCACCGCCTTTGGGAGAGTCAGGACGCGAGCCTGATGATCCTGCCGTCGAGCGTGCCCATGTACGACGGCGCCGTTCGGTCCGAGCTGACGCGCTACCTCCCCGACGTGTGGGAGCCGATCATCTCGCTCGACATAGACGGAGAGCACTCGCTACCTCTCGAACTCGATCGGGCCTCACCCAACCTCGGGAAGGTCTCTGCCTGCCGTCGGGTCGCACGGACGCTCTACATGGGCACGGCCCCCGGCGCGGACAACAAGAACCCTGGCATCGACGACCGCCGCGTCCGCCTCGGATGCGTTCAGCCCGGGGAGTCCGTGGCAACCTTCGGGGACGCGCTCCGTCGGATCAGCGATCGGGCGAAGTACATCCATCAGGACGGCAACCGCTACTGGATTTCGACGAAGGCCAACCTCAATCGGCTCGCCGAAGATCGGGCGAGCACGAACCTCCGCGACGCTGAGACCCTGTACGCCGAGGTCGTCTCGCGCATCCAGAGGGACGCGAAGAAGCGCGGCGACTTCGCCGCCGTTCACGCTTGCCCAGAGACCAGCGGAGACGTGGTGGATGAGCCCTCCGCTCGCTTGGTCGTGCTCTCCCCGACGCAGCCCCACAAGAAGGGGCAGACCGGAAAGGACAACGCCAGCCCCGCGGTCCAGGCAGCACGAGCGATCTTGGAGAGCAAGGGCACGGGGCCGAGGCTCGAACGGAACTGCCTCTTGTTCCTCGCGCCCGACTTGAAGGACCTCGATGGCGTCTTGAACGCCACCGCTCATTTCCTCGCGTGGAAGTCGATACAGAAGGAGTCCACGCCCCTCAACCTCGACAAGTTCCAGGAGAACCAGGTCGGAACGAAGGTCGAGGAGTTCGACAACACGTTGGATGTGCGCCTGCACGCGACGTACGCATGGGGGCTCGCACCCAGGCAGGCGGACCCCAGCGCCGAGATCGAGTGGGAGGACTTCAAGGTCGGTGGTGAGGGATCCCTTGCGGAGCGGGCAACATCCCGCTTCACCACGGAGTGGGTCCTCCGCTCCAAGCTCGGCGGCGTCGAGCTTCGCGGAGTGCTCGACAAGCACCTCTGGGGCGAGCGCGAGCACGTGAGCGTCGCCCAACTTGCCGAGTGGTTCGCTCGCTACCTGTACCTGCCGCGCGTGACGAACCGCAGCGTCCTCGAACTCGCCGCTCAAGACGGCGCCTCCGTGCTCACTGCGGACGACACATTCGCGGTGGCCGCAACCTTCGACGAGACGAAGAAGCGCTACAGCGGCTTGAAGGTTGGTGAGGGCCAGATCGCCGTCGTCGATCGGAACACGCTGCTCGTGAAGGCCGCGGTGGCGCGTGCCCAGCGGGAACGTGAACGGGGTCCCGCGGCCGCCCCCGGTGCTCACGACACCGGACGAGCCCCGACCGGCAGCGACGGGCCGCCGGCATCCCAACAGATGCCGGCTCCGGGCGCTCCCAAGCTGCCGCCCAACACCTTCGTCGCATCCGTGAAACTCGACCCCGCTCGAGTCGTGAAAGACGTCGGGCGGGCGGTCGTAGAGGTCCTGGAGCACCTTTCCACGCTGCCGAATGCCGAAGTCGAGGTGACCCTGGAGATGCGAGTGTGCGTCCCTGAGGGCATCAAGGAGACGGCCGTCCGGACCGTCAGCGAGAACGCGAAGACGCTCAAGTTTCAGACGGCGGCGTTTGAGAGGGAGTAGTCGATCGTGGCCGGCAGGAAGAAGTCCGCGGACGGTAGCGACGCTCCGTCTGTGAAGAAGAAGCCGGGCCCCCCGAAGCGGGGCGCACCCTCGCCCACGGATGAGCCGCCGAACCACGTTCTCGACACAGAAGACCGCGGCGACGAGACCCAGCGCAACTTCCGCTATCAGCACGCCTACGGCGTGATTCTGCTCATCGGCGCCGCCCTCAAAAAGCAGCCTTACGTTGCCATCTGGTGCGAACATCACGAAGACCTTCTGGCGGAACGCAGTGACGGACAATGGGAGGGCTACCAAGTCAAGACGCGCCAGCGCGAACAGGGTGAGTGGACCCTCGGGGACACCGAGATGTGTGGTGCCGTCAAGCACCTCGTGCATCTGGACATGCGCTTTCCGAACCGTATCGCCAACCTGCACGTCGTTTCGAACGCGCGATTCCTCGACACCGATGGGGAAACGAACGCCCACCGCTCCCTGCCACGTCTTCTGGACGCGGTGCGAAGGGCTTCGGATCCGAATTCCGTGGCTGCACCCTTCGATGGGGCCTTCAAGAAGCTGGCCACGGACATCGAATACCCCCACGAGCCGCTGTTCGTTGCCCTCCGGAAGATGTCGTTGGAGAACGGACCTAAACGCGAGAGCTTCGATGCAGAGATAGCGCACAACCACGTCCCCCTTCTAGCCGGTTGCGCGGGACTCGCGCGGGCACAGCTCAACTCCCTCCGAGATGAGCTGGTTGCCCGGGTGTACAGGGCGTCCTCCCTTGGGAGCGACGATCCGGCGCGTCACTGGTGCTGCGTCTCCGGCGATGACCGTAAACATCCGGAGATCGCCGCGAAGCGCATCACCATCCAGGACCTCTTCGATGTGGTCGCAGACCGACAGTCAGCGCCGTTCCGCTACCTCCCGGGAACAGCATCGCTCAAACCCGGAATTGTTGAGAGGAAGCTCCCTGTGCTGGAGGCGAAGCTGCTTGCCGCTGGCTTGCAGAGCCAGGTGGAGATTTTTCGCGACCGGATGTTGGCGACCGAAAGGCGTCTACTTGAGGTCACCGACGCAGCGCCCGAGAGGACCGCGCCGCTGCTCGACCAAATCGAAGGTGTGGTGAAGGGCGAGTACTCAGAAGCGCTTCTCGCGGCGGAGCAATTGTCGCAGCCCTACGGCCGCCGACTGTTGCAGGATGTCTATGGTCGGCTGCGAGCCGCTGCGACGGACCGACCTGAAATGGTTGAGCGCCAGCCTTACGAGTTGCTGGTCGGCGTGGCGGCGATGCTCACGGCCGAGTGCCACCTTTGGTGGGGGCCGAAGTTCGACCTCGGGGGGGCGAGGTGAGCCTCCGAATGATCAGGTCCGCAGCCCGCGTCGGGCTCATGGATGAGCCCCACGAGGCCCGTCTTCTCCTGCTATTGCTCGCTGCTGAGAAGAAGAGTGAGCGTCCTGTTGATGGTCTGACGAAGCTGGCCAAGCTCGACTTCCTGCTGCGCTATCCCAACTGTCTTGAGCGCGCGCTCAAGGCGGCCGAGAAGGATCCGAGCAGGGCGCACGTCCAGCCCTATGAGCGGGCGAATATCGAGACTTCGATGATCCGGTTTCGTTATGGTCCCTGGGACCACCGCTATCGACGCTGGATCGCGCTGCTTAGCGCACGCCGATTGGTCGGAGCTACCGTGGAGGGCCGCACCGTGCGTCTGCACCTGACTCCGATGGGCCGTTCCTTGGCTGCAAGCCTAGCGACTCAGGAGGCGTTTCAGGACCTCGCGGTTCGAAGTCGTGTCGTCACGCAAGCCTTTGGGGACCTAACGGGTTCGCGCTTGAAGAACTTCATCTATGAGGTGTTTCCAGAGCTGACGAACATGCGTTGGGGTGAGGAAATCGTCCTGTGAAGCTCCGCATCGTTCGACTCACTCTCGTCTGCAAGCGAGCGACGGAGACCGTGGACTTCGCCGACATCTCCTATTTCCACGGGGAGATCGGGGCGGGCAAGTCGAGTATCGCTCATCTCGTTGACTACTGCCTCGGCGGAACGCTGCACGACACGCCTGCTCTTCAGAGCGAATTCGTGCAGGCCGAGTTGATCGTGCGCGTCGGTGAGACCGATGTGGTCCTGGTCCGGCCGCAAGATGCCACTACTGTTCACGCCGCTTGGCACGACGGCGACGAGCCGTTCGACGTGAACATTCCTGCTCGGGTCGGTGGCGACGAGGTGCTTCCGGGCACAGGTGTTGGGGTCCTCTCGGACCTGCTTTTCCACCTCGCGGGCATGAGAGTGCCGCGGGTTCGGAAGAGCAAGCTGAAGGAGGACTCGGATCTCGTCCGTCTCAGCCTCCGCGACCTCCTCTGGTACTGCTACCTGGACCAGGCGCACATGGAGAGCAGCCTGTTTCACCTGGAGCCCACAGCAGATTTCTCGCGACGGCTCAAGAGCCGGGATGTTCTGCGCTTCGTGCTCGGTTTCCACCACGAGGAGGTGGCCACCCTCGAGCGGGAGTTGGATGACCTTCGCGTCAGACGCCGTGCGACCGAGGAGGGAGCGAGAACGCTGCGATCGGCGTTGGCAGATGCCAACCTGGCGTCAGAGGCGGAGATAGACGTGCGACTGGAAGCCATCAAGGCAGAAAGCTCGGCCGTCGAGCTGCAGGCCGGTGGTCTTCGTGAGCGTACCAGGCCGGCCGAAGGGCACGGCGCCGACGCCCTGCGCCTCAGGGGGAGGCGCCTTGGTGAGGAGATCGAGGCAACGGAGAACGCGGTCGGAACGGTCCAAAAGATGATCTCCGACGAGAAGCGACATCTCAACGAGCTTCGCATGTTGGGCGTCCGCTTCCGGCGCTCGGATGCAGCGAGGGCGCTCCTCGCGGGCGTCGCGTTCGAGACCTGTCCGCTGTGCTCCAAGACGCTGCCACCGAGGAAGCTCGGCTCGTGCGGTCTATGCTGCCAACCCGACGGCGGCGAAGTGTCTTTGTCTGAACTCGACGTGGCTGAAAAGGACGCAGAGGCTCGACAGGTCGAGCTTCTGGAGTCGATACAGCGACGGACGGCGCAATTGCGCAAGTTCAAGCGCGATCTCGACGAACTTCGACGAGCCAAGTCCACCACGGACAGGGAGCTGTCGGAGGCACTCAAGCAGTACGACTCGCTGCTCATGTCCTCGTTGATCGACCTGGAGCACAAGAAGGCAGCGCTGGTCGCTGAAGGCGAGCGCCTGGAACGGCTCCGCGTCCTTCCCGTTCGAGTCACCGAATTGTTGGCCTCTGCTGACGCACTTGCCGCTGAGGAGAGTCGTGTCCGACGCGAATTGGCCGAGGCACGCGAGAAAGCCGAGGGAGATGCCGGCAACCTCCGGCTCCTGGAGGATCTCTTCAAGGACTGCCTTGTTCGGGCGAAGTTTCCCGGGATCGGCGCAGAGCACGTTGTGAAGATCCAGGCAGCGAACTTCTACCCACAGATCGTGCGACCGGGCGAGGAGGAGTTCATCGTCGCGAACCATGGCAATCTCAGCAGCGGAGGGAAGGTCACCATCTTCAAATGCTGCTATGCGATCGCCCTTCATCGTCTCGCGGCTCGCGTAAACGGTCCTCTGCCCACGCTGTTGATCATAGACACGCCGATGAAGAACATCAGCGAGCGCAACAACCGGCCTATCTTCGAGTCCTTCTACGACATGGTGTACGACCTCGCCGGAACCGAGTTGAAGGAGACTCAGTTCGTCCTCATCGACAAGGAATTCCGAGTTCCGCCCGAGAGCTTCAGCAGGAGCCTGAAGGAGCGACTCATGGCGCCTACAAGCGACGCGCACCCACCCCTCATCGGGTACTTCAGGGAATAGCCAGAGCCGCCGTCACTACCAGCAAGTGCAGCACAAACCCGCATAGGCGGCCGGGCCGGGCAGTGTGCAGCGCCTTGTTGGGCGGCGGACCGTCACTTTCCCCTCGCCTCATCGATGGCTGCTTGAATGCCCGCATTCAACGAACCGGCTGCCTCGAACACCTGTTCGCGGAAGGCTTCCGTTTGCTTCATGAAGTTGCTGTACTTCTTGAGTCCGACGTGGAGGTTGCGCTCTGCTTTCAGGCCATCGAGTCGCATGCGCCATCCACCAATCGGATCTCGAGGAATCGGAAGTGGATAGTTGACCTCCATCCATTGAAAGCGCTCGGCGACGGTCCGCGCTTTGCAGTCGTGCTCAGCTGCAAACTTCTCTCCTTCGTCTGTAAAGGTGAGTGGAGCTACCTGGGCTCGGACGGTGGCTCGGTCGCGCGTCGTTGGTTCAAACGCGTCTTCGCTGAGAAAGCGCAGGGCCTCATCGATGTCATCAATCGTACGTTCCATGTCCGCGCCCAGCGACTTTATGAGGCCGTCGCTCATGTCGTCAGCCACTCCGCGAAGGCGGACCCACACTTGCGCGAAGTCCTCACGGGTGGGCGCCGCAGTGATTCCACGACCCACTCCGAGGTGCTTCTTTGCCCGGTGTGGAACCTCGTCAGCAGAAGAACTTGACCAATGCGAGGGACCACGTGCCCGAGTCATAATCGCGCACGCCAGGCCGAAATAGAAAAGGGCTATCGAGTGAAGTATGCCTTCGTGCCGATGGCCAGCGTGGTGCGCGCTGTTGCGGAACTCGTGAAGGATACGAATCGACTCAGCTTCATCCGAATCGAGGAGCTTGGTTATTTCAGCCAATTTCACCTTGTCGACGAAGTGTTGGCCTTGGGCGCGCGACACGACTTTGAGATCAACTTCGGGAGGTTTGTTGCGATCCCAACGGCGCTGGTTCTCCGCGGCGATAGTTCGAGCGTGTGAGTGCAGCGCAAGCTCTACGACATTGTCGACAAGCATGAGCCCAAAGCGCGAAAAGTTTCGGTCTCTGAGCGCGAGCTGGTCGAGCGCAAGATCGAGTTGATCAAGCTGATCGGCGGAGAACTGCGCTTGGGTGCTCCACATGGGATCGAGGTCAGCCGCAGGAAGAGGAAGATGATGCATCCGCATCGATGAGGCAAGCATCAGGACGATCGCGCCGCGGCGTCCTGACGGTCCGCCCAACGTATCGGCGTTCACCTGCCGGCGCACAGAGGGGAGCGAGGTGACCGACGGCGACCGTCAATGCAACGGCATGCTAGGCGGCGAATCGCTCTTGGGCTCAGGAAGCAATTGCCCGAGCTGCGCCAAGAACAGCGGGCCGCTCCGATGCTCGTAGTGCTCCTTCACCGCACGGCGCACATTCCCCATGTCGCGGCCTGATTCATTGTTGTCGTCGTCCACGTTAGGACTATCGTAACGATATTCTGAGGCGGGCGCGAGCGGGAGAATGACGATGCTGAGCTGGCGGTGCCCAACGGTTGCGATTCACTTGGCGTGCAGCGCGATCACTTCATGCGTGCTGGCACAAGGATGCCATCTCCCTTGGCGTGGGGAGAAACAGCAGGGGAGAACCTGGCCCCACGCCCGCAGGTGTTCGGCGCACCGAGGTCCGTTCGGGCTTCCGCGTCACCGGCGATCGGAGTCGTCCATCTTGGGGTCGCGCATGACCAGCGTTTCGCTCCAATGACCACCGGTTCGTTGTTTCCCAAAGCGGGCCCGCCTCGGTTCACTCCGCTGAACGAGATGAGGCACGAGGCCCTCGCGGTGGAGACCGAAGAACAACTTGCCGCAAACGCCAGTGCCTGGGGCATCGTGTCCGTCGGCGGCGGTGTCGGGTTAGCTACGCAGTACGCTTCCTATCGAGCATACCAACTCTCCTACGTCGTCGAGCTCGATGACTCGGGGCCGATGCTGGAGCCGCCGCCCGGCGCGGTGTACTACCCCTGGAGGATCTACTTCGGCCACAGCTACGAGGAAGTGATTTCCGGGGACGCGCGAACCTTCAACGCAGACGCACGCGCGAGCTTCCTCAATTGGGGCGGAGCGATCTCCGCGTTCACCCAGAGGTCCAAGCTTTCGAGCAAGATGGCTGGCCGCGGATTGGTCCCAGTTAGCGGACAGGCAATCTTCGCGAAGAGCCCCTCGGAGGTCTACGGGAACTACCGGGCCGAAGGTCCTGCTGTGCCCATTTTCACAGAGTTCCGGCAGATCCCCTACCGCTCAGAACTCCCCGGAAAAATGGCGTGGATTTACCCAATCGAAGTCGAAATCCGTTTCACCCGGGTTCAGATTTCCGAAGATGGAACTTGGGGCAGCACCCCGTGGAATCTTCGCGCCGATTGCCTGCTGAACGCTACGGTTGTCCCGGTCTCAGACCCAACGGTCCTGGAGGCCCAGCGCGTCGACAGCCCGGAAAGCGTCAACCTGTCATGGGTTACGCGTATCTCGGCGTTCGATGGTGACAGGGTCGAGTGCGCTACGTCCGGAAGTTTCAGTGATCATGTCACGTCGTCAACCCAGATCGCACGAGGCGCGATGCAGCCGGTAACCGTGAGTTCATCGCTCTCCGCATCCGGTGAGTTCCGCGCATCGAACGCGAAGTCGTCGTACGCGGTTTCTTGGACCGCCCAAGCGATCCCCAAGGCATCCGCAGGCGCTGGAGTTGTGCAGTGACGGCAACGCGGACACTCAGCTCGGCCGGACGCCCACGCCATTGCGCTAGGCGCAACGCTGGCGTCTTGACCTCTCGCTTCGCCGCCCACGCACCCGTTTGGCCCGCGGCCGGCCACCGGGTGAGCTTGGGGCTCAGCGGCTGTCACGCCGCTTTCACCTGCCCACCTTTCTGGGGGGTGGTGACCCGCCGACCGTCGCGCTAGCCGCCGGTCTTTCCGCTTGGACCGTTGACCGGGAGTTCGCAGGTCTTACTTTGCGACCGGAGCGGCCGTGGAAGACAAAAAGAATCCGCCGGTTCTTGGCTTGGCTGGACAGCTTTTGGTGAACCTTTTTGCCAGTCGGTCGGAGGATTGGTCCTTCACTGAAGGACCTTTGTCTGGCGCCCAGGCAGTCGCTGACGCGATTCGGCGGTCGGTCGAGAGCGGCGAAGCAGTTCGATTGGACGAAGCGGTGGATCGAAACGTCATCTTGCGAGGCTTTGAGATCTACGTGGAGGGCCTGAAGCACGAAATCGGGCTCATCTCGTGGACCGATTTGGACAACCCGAACTTGTATCGCCACATCGCCGCTTCCAGTGGTGCAACCGAAGCCGTGCCTCTTCCCCGTGCAGGCCTGCTCGGACTTCAAGAGCGCGCTGCACTTGACCGGCCAACAGCGGCACTCGTGGTTCACAATCACCCACCCAGTGAGGAACGAGAATTCTTCACGGAGATGCTGGGCTTCCTCCCAGGCCCATCCGCACAGGATCGGGACCTCTCAGACAAGCTGCGGAAGTATTTCCGCAATCTGGGCTCCAGCGTGCAGCTCGAAGCGCTGCTGTTCGAAGGCGAATTCTGGAGGCCAATTCAGTGGCAATCGCACGCAGTGCTCGCGCGCGTGCTTTCTGATCTATTTCAGGGGCCTTCCGACAAGCGCTGAACCGGGCCACTTCGCAGGCGGGGACCTTCATTCGTCGGGGCGATCCAGCAATTCGACTAGCGTCCGCGCTCACCCGACTTTGTGTCGGGGTCGTCGTGGGGGCGACGGTGTATGCAGCGGGCCATGAGTTCCGCGTTGAAGGCCGACGACGATAACGGAATTACGCTGACCCGCGAAGACCTCTTCGACCTGGTCTGGTCCAAGCCGATGTCCAAGCTCGCTCCCGAGTTCGGCATGTCCGACGTCGCGCTTGCCAAGCGGTGCAAGCGGCTCGGGATCCCGTACCCAGGGGTGGGCTACTGGGCCCGACTGGCCGCTGGGCAGAAGCTCAAGCGCCCGAAGCTGCCACCGCCGCCGAAATCTCTCAAGCCGTGGGAGCTGGAGATCACGTTCCGCAAGCCGCCCGTGCAGCGGCACGAGGAGCCGGAGCCGCCCGCGCCGGAAGTCGTGGTGCGCGACGCGCTTCGGTCGCCTCACGCCGTCGTCGACCGCCTTCGCGCCGAGCTGCGCGAAGCAGGGCCCGACCACAATGGCCTGCTGCGGGTTTCGCAGACAAGGGTCACCGACACCGCGCTCAAGATCGGCCCTGACTCGATCAGCAGGACGCTCCGAGCGCTCGACGCGCTGTTCAAGGTGCTGGCGGAGCGCGAGCACGAGGTGCTCCTGGTGGAGACCGGCTACGAGAAGAACCTGGCGATCAAGGTCACCGTCGAGGGCGAGAACGTCGAGCTGACCCTCGAAGAGGTCGTCGGCTGGCGCCCTCACTTCGCCACCGAGGACGAGAAGCGAGACCACAAGAGCCTGGGCACCCAGGTCCCGAAACACGACCGCTACCCGTCCGGCCAGCTCAAGCTCCGCGTCCAGGGCGGCTCGATCTGGTCCGACTCGAAGGCGGTGCGACTCGAAGAACTGCTCGGCCGCGTGGTCGTGGACGTCGAGCGCGCCGCCAAAAAGCTCCGGCAGGGCCGCATCGACATGGAGCGGCAGCATGCCGAGCGAGAAGCCGAGCAGCGCAGGCGTCTCCGCACTGAGCGTCTCGGCTGGTACAAGCGCGAGCTGGCGAAGGCGTTCGAGCGCATGGCCGCAGACTGGCGCAAATCGCAAGACCTTCAAGCGTTCGTGACCGCCTACGAGCAGGCTCTCGGGACCAAGCAGCTCGACTCGGTCACCGAGCGCTGGCTCGCGGCTGTGAAGCGCTACGCGAAGGCGGTCGACCCGCTCAACGAGGTCGAGCAGCTGGCCACGGAGCTAAATGACCGGTCGCGATTGTCGATCGCGGACGGCTGTTAGGAGTTGAAGTTGCCCCCCCACGCCCGTGCTCGGCTGCGCCTGCGCGCGGGCTTCCCCCCCAAATCGGCCGCTGCGCGGCCTCAGGGGGGGAAAACGTCGTGGGATGGATTGAAAAGTTGGGAACCATCGACGATGACGGAGTTGCAAGACAACCAACATCGGAGGTTCCCGTGGGCATCTTACCGCGTTTGCCGCGACACGAACGACGACGATTGCTACACATCGGGCGCAGCAGTGGCGACCCCGCCACAGCCCTGCGATTTCAGGCCGTTTACAAGCTGCTCTGCGGTCAGCGCACCGTCGCGGTTGCTCGTGCGCTCGACCTTGCCGTTTCGACCGTCGTCAAGGCCGCGAATCGATTCTCCGAGCAGGGCATCTTCGGCCTCTACGACCAGCGCAAAGGAAACGGGGCGCCCAAGGTCGATGCTGACTTCCGCGACGAGCTCTGGCGGGTGCTCGAGCGCGTTCCCCTCGACTTCGGCTGGGAACGTCCCAGCTGGACCCGCGAGCTGCTCTGTCTCGAGTTGGAGCGGCGCGGCTTCGGCCGCATTGCCGTTTGCACCATGGGCCGCGCACTGCGCGATCGGGGCGCGACTCGGCGCCCCAAAGCCCATCGTGCTCTGCCCCTGGCGCAAGGCCAAGCGCGAGCACCGCCTTCGCGCGCTTCGGCGCCTGGCGGAGACCGCATCTGCCCGGCAGCCCGTCTTCTACTGCGATGAGGTCGACATCCACCTCAACCCGAAAATCGGCCGCGACTGGATGCTCCCGGGGTCCAACGCCGGGTGGTCACGCCGGGCAAGAACCATAAGGCCTACATCGCCGGCGCTCTCGACGCCCGAACCGGCCAGCTCGTCTGGGTCGACGCCGAGAGCAAGGCGAGCTGGCTTTTCTGCAAGCTCCTCTGGCGCTTGGTGGAGCAGAACCCGCAAGCCCGCACCATCCACCTCATCGTCGACAACTACGTCATCCACAGCAGCAAGGTCACACGCGAGGTCCTCGCTCACTTCGCCGACAAGATCCAGCTACACTTCCTGCCTCCCTACTGCCCGGACGCCAACCGCATCGAGCGCGTTTGGCTCGACCTCCACGCCAATGTCACCAGGAACCATCGCTGCGTCACACTTCCCGAGTTGATGCGCCATGTCCGACGCTTCCTCAATGACTTCAACCGTCGCCACACTCGCGGCCTCGCGCTGCGGCGGGCGGCCTGACGCAGCCGATCGCAAATCGCTACGCGAATTGCGATCGGTCATTTAGAACCCAGCGACGAGGTGCTGGAGGCGGAGTGGAAGGAGCACGAAGGGCGAGAGCGAATGCGCGCTAGCCAGCGCTCCTCGAAGGAATACTGAGCCTGTCGTCACTGCCGCGTAGTGCGCCTTGCTGTGCGGTGTTCAACGGCGTGACGCCCGAGCCCCGCAGCCCCGCCCTCCAGCGCGGCGCTGGCAGCTTTGCGCCAGCTGCGGCGTTCTCGTACGGTTCCGGGCAATGCATTGCCCATACTGTGGCTACGACAAGCCGGACGAGTTCACGGACGAACATGTGGTCCCCCGAGCCCTCGGCGGCGGCGTCCAACCGACAAATCCCTTCATCCTACGCATTTGCGAACCCTGCAATTCCGCGTGCGGGCGCTGGATCGACGGTCCATTTGTCCGTAGCTGGTTGATCCACAACGCGCGCGCGGCCTGCGCCGTGGAGTTCTGTGACCCGACCGCGAAGCCGGTTGTCCCGTTGACCTTCATTGGTGCGATGAAGGCTTGGTCTCACGACGGAACAATCTGCGACTTCTGGCTTGGCCCCTTTGGCGATCACATCTACCACGTTCACCAATCCCACCCGGATCAGCCCACCTTTGTCGGGAAACCTCCGCATGTGCGCAACTCAGACTGGGATCCCGGAGCGGTCTACATCGCATACGTCACGCGCGATCCGATCTGGCACGACATCATCTGGAGAAGCGCAAAAGCCGCGTTACGCGGGGCCCCGATTCACTTCGTGAACGCAGCGCCCAAAGGCCATCTGCCACCGCACCCGCCCGTACCGACGGAGCGGGCTCATCACATCGAGTTCATCAAGTCATTGCCAGTGGGGGAGATGCGCGACCACGAGGTAGCGATCTCAACCGATCTCGGCGCGCGCTTTCTGGCCAAGCTCGCCCTCGGATTCGGTTGCCTCTTCTTGTCGCCCGGGTTTGCGACCAGCTCCGACGCGGCTCAGCTTCGCCGGTTTCTTTGGGGGCGCAATTCGGACGAGCGCGACAATGTGCCCATCCGCGGATCGGGCTTCCTGGGGTCCAACGAGGAGCTGGTGAAAACGTTCGGGTGGGAGAGTTGTCACACTCTCGCCCTCTTCCCGTCCGGGGGGGAGTTGGCGATGGTCGTGGTGTTTTACGGAAGGCATGGCGCAGCGCTGGTGATGTCGTCCGACCCGAACCACTGGCGCGGCCACATGGGCGACAGTGGTGCGGCGTGGGTCGTCGCCCCGGGTCTGCGCCGCTGCGCCGGGCCGACCCCCCTGGCAGAGTTCCTCGTCGAAAAGCATTCGGGGAATCCGACGGGCGTTCTCGCAGATCTTTGCGAGCAGTTAGCGCGCGCGTCGCGCTTTGAGGTGCCGCCGAGGAGTCAGGCGAGAAGGTAGATCGGTGACATTCGGACGAAAAGCTCACCAGGCGTTCGCGGGGCCCGCGCCGGTCGCTGCAGCAAGCCCGAGTGCTGTTAGTCGCGCGAGGCGCCGAAAGGTCCTGACACAGCTCTCAGCGTCCTTGAGCCGAAGGGAAGGCGAGTACTCCGGTAAATTCTTCAGGTGGTTCATGGCGGCTTGACGGTCCGCACCTCGATGTGAGCGCAGCCACCTCTGCGCCCGCTGACGGACGTCTTCAAGGACGCCCACAACAGTCAGCTTGGCGTGTCCGTGGGCGATGTCGTGTCGCAGCCTGAGCCAGTCCCGGATCTTCTCGGCCGCGTCGGCAGGTCGAATTGTCATCATACCAAGGCCCCGCCCTTGATGTTGAGTCCAGGTCCAGGCATGGAAGGGATCGAAGTCAACTAGTTTCAAGAGATTACGCGAGTTTTCTGCATTGGGGGTACTGAAGTCTTGGATGTGCTTCAACACCTGTCCTCGTAGCAAGCTGCCCAGACCGCTCCCGCCAGGTGGATGAGCATGATCGAGTGCAGACTCCGCGAGATCCTGCAGAGCCGACTGCCACGCCGCAACTGAGAGAACCACCACTGCTCTGTTGAGCGATGGTTCCAGCGTGCGCAAGCCGCGTCCGCCTCCTCCGTGCGTTCGATGCACTGTGATGATGTTGTCGCAGTGCGCCATCGCCGTGTCGAATCGCTCCCGCGCAGTTGCTAGGTCCATTTGCTCCCTACCATGCGTATTCCGACCGACTTGAGCACCCGTTCCGCGCTGACGTGAGCAGTCATTCCGAAGGCATCTGAGCGCTGATCGGAGCGCAGCGACGGGTGGGGTTGGGGTCAGGACTGCTTGGTCGGTTCCTTGGTTAGGGCCTTCTTCGCGCGGATGGAGGGTCCGCCGAGCGAGACGACGTGGGCGTTGTGCACGACGCGGTCGCAGATCGCGTCAGCGATCGTCGGATCTCCGAGCGCTGCGTGCCAAGTTTTCGTCGCGAGCTGGGTGGTGATCACGGTCGACGACTTGCCGTAGCGATCCTCGAGCACCTCCAGCAGGTCGCGGCGCTGGTCGTCGGTCATCGGGTTGAGCAAGAAGTCGTCGAGCACCAGGACGTCGATGCGCGCGAGCTTGCCGAGCAGCGAGTTCGACGTGCCGGAGACACGCGCGAGCGCCAGCTCTTCGAGCACGCGCGGCACGCGGACGAAGAGCGAGCGGTGCCCGGCACGGCATGCAGCGTCCGCGAGCGCGGCACCGAGGTAGCTCTTCCCGACGCCGGTCTTGCCGATCACGATCACGTTGTGGTGCTCGCTGACCCAGCGGCAGGTGCCGAGCTGGCGGACGGTGGCCTTGGCGATGCCGCGCTCGGGATCGCACGCGACGTCTTCCAACGTCGCGTGGGTCGCGAGCTTGGCCTCTTTCAGGCGCCGTGCAGTGCGCCGGTTGTCGCGCGCGGTCCACTCGCGATCCACGATGATGCCGAGCTTCTCGTCGAAGTTGAGTCGTTGATCCGGCGGCGCGCGCATCAGCTCGCGTGTCGCCTCGGCCATGGCGCCGAGCCGCAGCTCGTCGAGCTTGGTGAGGGTGTCTTCGATGGTGGTCAATGGACGATCTCCTTTCGGTCGTAATACTCACCGCCGCGCACGTTATCGTGCTCGAGCGGTGCAGCTCTGGTGGCGGCGGGCGACCGCTGCTCGCGGTCGAGTCCCTGCCGGAGGATGGCTTCGATGTACTTGCGGTGCGGTGCGCGCGAGATGCTCGCCGTCAGCGCGAGGGCGCACGCGGCGTCCATGCGCTCGGCGCCGTGCTTCTGGGCGACACGCAGGAGGCCGAGACACGCGCGGTGGCCCTGGTCGGGATGCACGTACTGCGCGAGCGTGCGCTCGACCACGGTGGCGACCGCCGGCCCGAACGTCGAGGCCCACTCGATCATGCGCTCGGGCGGCCACGTCCGATGCTCGTGCTGCAGCGGACGATGCGCGTCGCAGGTGACCGGCGTGCCGCGCCTGCCATAGCTGCGCGGGTGGGACGCGATTCGCTCATTGTTCCGGAAGATCTCCACGATGCTCGCTGTTGCGCGCACCTCGACCTGCTGGCCGATCAGCGTGTGCGACACGCTGTAGTGCCGGAAGTCGAACTCGACGTGGTAGTCGATGTTGACGCCGACCTTGCGCCGCTCGCGCAGCTCGTAGCGCAGCGCGGGCAGGGGCCGCATCGCCGGCAGGTCGATGCTCTCGAATGCCGAGCGACGACAGCCTTCCAGCCGCTTGAACGGCCGAGCGTTGAGGTCCTCGAGCAGCTCCGCGATGGCCTCGTTGAGCTCGCTCAGGCTGAAGAACTTACTGTTGCGCAGCCGCGCGACGATCCAGCGCTGCGCCAGCAGCACGGCCGCTTCGACCTTGGCCTTGTCCCGCGGCTTGCGCGGCCGCGCCGGGATCACCGCGAGCTCGTAGTGCCTCGCGAAGTCGAGGTAGGTCTCGTTGAGCAGCGGGTCGTAGCGGTCGGGACCGCGGACGGCGCTGCGCAGCTGATCAGGAACGAGCACCTCCGGCGACGCTCCGAAGTATTCGAGCCCGCGGATCGTCGAACCGACGAAGTCGACGATCTTCTGGGTGAGCGTGGCCTCGGCGAAGGTGTAGTTGCTGGCGCCGAGGACCATCACGAACAGCTCGACCTCGTGCTCTTCGCCCGTCTGCGGATCGACGATGTGCGGCTTCTTGCCCGAGTAGTCGAGGAACGCCTTCTCGCCGGCGCGATGCACCTGGCGCATCGTCGGCGACAGCTTGCTCCGCCAGGCACCGTACAGCTCGCAGAACTGGCTGTAGCGGTACGGTAGCCGACTCTCGCCGCAGCCGGTCGCCGCGGCGTGATACTCCTCCCACAACAGCTGCAGCGTGACGCCAGTGCGACTCAGCTCGCGATGCAGGTGCGCGAAGTCGATCACCGCGCGCGCCGCCGGCTCGTTGTGGCCGAGGTAGCGGAACAATGCCGCCTCGACCGCCTCGTCGGTCATGGCCTCCGCGCGCTCCCACGTCAGCCCCGCCTCCCGCGCGCGCTGCAGGTAACCCGCGACAGTGCCCGTCGCGATCGCGAGCGACGCAGCGACCTCACGCTGGCTGCGGCCAGCGTCGGTCAAACGGAGAGTCTCTCGAACCTTGCGCATGCTGAGTCGTTCCATGCGCGCCGGTCGCACCGCACGGCAGCGGCGACCAACGCTTCGGGGAAGGACCCGCCGCTGTGCTCCGGCCAGAGAGCCGAGCGCTCAAGTGCGCCGGAACGGGCGCTCAAGTGGCCCGGAATCGGTGCTCAAGTGCGTCGGAACGAGCGCTCAAGTCGCGTCGGAATCGGTGCTCAAGTGCCGTCGGAACGAGCGCTCAAGTGCGTCCGGAATTCGCACTACCACACAGGATACTCGCAGAAACTTGCGCGCGCGGTGCGGTGCGTCCACGAGCGCGGTACGCAGAAGTCCTTCAGATTTCGCGGGCGACCCGACGGCTCGTCTGCCAGGAGTCGCGTCCACCGACCTCTCTGCCGGCGTGACGCCCGGCCAAGACAGATTGCCGGCTCGGCGGCGGCCAGACTTAGGGCGCGGCCACAGGCGCGGTGATGATCGGCACGCCCAGCTTACTAGCAAGTACGCGGAGCTTGACCCAGGCCCGGGAATGCTTGTCTACCATCGGTGCCACGAGTCCAAGCAACGCCGGCTGCGCAGGGCTCAGGCGGTTCACTTCTGTAGCGTCAATCAACACGTCAAGGACTCTCCCGCGATCGAGCAGAGACTGACTCGTCAGGCGTGCCGTAATCACGCCAATGTTCCTGGGTAGACACAGCGAAGCGTTGAACTGAAGAAGCTCGGCGGTATCGAGTCCGGAGTCGAAGAGAGTCCTCCTATAATCGACGCCGGCCAAAAACCGCACATCCCAATGAACCGGTGTGTTCTCCAGCGCCCAATCGACCACCGGTCGTACCGCCAACAGCTCCTCGAAGAGCGCTGACACAGAAAGACGGAGTTTTGGAGGTTTCGGGACCAGCGCACCCTCTATCTCCCAGTCGTCTGGTTCCCAGTAAGTCGATGCCTTGCCCGTGCGCCCCCGATGCAGAATGAGCTTCGGGTTGTTGTTCTCGTCGCGGTCGGTGGAGTCCCGAAGCTCGTAGTGCGCGTGCGAGCCCAGGTTGTCGTCGTGTGTGTAGACGACTTCCACAGCCGCTGCGGCCATCCCTAACGGCTCGACTCGGGATTGAGACGGCTCGAACTCACGTGTCGTCGCTGGTTCGGAGAAGCCTGTAAGGGTTACAGCATGGCCATCCCTCATTTTTCCCCCGTCGCGCCCTGGTCTTGCTTTGGTGAGCAGCAGGATCACGGGGAGCTGCGACCGAAGGCAAGCCACCATCTGGGCGCGAAAGAAGTCTCGGTTATCCGAAGGCTCAAGCACATCTGCGACGTAGCCAAGCGCGTTGAGCGCCTCCGCCATCTGCGTCCAAGTCAGCCCGTTCTGGGCCGGAAACGGGCTCTTCGCCGCGACGGTGATCGCCGACGGCGTCGGCGTGCGGTACCCGGCAACTCTCGCCACGCGCTGTAGCGCCGACCACAGCGCAGTGGATGCGCAGACGGCGGCGCCCTGGTCCTGCTGTTGGTAAGCGAGGCCGTCAACGCGCAAGCGCAATCCGAGCAAGTGCACATGGTACGGGCGCACCACTTCATAGTGCCGACGACCGGCGATTGGGTACGTCTTGAGCACGGTCCGCCCTATGCTCGCCCCGTCAAGAGGACGGACCACAACAAAGCCCAGGTACGCCTCCTGGAGTTCGCGCTCCACCGACTCGGTCTGGCCGTTGCAGGCCGCGTGCAGCCTGGCCAGCAAGTCCTCGGGCGACGAGGTAAAGAAGTGCAGGCGACTGCACTGCGGCGGAGGCGCGCGGAAGGACCTCGCGTAGTAGCTCACGAAGTCATCGAGGAAGTGCCGATCGACGTAGCGCGTCTCGACAAGAATGCTGTGCGCGCCTAGGTCCGTGAGGTATTCAAACAGGTACAGCGACGCGCGCGACCCGCCACGCAGCCAGTGTTCAAGCTCCCCTTCTGCAAACGGGCGAACCACGACGCTAGGAGCGTCGGACATTCGTCACCGGAACCGAACGCTTGGCGGCACCCCGATGGCAGGGGGCGTCTGCTGCGCCTTCTGCCTTTCGCGCTTCCCGCGCTCCAGTGCCTCCTGAACTTCGTGCTCGTTGGACGGCTTCGCAGCCTCAGCAGCCGCGAGTGCCTCGTCCGAAAGGGTCCGCAAGGCGGCGGGCTTTTCGGTCTTGTTCATGGCGACACCCTCCATTGAAATTCGCACGCAAGCCAAGAACCCGAGTCGGGTTCTTGGCTCATCCGTTCAGTGTCCGTCAATCCGAATGTTTTGAGACTTCCACAAAAAAGCAATCAACTTGGATGTTTACAAAAAATGAACGGACATTTTTTGTCTCCGTGTTCACTTGGCGGGCCAAGGCTGTCAAGAGGTGCGCAAATAGCATGGGGGGCGGACCGAGTCCCGGTCACCGGCTCCTAGTCCTGGTCTTGGACGGGTATCGGAAGTGGAGGAGTTGGCGGGAACGCCGAGGAGACTTGGGAGCTGCCGACGTCGCCGTTTGGAGTGACGGCGAGCCGGACCGCGGCTGACGACCCCAAATCTAGCGGCGGCGCGGAGTTGCCCAGAGCCGGCAACATGCGTACAGTACCACCACGATCGGAGGCAGCCATGGACCCCAAGAAGTTCGCGGCGCTTGAGCGGCGCGTTCTCGACGTGATCCCATCGAAGGGGTCGAAGCCCATCGCGGAAGTCATTGAGTCCTTCGGCAAAGACGGCACGGGATACGGTCGAAGTGACGCGAAGGCAGCGATTCTCGGGCTAAAGGCTGACGGCAAGGTTACTCTGGATCAGAGCGGGAACGTGAGTCGGACAGCGAGTGGCGCGCGATAAGAGACGTCACTCCGCTGCAAAAGCCGGGGACGCTCGTAGCTGGAGCGCGATCGACCGTGATCGCGTTCTGCACACGTCGGCTTTCCGACGGCTGGACTCGGTCACTCAGGTCGTAGCGCCTGAGGAGGGGCACGTGTTTCACAACCGCCTCACGCACTCCATGAAGGTCGGGCAAGTTGCGCGACGGATCGCTGAAAAGGTCGCGAAGGGGCTCAAGGACGAGAAGCTGAAGCCGGACCCGGAGGTGGCGGAGGCCGCTGGATTTGCGCACGATCTAGGACACCCGCCATTCGGACATGCAGCAGAGACGGCGCTGGATGACTTGGTCACCGCCGAGGGTCTGTCGGACGGCTACGAGGGCAACGCCCAGACGTTCAGAATAGTCACCAAGCTGGCAGTTCGAACCCACAAGCACCTCGGGCTCGACCTGACGCGCGCCACTCTGTCGGCCGTTCTGAAGTACCCCTGGTACAGAGCAGCCAAGGAAGGGAAGGACGTCATCGAGCGAGATGGCGGGCGGCTCGACAAGCACAAGAAGTGGGGTGCTTACAGGACCGAAGAGCAGGACTTCGAGTTTTGTCGGCGCGGTGGCCCGCCCGGAGACGCTCGCAGCATCGAAGCTCAGTGCATGGAGCTGGCGGACGACATCGCGTACTCGATCCATGACGCTGAGGACTTCTATCGTGCGGGAATCGTCCCGCTGGATCGGCTGGCCGCGAGCGACGATGGTCTATCCCCCGAAGCGGAGCGATTCCTGAAGCGAGCGTTTGACCGCAGCGGCACTACTGGCAAGACGCAGCAGAAGCTCGCAGATGCTTTCAAGGTCGCCATGGCTGCGTGCGCGGTGGCCGAGTCCTACAGAGGCACGTATCACCACCGCGCCAAGCTCCGAATGTGGACTTCTGACCAGATCCAAGACCTCGTGAACGGGATCAACGTCACGGAGAAGTCGGGGCAGGTGTTGCTCAGCCTTCCGGAGAATCTTCGCAACCGTATCGAAATTCTGAAAGAGCTGACCTGGGTCTACGTGATCTTGAATCCACGACTCGCCACGCAGCAGGTCGGGCACAGGCGGATCGTCGAAGAACTCTTCGAGGACTACCTTGACGCGGTGAAGAAAAAGAAACGACACGTCCTTCCGGGACGTTTCGCAGATCAGCCGGCTGGAACGTCGAAAGAACTCTACGCAGGTCTTAGCCCAGCCAAGCGGCGCGTCCGACTCGTCGCGGACATCGTGTCGAGCATGACCGACCAGGAAGCGCTGATGCTACATCGTCGGCTCCGCGGGACAGCGCCGGGGTCTGCCCTCGATGGACGGGTCCTGTAGGAGCGGTGGGAACGTAGTGCGCAAGGAACGACCCGCCGAACTTGACACCACCGGCGCCGTTGCCGCCATGTTGCCGCGACCCTGCACCAACCGACGGAACCAGACGGTACGGCGCGGACCGCGCCGGGATCGAACATCGTCAACGACTTCGCGAGGTTCTTGGCCAAGTCCGCGTGCCCGCGCGGTTTCTCGCTAGGTCGTTTTCAAAATTCGATTCCCGGCGCCTCCACCATTGCAATGAATTCGAACCTCCTTCCGCGACCCGGAGGAGGTTCAGACTCTCGAATTTGCACCGGACCCGGAAGAACGGCCGCCCGACTTCCGGCTTCTCCGGTGTGAGGGTCACTGGGCCGGTGAGCCGCCGGAGCGCCAGCGCTGAGCTCCCGGTCACGTGCTCTCTGTTTCGGGCGGCAGCGCGTCGGCCGCCGCCTCGAGCAAATGGAACGTCACTGAAACGGGGTCGATGTCGAATGCGAGGGTGCCCCGTTTTCGTTCGTCGCTCATGACGTAGTGGCAGTTGACGATCATGAGTCGATTCGGCCCGTCGATCTCGACAAGCGCGAGCGGCTGGATGGTGAAGCTGTCCTCACCATCAATCTTGTCCTTGACCACGAAGTCCTCGAACGACAACGCGATTCCATAGTGCTCGCCGAGGACGCGGCAAAGCGCCTCATGGTTGCGCTTCTCGCCCTCGTTGTAGGGCGCCAGAAGATCGTCGTGGCTCGCGCAGAAGAGGGTGCCCGCGTGCCGAGCTTCCTCAATCAGCCGTTTGGCTTGCTCTGGCATCACCCGTCGATGGATGAAGTTGCCTTCCGGGATGTTCTCCAGGCCGACATGCCAGAACGAAACAGACAAGCTTGCGGATTTCATCGAGCGCTCGGATGTTCGGGCGGCCGTTGCGAGAGCGCGCAAGGACGCTCCGTCCCCATCTTAACCCATCGCGACCATCCCAGGTGAGCGACCGACTCTCGGCTACGGGCCCCACTTCCACACCGACGGCGTCCAGAGCTGCGACGCCGTACCGTCGAGCACGGGGTTCAGGAATGCTTCGAGAGCGCGCGTGAGGACATGGACGTCTGCCCAAGGCAGGTCGTCCTCCGCGACCATCCGCGCGTACGGAGCTGCCCACCCAGGAGGCGGCGCGGGAAGAGCGTCCGGAAGTGCATGCGTCTTGCGCGCGCTGAAGGTCTGTTCGAGCGCCCGACGAAGCCCCTCAGGTTCGATCTCGCGAACACCCGCGAGGAGCGCGATGTCTGGAAGATCCTTCACTCGCGAGTTCGGACGCTTGCGCGGAAGCGTGTAGGCGTGAAGCTTTTCCGCGATGTGCGTCTCGAGCGGGTAGAGCCGCAGCGTGGGGGGCTCGATGCCAGCGAACCCGAGCACGTCCCCGGCCACCACCATGTCCGGTTCGCCAAAGATGGGGTCCGCGAAGGCAATGTCGAGGCCGAACCGTTGGCCGTAGGGCTTGCCGGAGGTCAATGTCCTTGGTGGCGCGGGCGCGCTCGACGCGAAGCTCCACGACGAGCCCCCCCTTGAGCATGGCACTGTCGCCTAGCTCGCGTGTGATGCGCGCGAGGAAACGGTCGAAGACTAGAAGCTGACGCTTGCGTGCGAAGTCGTTCCCGCTGGACGACGTGGAGCGCAGGCGGGTCTCGACGGCCTGCTTGAACGCGGCGGCGGTGGCGTAGCGGTTCACGCGGCCCTCCGGCGTGCCTGAACCGCCTTCGCGCCGTCCCTGTCTATGAGCCCGCGTGCCCGCGCCTGTCGAACTGCGGCCTCGATGAACTCGGGTGCCACATGCGCGTCCACGCAATCGATCAGAGTCCGAAGCGCGTTCGTCACGGGGAACGCGCCAATCTCGATGCGCTCGTTCTTCGGAACGTCACCGTGGTGAAGAAGGACCCCCTTCGGCACGCGGAAGCGACGTTTGATCCAGCCCGTGGGAAGCGTCAGGTTCACCTTTCGCGGGAGCGCATCCGAGAGGTTGAGGAGCATGAGCGCGGTCTCATGCGAGAAGACCCCCTCCCTGTCCGACCAGAGCCAGATTGCGGCAAGGTCCTCGTGCTCGCCCGCCGGAAAGTGAACGATTCGATAGACGCCACGCCGAACGCGGGTAATCCGCCCGTTCTTCAGGTACTTGAGCAGGAGCTGCGGGGAGTACCCCGCCTCAGCCGCTTGCTTCGTGGTGAAGTGACCCTCCTGACCGACCGCGAACTCGAACAGGCGGTCCCAGCTCGGAGCAGGCTCGACGTGAGAAGGCACGGCACAGAACGTAACCGATAGTTTAGTTTTGTGCAAGTACGTTTCTAAACCAGTGGTTTAGTTTTGTGCGGGGCGCGCTCGGCGAGCCTTCACCTCGAGCTGGATGGCGCCCGCGCCACCGGGCTCACGCCCCGTCTCCAAAATGTCTCCACGACCCCGGTCGATCTACGCAAACCCATGTCGACTCACGTCGACACGCGCGCGCCGTGGAAGCGCCGGAACATCGAACACTCGAGACGGAAAGACAAGCGACATCGCCGCGTTTGAAAGAGCGTCTCGTGAGAATTCGATTCCCGGCGCCTCCACCAATGCAATGAATGCGAACCTCCTTCCGCAACGAGGAGGTTCAGACTCTCGAATTTGCACCGGACCCGAAAGAACGGCCGCCCGACCTCCGGCTTCTCCGGCGACGAGCGCGAGCGGCTGGATGGTGAAACTGTCCTCACCATCAATCTTGTCCTTGACCACGAAGTCCTCGAACGACAACGCGATTCCATGGTGCGCGCCGAGGACGCGACAAAGCGCCTCGTGGTTGCGCTTCTCTCGCTCGTTGTAGGGCGCCAGAAGATCGTCGTGGCTCGCGCAGAAGAGGGTGCCCGCGTGCCGAGCTTCCTCAATCAGCCGTTTGGCTTGCTCTGGCATCACCCGGCGATGCACGAAGTTGCCCTCCGGGATGTTCTCCAGACCGACATGCCAGAACGAGACAGACAAGCTGGCGGACTTCATCGAGCGCTCAGATGTTCGGGCGGCCGTTTCGAGAGCGCGCAAGGACGCTCCGTTCTCCATCCTAACCCAACGCGACCATCCCAGGTGTGCGACCGACTCTCGGCTACGGGCCCCACTTCCACACCGACGGCGTCCAGGTCCGCCGCGCCGTACCGTCGAGCACGGGGGTCAGGAATGCCTCGAGAGCGCGTGTGAGGGCATGGACGTCTGCCCAAGGCAGCTCGTCCTCCGCGACCATTCGCGCATACGGAGCTTCCCACCCAGGAGGCGGCGCGGGAAGAGCGTCCGGAAGTGCATGCGTCTTGCGCGCGGTGAAGGTCTGTGCGCGCGAGGAACCGGTCGAAGACTAGAAGCTGACGCTTGCGTGCGAAGTCGTTCCCGCTGGACGACGTGGAGCGCAGGCGGGTCTCGACGGCTTGCTTGAACGCGGCGGCGGTGGCGTAGCGGTTCACGCGGCCCTCCGGCGTGCCTGAACCGCCTTCGCGCCGTCCCTGTCTATGAGCCCGCGTGCCCGCGCCTGTCGAACTGCGGCATCGATGAGCTCGGGAGACACATGCGCGTCCACGCAGTCGAGCAGAGTCCGAAGCGCGTTCGTCACGGGGACCGCGCCAATCTCCATGCGCTCGTTCTTCGGAATGTCCTCGTGGTGAAGGAGGACGCCCTTCGGCACGCGGAAGCGACGCTTGGCCCAGACCGCGGGCAGCGTCAGGTTCACCTTTCGCGGGAGCGCATCCGAGAGGTTGAGGAGCATGAGCGCGGTCTCATGCGAGAAGACCCCCTCCCTCTCCGACCAGAGCCAGATTGCGGCAAGGTCCTCGTGCTCGCCCGCTGGAAAGTGAACGATTCGATAGACGCCACGCCGAACGCGGATAATCCGCCCGTTCTTCAGGTACTTGAGCAGGAGCTGCGGGGAGTACCCCGCCTCAGCCGCTTGCTTCGTGGTGAAGTGACCCTCCTGACCGACTGCGAACTCGAACAGGCGGTCCCAGCTCGGCGCAGGCTCAACATGAGCAGGCACGACACAGAACGTAACCGATAGTTTAGTTTTGCGCAAGTACGCTCCTAAACCAGTGGTTTAGTTTTGTGCGGGCCCGCTCGGCGAGCCTTCACCTCGAGCTAGTCACGCAACTCGCGCCCCGACCGCACCGAGGGGAGCGGCATGGATATCACAGGCACCTCGCGGCGCAGGGTCGAGGTCGATGCCGCGCCCCCTTCCTCTCCCATGCTCGGGCGCGCCGTCGCTGCGGGGCGACCCCTGGTGGGCAGGTCAGGCCCGCTCGCGCAGAAGGCGCCCTCACCGGAAGCGGTTCGCGCGCTCAGTCGGCCCAGCCCGGAAGCCCAGCTGCGCGCGCGCCTCGACCGCGTCATGGCCGAGATGCACAGCCCGTATCAGGTGGATGGCCGGGAGGTGAAGGTCGCGCCCCACTTTCACTCACTGAAGGGCCTGACCGACGAGGTCATCGCCGCCGACGTCGTCAGGATCCGGAAGGCGGTCGGCCCGGAGAAGTTCAAGGAGATTGCGATGTCGGCAGCCCGTGCGACGAGCTCGCGGGGCGCCGCCGCCGACGTACGCAAGACGGTTCAGGCCATGCTCGATGCCGGCGTGCACCGCAGGTACGGGAAGGTGCCGCTGGAGCAGGCCATCCGCCGCATGATGTGGGACCACCGCATCGGTCTGGATTGCCGCGGCTACGTCGGGCACGCGTTCCTGCGCTCGCGCGGCGACGGAGACAAGCCCGCTTCAGCCGAGCGCTACGGGCTCGATCCTTCCACGTTCCAGCAACCGAACAACGCGTTTCGTAAGGTGCGCATCCAGGACGCGCGCGCTGGCGACTGGGTTCACCTGAACCCCGACAAGGGCGGCCGCGATCACAACGTGATCGTGCGCTCGAACGCCACGCGGCAGCTCGAAGGCGCTCGACTGGAGGTCTCGGGTAAGCAGATCCCCCGCGCGTTCGTCGATGACGGGTGGCCTGCCGGCACGAAGCCCACGCTGCGAGTGATGGAAGTCGACTCTGCCTGGGGCGGCGGCGAGACGGGCGAGTCGGGCGGCGTGGAGCGCCGCGTCTGGGTCCAGAACGAAAAGAGCGGGCTCTGGGGGCACTGGAGCCCGAAGGGGGACTTTCGCGTCAGCGCGGGCCCGTACGATCATGAGCTCGACGCGGTGTATCGGCCGCGGAGGGAGCCATGAGCCGCCGCGCCTGGTCGTACGCACTGGCGCTCGCAATCACCGGCGGCGGGCTGCCCTTCGCGTGCTGGAGCACCCGCCTGCACGAGCGCGCCGAGCCCGCGCCCGCGCCGGAGATCCGCGTCGAGCCCGTGCGCCCGGCCACCGTGAGCGCGCCTGAGGCAAGAGAGCTCGCACCCGGCGTGGTCAAGACCCGCTTGCTCGAAGAATCGGCTCTGGTCAACGACGCGGTGCCCTGGCAGGCGCCGACCGCGGAGCATCCCGGCGGCACGCTGGTGCTCGCGGCGCGCGAAGGGCTCATCGAGCTCGACATCGACAAGGGCAGCGTCGTTCGGCGAACCGCGGCTCCGCAAGGGAAGGCCCTCTGCCGGCTGGCCGCGAGCCCCGTCGGCGTCGCGGTGACCTGGAGGGACCAAGAAGAGGCGAAGATCGCGTTCTACGACGAGCGCCTCGAGCTCGGGTGGACTCACGTGCTCGCCCAGCAGGCGTCGGAGGTCAGCGTCGACGGGAGCCACGCAGTCGCGGTGTACGACACCTTCCCTCCGGGCTCAGGCTTCGAGCTCGTGCGCTTCGACATGTCCACCGGCCGGCGCGTGGCGGCGCGGCGTCATCCGGGCTCGATCACCACCTTCGACGAATACCCGGCCCGGCTCCTGGTGCGAAACGAGCGCATCCACGTGCTCGTGACCCGACCTCGGATCGAGCTTCGCAGCTACTCCCTGGATCTCTCCTTGGCGGGTGTCGTGCACTTGCCCTTCCCGCCGCACCAGGAAGGCGACTTCCCGCCGTTCGGCACCCTCGACGCGGCGGGCGAACAGCTCCTGTTGAGCGTCCGCGGCAAGGTCTTCTCGATCGACCCGAAGACGCGTGGCGTGCGGAGCCTGCCGGCGCTGCCCACGGACTTCACCAACGAGAATCACCTGGACGTGGATCCGTCCGGGCGCGTGCTCGTCGACTCGGGCAGCCTGGCCGAGCGCGTCGGCGGTCCGTTCGTGAAGGTCGTGACGCTCCGAACTGAGATGTGGAAGCTCAGCGCCGGGGAAGAGCCCATGTACCGCGACACACCCGTGGCCGGTTTCTTCTGGGGTGGCCAGGCGCTGATCGTGACGGTGCACCCCGACGTCAGCTTGATCCGCATCGACCCCGCACGCGCGCTAGCTGCACACTGACGCGCAGGCCCCGGTCGACGTTGCCCGGGTCATGGGGCTGGCGTAGACCTTGTGAGATGCGCTCGTTGGCGAAGTCTCTTCTTGGCACGCTCTTGCTCTTCACCGCGCTGGCTGCCGGTTGTTCCAGCGACGGCGACTCGGACGCGAGGAGCGGCGGTGGGAGCGCGGGCAGCGGCGGGACTGCCGGGACCGGCGGCGGCGCCGCCGGGACGGGTGGCCCGGCCGGAGCGGCCGGCGACGCCGCGAGCGGGGGAAGCGCGGGAGCAGCGAGCCTCTCGGCCGCGCTCGAGGCCCAGGGCTTCGAGGTTCGTGCTGGCAAGTTCGATCTGCTCGATCTGAGCGACTGCTGCGACGTGGGCAAGACCTGCTCGGGCAACAACCCCACCAGTCCCTACGGTGCGTTCTTCGTGCCTCGCGCCCCGGGCCAGACGGTCGCCAACCCGAACGAAGAGCCAGGCGGGCTCGCCTCGTCGTTCCGGCTGCGCGCGGATGAGGCACTCGTGTACGTCGGAACGACGCCGCCGAAAGCGAAGTACTTCGGCTTCACCCCGTATCTCATCGACCGAGAAGGCGCCCTGGGCGTGCGCAAGCCGGTGTTCGCGAGCCTCTCGGAGACGCTCAACAACTTGGTGATCCAGGTGGGCGGGAAGGCCGAACCGTTCGATGCCGAGGTCGCCATCATCGCGACCGCCGATCAGACGACGGAGACCCAGGTCAAAGTAGCCCTGACGACCGCCGGGATCCCCGCGACCGTGGTCAACACCCTCACCTTCGACTCGAAACTGGTCAAGCTGGGCATCGCCGACGCGGACGACACCGTCGGCGTGCTGTCGCGCGTCGCGATCTTCGACGACGCCGCGAAGGGCAAGGCCTACCTCGACGCCATTCCGGGCGTGCTCCTGCGCGTGACGCCCAAGAGCCCGACCACGCCGAACCCGCTGCCCTCGCCGCCGAGCCGCGCGAAGAACATGACCGACACCGAGACCAGCTTGACCAGCGCGCTCGACGCGCTCGAAGCCGCGGTCATCGCCCAGAATCCCGGCTGGACGGGCAAGTCGATGATCGTCACCAAGGGGACTCCAGATCCGCTGGCGTGCATCCAGGGTCAGACCTTCTGCGCGGGCGACAACCGCGACACCAACTACCCGTCCACCATCCCCCAACCCCTGTTCGCGTCACCGGACGACTTCTTCATCGTGATTGGCGTCGATCACACGCTCACGGGGAAGACCTCGTACGCGAACTTCAGCGTCTACGCCATCGAGCACCTGGTCGGCGTCGCTTCGGTGAGCAACGTGCAGTACGCCGGGAGCGCGACGGCGCTTCTGCCCGGGGATCCCGGCGCGGCGAAGCTGTACGCGTGGAAGGTGGCTCGCACGTGCGGGAGTGATCCGCACTGCCTCGCGATCCCCGATGCCGCCTGTCCGACCGGTGTCGGGGCGGGGAAGTCCGGCACCATCACCTTCCGCACCTACCTCGAGCCGAAGACGCAGACGGCGCCCGACATCAGCACCCTGGCGCTCGATCGCGTGATCAAGTTCACCAAGCCCTGAAGGGTCGCCGCGGCGGGAGCTCACTCACTCGTAGGGCACGTGAGCCATCAGGCCACGTGTCGGCAGTCGCCCCTCGGCTCCGCAAGGCAAGAGCACTCGCCCCGGCGCTGCGATCGCGCCGGTGCATTCGCAAGCTTGTCCAAGCGGCTGGGGGGCGAGCGCGTGGCACATCCACCGGCACCCGCCTTCTCGGTCCCGCCTTGGATCAACCACCGCCTCGAAACACGCCGAGACGCGGACGCCGGGTTCCGGCACTCCGGCGCTCGCGGTTCGAAACGATGTCTCCGGGCCGAAAGACCCGCGCGCCGAACCGCACGAGCTTGCACACGACGCCGAGGGCGCCGCGCAGGTCGTCGGACTCGAGCGGCGCCACTTCCCCACCGCAGGCCCTCAGCATCGCGTCGCTTGGCCAGGCCGCGCGGGATGACCGCTCACCCGTTTCTGGATCGCACCATCCGCCGCCCTCGACCAATTCCGGCGGCAGCGCGACGACTCGCTCCGCCGTAGCGCTGCCGCGGTCGTATCCCTCGGCTATCTCGTGGAAAGCACGAGCGGCGCGGGCGGAGGGCGCCACAACGAACCAGTCCTCGTCGCCATCGGGCGTGGTGCACCAGTAGAGGGCGTAGCACTTCGTCCGGTTCCCCGTGATGTCCCTCGTCATGGCACTCCAGGCATCGGGCACAAGACTGACGGAGTTGCGCGCGCTCGCAAGGAGCTCGTCTCTGCTCTCGCCTTTCGGAACCACCCGCGGTGGAACAGCGAGCGGCGCTCTCGAACCACTCGTCGAGGTCGACCCCGACGCTACGACGCGTGACCCCGGGCGAGCGCAGCCGGAGCTGAGGGCGCACATAACGACCACGAGAGCGAGCGGGCGCCGGGCACACATAGAAGAAGCAGAAGTACTGAGTCCTAGGTCGCTTCGAGCAACCAGACCGTGCGGCCTTGCTCCACGGACGGCGTCAGCCGAACGGTCCGGCCGAGCGCCTGCTCGACCGTCGCAGCAGCCACGACTTCCAACAAGAACTGCGTCGCCTCGTTCGTGCCGTCCTCCTTACGCGCTATGACGTTGATGTACTTCGCCATCACTTTGCCGAAATAGGTCGCGCCCTGGGCCCGGAGAGGGATCCAGGTCTCCGCCGGCGGCAGTCGCGCACGCTGTTTGGCGACGTTCAGCGTGAGGCCCCGCCCCTGCTTGATGACCGACCCCACGACCTCCGCTCCGCTCGTGGGCCGATGGCGAAGGAAGTCATAGAGGCGCGCTTCAGTGCGCTCGGCGACCGCGGCAAGGACCAGAGTAGCCTCGACGCCCGCCGGAATAAGGAGCTCGAACACGCCATCCTCCAACCCAAAAGACTGCGGGTGGCTCTTGCTCAGATGGTGCGCTGGGTTCTCGCGAAGGTTGTTCGCGAGACCGGTGTCGCTGGCCCAAGCCGGCTGCGAGATGTGCGCGATTGCCGCCGGGTGGCGAACCTCCACGAACCGGCGAAGCGACCCCGCGAGCTCCGCCATGGTCACCCGCGTGACACCGCGGTCCGCCATCGCGCCCAAGAGGACCATCTTGTGCGGTCCGCTCATGGCCGTGGTCTCCACATCCAAGAGCAGCGCAGAGACGCGCGAATCGGCCTTCAGCGCCCGGTCGTCCGCGCTGAGCGCGCCCCGCTGGCCGAGGTAGTCCAGCCAGCTGCCGTAGAGTCGGACGAGGGTCGTCGGAGAGAGCCCGCAGCGACTCGCGACGTCAAGCAGTGAAGGACGCGCTACATCAAGCTCGTCTCGCGCCAGGTCGAAGGCTTCATCCACTCGCGCTCTCGTTCCACGAGTCGCCACATGAACCGCGCGCACAGCGTCGAGCGCTTCGGGTGCGACGTAGATCACCCGGCCGTCGCTGTAGGAACGCCTCAGGGCGGTGCCAGACACAGCGCTCGCTACGTCGTCGAGCGACATACCGAGCAGGTCAAAGTGCACCCGTGCACGTTTGTGGTTTCCCACAAAGTCGATGACGGTCAGCGTCGATTTCCCCACTTCGGGGCAGAGACGGAGGCCACGCCCAATCTGCTGCAAGTAGACGGTGGCCGAGTCGGTGGGCCGCAACAACACCACGCGGTCCACGGCCGGGATGTCCACACCCTCGTTGAAGACGTCGACGCTGACGATGGCGTCGAGGTCACCTCTCGACAGCGCATCGACCGACCAGGCACGGTCGTCGCTTCCGGGGCCACTGTGCACCAACGCCACCCGCAAGCCGGCCTGTCGAAGACTCTCCGCTGTCTGCGCCGCGTGCCCGATGCCGACGCAGAACACGAGGCTACGCGAACCGGGAAAGTCGGCCGAGGTCAGCGCCGCGGTCACGCGCTCGAGCCGCTCGCGGTCGACCAGCGCCGATTCGAGCTCGTTCTGGGCGTACCCACTCGTCCCACCAACCCAGCGCAGCTTCGAGTAATCCACTGGATCCGGGAGTCCGTAGTAGTGGAATGGCACGAGCCACTGGTTGGCGATGGCATCCAACATGCCAGCCTCGTACGCCACCACGTTGTCGAACAGCTCGTAGATGTTGCCGCCGTCGAGCCGTTCCGGTGTCGCAGTGAGACCGAGGACAAACGTCGGCGACACCCGCCCGAGGACGTCCCGATAGGTCTGCGCTGAAGCGTGGTGCGCCTCGTCGATCACCACGTAGTCGAAGTGCGTGAGCTCTGCGGCCCCCACGGCGTCCAGGCTGAACACCGAGGCAAAGACATGGCGCGCGTCGATGGCTTTTTCGTATTGGTTGAAGAGCCCACACGTTCCGTCCGCTCGGAAGCGCTCGAAGGTCCGCCGGGCTTGCAGCAGGATTTCCTGCCGGTGCGCGACGAACAGCACCCGACCGCTCGGCGCCACGACGAGTGAGTCGAGCGCCGCGAGCACCGTCTTCCCGAGACCCGTTGCCGCGACCACGAGGGCGCGTTGGTGACCGGCACGGCGCACTTCGACGAGGGCCTCGAGCGCCTTCACCTGCGCTGCGTTGGCGCTCTCGCTGGTCCGGGGAAGGTCCAGCTCGATGATATCGTCCGGGGGCAGCACCCGGCGGCGACGACTCGCGTCATACTCCGAGATCAGCTGGTCCGTGAGCGGCTCGCCGCGCGTCGTCAGGAGCATGTCCACGCGAGCCCTGCCGAGTGCCACCAGCGCAGGCGCCGTGGACTCGTCGATGCCGAGTGTCCACTCGACGGCCTCGCTCCCGGTCAGCGCGGAGTAGGAGAGGTTCGCCGAACCAACGAACAGGTGCTCGCGACCCGCGTCGTCCAGCACCCGATAGACCTTGGGATGAAAATGTTCGTATCGGTCGGGTACGAAGCGGATCGATGCCGAAGCTCCAGTCCCCAGCAGCTCTTTGAGCTGACGCAGCGCGTCCGGATGCGTTCCGTCCAAGTACGCACCGAGCAGGATCCGAACCCGGGCGCCTCGGTGCACCAGGCGCTCGAGGAGCTGCCGCAGGAGACTGACCCCAGCGGGCTGCGCGTACGCAACGACAATGTCGAGCTCACGGGCGTTCCACGCCACCGCGCGCAGCCCGTCGAAGAGCGACGGCGTCTCGCTCGAGAACAGGCGCGCGCCAGCCGCGGGATCCGCGTCGCCTTGGCGGATCGCCCAGCCCGCTCGCAGGGACGGAGTCAGGCCCGACGCAGCTGGGGCCGCATCCAAGCCGGTCACGAGAGCGCGGAGCTTCGCCGCCAACCGCGATGCGTTCTGGCCATCACCGCGCCGTAGCGCGCTCGCCAGCTCACCAGCGACCCGGTGCGCTGCCTGCGCCAACACCACTTGATAGACGTCCGGAGGAAGGGTCTCTGCTCCTTCCTCCGGGCTTTCGCCTTCCCACATCGGGAGCAGCGGCATGTCGCGCCCGAGGCTACCACGGCGCAGTCCCGACTCGCTCGTCCTCCCCCGGGGCGCCTCGAGTATGCTGCCCATCACTCCCATGCCCGGCCTGCCGCGCGGCCTCTACGAACAACTTCTCACCGAGGCTCTCGCCGCGCGCCTCGAACAGGTCGACGCACGCGGGCCGTTGACGGCAGAGCTGCGCGCCGCGGAGGCGGCAGATCGGATCGCGCTCCACGTCGCGCGGATCGTGGAGCGGGCTGTCGCGTCGGAGTCCGAGAGCAACCGGGTGGTGGCGGGGCTGACGCTCGCGCGTCGGCTGCTCGCTCAGATCGACGCCGCAGTCTCGGAGGGCGAGGCCCCCGTGGACCCGGGCAGCATCCTGCGCAGCGTCCGCTCGATCCTGCCCGACGGCTCGCCGGAGGACCTCGCCGAGCCGCTCATTCCGTTGCTCGACACCATCTTGCTGACCAACGCTCCCGGCGAGCCGCGCGTCGGCAGTCAGCTCCTCACGGAGATCGCCTCCGCCGACGGCATCGACGTCTTGATGGCGTTCATCAGGCGGAGTGGCATCGCTCCGCTACTCGACGCGTTGCGCGAGCACCGTGAACACGGGCGCAAACTGCGCGTGCTGACCACCACCTACACCGGGTCGACCGAAGGCAAGGCGCTCGACCAACTTCGCGCAATCGGCGCCGAGGTTCGTGTCTCTTACGACACCAGCACGACGCGTCTGCACGCCAAGGCTTGGCTCTTCCACCGGCGCTCGGGCTTCTCGACTGCGTACATCGGCTCGTCGAACCTGACTCACTCTGCCCAGGTAACGGGGCTCGAGTGGAACGTGCGCGTCTCCGGTGCACGCAACGCATCGGTCGTCGACAAGGTGTCCGCGGTATTCGAGAGCTACTGGGAGAGCGGAGACTTCGTGCCGTACGAGGCGGCGGAGTTCGCCGAACGGGTCGAGCAAGGCGTGCGCTCCGCTTCCAGCATCCTGCTCAGTCCGCTAGAAGTGCGGCTCGAGCCGTTCCAGGAGCGGATGCTCGAGAAGCTCGCCTTCGCGCGCGAGCGCGGTCGCCACAAGAACCTGCTCGTCTCCGCGACGGGTACCGGCAAGACCGTGATGGCCGCGGTGGACTACGCCCGCCTTCGCGGAACGCTGCCTCGGGGCCGGCTCCTGTTCGTCGCGCACCGGAAGGAAATCCTCACGCAAGCCCAGGCTACCTTTCGCTACGCGCTCCGCGATGCAGCGTTCGGCGAGCTCTGGGTTGGCGGCAGTCGGCCGCGTCGCTTCGAGCACGTCTTTGCATCCATCCAGAGCCTCGGCGCCGCCGACTTGGCCGACCTCGACCCAGAGCATTTCGACGTGGTGATCGTGGACGAGTTCCACCACGCGGCGGCGCGGAGTTATCGAGATTTCCTCGACCACATTCGGCCGCGGGAGCTCCTTGGACTGACGGCAACCCCCGAACGCAGCGACGGCCTTCCAGTGCTCGACTGGTTCGACGGCCGCATCGCCGCCGAGCTCCGTCTGTGGGACGCCATTGACCAGCACCGCCTGTCCCCCTTCGTCTACTACGGGATCCACGACGGCCTCGATCTGCGGGACGTGCCCTGGCGCCGCGGACGCGGATACGACGTGGAGGGGCTGTCTAACCTGCTCACCGCCAACGACGTCTGGGCCAAGCGGGTCATCAAGCAGTTGCTCGAGCGCATCGACGAGCCCGGTGCCATGCGCGCGCTCGGCTTCTGCGTGAGCGTCGATCACGCGCGCTTCATGGCACGAGTGTTCAACGAGGCGGGCATCCGAGCGACCGCCGTGTGGGCCGACAGCCCCATGAACGAGCGTATCGCCGCGCTTGCGGATCTCGCGGCTCGGCGCGTGAACGCGGTCTTCTCCGTTGATCTGTTCAACGAGGGCATCGATGTGCCGGTGGTGGACACGGTGCTGTTCCTGCGCCCGACGGACAGCCCGACGCTCTTCCTGCAGCAACTCGGGCGCGGACTGCGGCGGAGCGCCGACAAGAACGCCTGCACGGTGCTCGACTTCGTCGGCCAGCATCGCCGCGAGTTCCGCTTCGAGCGGCGCTTCCGCGCACTGCTCGGCGGGACGCGAAGAGATCTGCTCGACGCTATCGACAAGCGGTTCCCTTTCTTACCGGCCGGGTGTCACATGGAGCTCGACGCCGTCGCGCGCGAGATCGTGCTCGAGAACATCCGGCAAGGGATCCCTTCCCAGTGGTCCGCCAAGGTCGAAGCGCTGGCTCAGCTCGCCGGTGCGAAGGGTGCGGGGGTCACGCTCGCGCAGTACCTGGACGATACCGATCTCGATCTCGACGACGTGTTCGTCGGCGACCGGACCTGGTCTGACCTTAGAGAGGCCGCAGGGCTCCCAGTTGCGGCGTCGGGCCCGCATGAGAGCGTTCTCCGTCGCGCGATCGGCCGGCTGCTCCACGTGGACGATGTGACCCGGATCGACGGCTATCGGCGCCTGCTCTCGCGCGACGAGGCGCCGGCAGGCGAGGAGCTCTCGGAGCGAGACCGGCGACTCTTGCGGATGCTGGTGGCGTCGATTGCCGGCCGAGCGATCGACAAGAGCGCCTCACTCGATGAAGCCAGCTCGCTGCTCTGGTCCCATCCACAGGTGCGCGCGGAGCTTCTCGAGCTGCTGGCGCTGCTGGCGGGACGAGTTGATCGAGTCCACCCGGCGCTCTCCGCTCACCCTGACGTTCCACTCTCTGTGCATGGGCGTTATTCCCGCGTCGAGCTCCTCGCCGCGTTCGGCGTCGGCGAGGGCGCAAAGGTGGCCGCTTGGCAGACCGGCGTTCGCTATTTGAAAGCTCAAGACGCCGATCTGCTGGCGTTCACCCTCGACAAGACCAGCGGCCAGTTCTCGCCAACGACGCGCTATCGCGACTACGCCATCAGCCGCGATCTCATCCACTGGGAGAGCCAGTCGGCCGTGCGAGAGGCCAGCGCTACCGGCGTTCGCTACCAGAACCACGCCGGGCTCGGCTCTTCGATCTTCCTGTTTGCGCGATTGCGAACCGACGACCGCGCCTTCTGGTTTCTGGGACCTGCCAGCTACGTCCGCCACGAGTCCGAGTGCCCAATGGCGATCACCTGGCGACTCCACTTTGCACTGCCCGGCGATCTCTTCACGACCTTCGCCGCCGCCGTCGCCTAGCCCACCAGCGCCCCCAACCTTTCATCCGCCTCGATCTCCTCCTGCCGCGGTCGAGCTCCACCACCAGCACGAGCGGGCGTTCGAGACCCTTGGAGCGCAGGAACGTGTCCGCAATCACGTGCTCTCCAGCGTCGGGGGCGTCGGCGCGCCGGACCGGGACCTGGCCGATGCGGTCGCGCGCGCGTTGTGACTCGTCGTCGGGCGCGGTGCGCCGCTGGGGTAGAGACCGGAGCCTCCACCCCGGGACGGCAGGGCGTGGTGCGCCTACCTCCCTCTCAGAAACTCCCGCACGGCAGCATTGAACGCGCGGGCTGCCTCGATGTTGCTCTGGTGACCCACGCCGGGAAGCACGCGCAGCGTCGAGTCGGGGATCTGCGCGTGCAGCTGCTCGGCAACTTCGGGAGGTGACCGTACGTCGGCATCGCCGGAGAGCAGCAGGGTCGGAACCTCGATGCGGGGCAGCACGTCCCGGAGGTCGGCTTCCGCCATCGCATGAAGCATCGGGCGGCATCCACTCGGTCGGAAGTCGGACATGACCATCACCAGCTCCTCGACCATCTCGGCGGGCGCGCGATGGGTGAGCAAGCTCGGGATGAATCCCCGCACGAGCTGCTCCGGAGGTCGTAGCAGCGCGCGCAGCATCTCGTCGAGCCGCTCGGTAATCACGTGGGCTGGGAGCGAACCCGCCCAGCCTGCGTAGCTGGACGCCAGCAGCAGCGTCCGGGGAATGTTCGGCCAGCGGCGGTACAGCTCCAGTGCCAGCGTGCCGCCCCAGGACAGCCCGAGCACATGCGGGCGGCCCAGCCCGAGAGCTCCGATGAACGCGACCAGGCAATCGGCGTAATCCGGCATGCGGAATGAAGCGGGAGGATCAGCAGAACCTCCGCAGCCCGGCGCGTCCCACGCCACGAGCGTGAACTCGTCCGAAAGCTCATCGAGCTGCCTCCGCCACTCACGCCCATCGGAGAGTCCGCCGTGAAGCAGGACGACGGGAGGCCCCGAGCCCTTCCGCTCGAACGCGATGTTGAGACCACCAATCTCGACCTGCTCCATCCGGCCTGTAACCTCTCATGAACCGCTCTGCGTCGGTCGACGACCAGGCCCCTCGCCCCGACGAGCCCTTCGCCGCCGCCGTCGCCTAACTCAACACCGCCCCCAACCTTTCATCCGCCTCGAGCTCTTCTCTGGTCGCAAGCACCACACATCGCACCGTCGCCCGCGTGAGCGCCACGTGCATGCGCACGTCGTACCGATGCTTGCCGCGGTCGAGCTCCACCACCAGCACGAGCGGGCGCTCCAACCCCTTGAAGCGCAGGAACGTGTCCGCAATCACGCGCTCGCCAGCATCGGGTGCGTCCGCGCGACGCACGAGGACCTGGCCGATGCGCTCGCGTGCGCAGAGCTCCGTCTTCAGCTGCCCGCCGAGCGAGAGCACCGCAATGTCGTGGGGCTGCACGCCCTCGGCTAGCGCCTTCTGGATCTCCCGCGCCGCGTACTCCTCGAGCGCCGTCGCGCTCGGCAAGCGCATCACCCTCAGCTCATCGATGGCGACGATCGGTCCCGGTGGGGGCGCCGACGAGAAACGCACGGGCGCCACCTCACCGGCCGGCGGCACCGACGCGGGCTCCTTCACCCGATAGTGATCCGCAAACGCCGCCAGCGGCTCGGGACAGCGGTATCGCTCGCGCAGCTCGTATTCGGCACCAAAACACTCCTTCGGAACCCGACGCTCGCGCCAGAAACCCTGGCCGTCGTCGGCGAAACCCCAGAGCCAGCGGCCCTCTGCCAGACCTCGCACGAGCTCCCAGTCGTTCAGCGAGAGATCCTGCGCCTCGTCGATCACCACCGCGTCGTAGCGCTCGCGCGCAACCTCCAGCGCGTCGGCCGCTGCGTGGAGCGGCACCATGTCCCACGTCTCCGCCGACCACGCGCTCGACGGTGCACCACCCTCCGGCTCGATGCCCACCTCGGCAATCAACCCCGCCGCGAGCTCTCGTACCGTGAACGCGTCGTCGATGCCGCTCGCGCGCAGCGCGGCCGCGAGCGCGTTGGTCCAGCACATCAGCACGGGCCGCGCGCCTCGGGCGCGGAGCCTCCGCCACAGCTCGCACGCGAGCAGCGTCTTGCCCGTGCCGGGCCCCCCCGTGATCAGCAGGCGCTGGTTACGCTTCAGATTGTCGAGCACGTGGAGCTGCTGCTCGTCGAGCGGGACGAGCTCCTGCTCCCGCAGGCGCGCGCGGTCACCCAGCACGAGGCGCGGCGTCCAGGTCTCACCCCAGAGCTCGTGCAAGAGCTCGATGAAGCGCGCATCGCGCGGCCGCTGCTGCGCAGAAAAGAGGCGCTCGCGCATCGCCTCGAGCGCTTCGCGCAAGTAGGGAAGATCTTGCTGGCCGAGCACCGCCCCGTCGAGATCACCCTGGCGCGGCGGGTTGCTGAAGGGGCTGTCCGGAAACGCCGTCGCGATGGCGAACGGGGGTGTGCTCCTCGCTCCGCGCTCCTCGAGCTTCTGCAAGAGGAGACGGGCGAGCGCATGCCCTTGGTCGCGGGGCGTGCGGGCCATCTGCCTGCCATTCTGCAGCCACTGCCCATCTCGCACCTCGATGGCGCCGCCCTTCACCTCGAGCACGAGCATGCCGCGATCGGGGATCGCGAGCACGAAGTCCCCTTCCCCTTCCCACCCCGACTCCGACCGCGCCTTCAACGAGTGCCACGCGGTCCAAGCTTGCGGAAGACCCGCCGCAAGCGCGCGGTGGAGCGCTTGCTCCGCATGACTCGTCGTCGGGCGCGGGCCACCGCGAGGGTACAGGCCGATCGGGGACACCGATCGGATGATACACGGGCGCTCACCGGCGCAGCGCGCTGATGCGCGCCGCCCCCTGCTCGCGCCGGCCCAACCTCAGAACACCGTAACCGTCGCGCCCGACTCGAGCTGGCAGGCGCCGTTCTTTGGATCACCGCCGGTGCGGATGATCTCGCTGGCCGCAGGCTCGCGGTACTTGCCGCTCATCTCGATGTCAACCATGCGGACCATCGCGTCGTCGAGTTTCGTGACGAAGTAGCACGGGATGCTCGGCTCCTTGTGCGGGCCGCCGACGCCGGAGTCGTCGGTCAGGAACATGTACCGCCCACCGGTGATCTGCGCCGCCGAACGCATCGACAGCTCGGTCAGCTCGTCAACCCCGCTCGAGGCGATCGGGTAGACGTGAATGCCGAGATCGCGGGTGCCACGCAGTGCGGTGGTGAAGGCGGCCGCCTTGTCGTCGTGGTGCGGTGCGTCCGCGACCCAGAAGGCGAGCCGGGACACGTTCGGACCACTGCGCCAGTAGAGCTGGTTGAGCTTCTCGAACGCAGCGTGAGGCGCTTCCGGGAAGTCTCCGCCACCGTCGGCCGTCTGCAGCGCGAGCTTCGCTTGCAGGTCCTGGACGTCACTGCGGAGGCCGAACCAGCGGACCACGTAGTCGTCCGTGGTGTCGCGGTACACGATCAGCGACCAGCGCTGCTCGGCGTTCGGGTGAAGCTTCGTGATCGTGTCGGAGATCGCGATGAGCTCCGCCTTCAGGTACTCCATCTCGTCGGTCATGCTGCCCGTCGTGTCGATCACGAGCGCGATGTCGAGCTTCTCGTGCGGCACGAGCCAGCTCGGGCTGGCGGTGTGGGCCGCCTCGTGCTCGGCCAGAGAGAACCCGAGCAATCCGGGCGTCTGTGCGGCCGTCAGCTCCGCTCGATAACCGAGGAAGCGCTCGAAGTTCCGGTTGTCGTCCCACACTCCGGCGGTCAGCACGCCGGGGCCCACGGCTGGCGCGCCGCCCGCAGCGGACCCGCCGGATCCGCCCGCGCCAGCCGCGCCTCCCGCGCCAGGCTCACCTCCCGCTCCTCCGCCCCCCGAATCTCCTCCCTCTCCACCTTCTCCTGCGCCCGCGCTTCCGCCGGCACTCGCTCCGCCGCCTCCACCCATGCCTCCGCCCAGGCCTCCTGCACCGGAGCCCTTGACCTCGCCATCCTCGGGGCCCGTGCCGGTCGTGCCTGCGGTGCCGGCCTGACCTGCCGCGCCGCCCGCGGCGTCGTTCACCGACGGCGCACCGGAACACGCGGCGACCAGCGAGGCCACCGTCACCAACTGCAACTTGGTTCGGATGAGCGACTTCATGTCCAGTCGCCATCGCAAACCTCGTGCCGTCGTGGAGCGTGTCAAAGTGTGCCAGACCGCGCGCCGACGCCCCTCAATGGGCTGCGTCACGACCACTCGCGCGCCCCATCCGCCTCGCACTTCTGCCTCCACCAGCGGAGCGCCTGTTCGTCGTCCCCGACCCTCGCCTCGACAGCGGCCAGCACCTTCTCCCGATACTCGGGATGAACCTCGACGACGTAAAGCGAAGCCCAGCCGGGTTTTTCATCGAGCAGCCCCAGGCCTTCTTCGAAGCTCTGCACCGGCGAGCTCCGCTTGAGCCTCGCAGGCCCTGGGTCACCAAGATCCTCACACATCTCCACGAGCGCGATCTGGTTCAGCTCGCTGAAGAACTGCCAGCCAGCGTCGGACCCGCGTTCCCGGTACAAGGTGAACGAGCCGCCCTCCGCGCCGACGCACAGCACCACCTCGCGTGGAGAGACCTGCGTTCGGGGATCGTCGGAGCCGATCACCTCCTCGCCCGGAGCCGAGTAGAGGTAGTAGACGCCGCTCGGATCAGCAGCCTTGGTCCGGCGAAGCGCGGCGAGCGCCGCTTGTTTGTCCTCGTAGTGCGCGACCAGGAACAACTCCTCGCCCATCGGCTCGTACTCGTCGACACCGACCAGGTTGAAGCCGGTCGCAGGAGTCATCTCCTCGATCGCATCGCACATCGCCCGGAACGGACTCTTCGTCATCGCGCTTCCTCCGGGTCGAAAGCGAGGGATGTGCCCGCAAGAACATCGAGCCCGAGCGCCAGATCGGCACCGTGCAGTCGCAGGACGAACTCGGCGTCATCGCTGCGGTACCCCCCAAAGAGCGCGAGCGCGAGCGGCACGGGTCTGCCGAGGCGCTGGCCAAAACGAGCGACCGCGTCGTACACGAGTCGACTCGCGCTGAGCCATTCGTCAGTGCTGCACTGACCACCGAGGTCATCGTCCTCGTGGGAGTCGGCGCCGTGCGCGAAGGCAACGTAGTGCACGCGGCCAGAGAGCACCGCCTCCTCGATCTCCGCGAGCCCGCGCTCGAGGTCGGCCAGGTACACGCCGTGGGAGCCCGAGGGGTTCAGGTTCAGCGGGATCGCCCGATCGAGATCTGGCACGAAGCTTCGCGAGTCCTCGATGCTGTTGCCGTAGTGGCCGTCGAGATCAATCCATGCACCCGAGAGGCCGCGCTCGCGATAGAGGCTCACGCTCGCGATCACCTGGCCGCTGAACGTGCAGAAGGCCGCGCCGCCCGCCGGGCGGGCATGGTGAAAACCACTGGTTGGACTGAGCGCGATGCGGCTCGGGCGATCGCAAGCTGCCCGGAGCGCGGCGGCGAGGCTGCCGTTGGTGAAACGAACGCTCTCGGCAAACGCGGGGCTCCAGGCCAGACCGTTGCGCGTTGCGTGCGGCTCGCCTCCCGCGAAGAAAGCATCGACGTACGTCGCGTCGTGGGCGAGCAGGAAGTCCGCTCGGTCGAGGGGCGCGAAGTCTTCTCGAAGGTGCGTTGCCGCGGCGAGCGGTGAGCGGAGCAGCCACCCGACGAAGCGCCGTGGCTTCGTCGGGCTCTTGGAGAAGTTGCCGCGGGCGTCCGGGGCGGCGAGTTCGGGGCGGTAGTAGACATCGAGAGCAGGTTCGTGGTGGCGCATGGTTCGTCCTTTCGCTCCCAACGTGAGAGCGAGGGCGTGACCGGCGCGTGACCGACGGGGATTCTTGCTATTCGCGGTCGGCGTAGCCGGCGTCGCTCACGGCGCCGAGGACCACGACGCCCGGCGCGAGCCGGGGTCGCTCACCTGCCAGGGTGAGGACGAGGTCGTCTTGGAGCGGGAGCCCGCGGACCCGAAGTTGCTCCCCGAGACGATGCCGAACCTGGCGAAACGCGGTCCGCTGCGCGCTCCCGTCACCGCCCATCACACGCTCGGTCAGCTCGCGGGCGTCCGCAGCGTGCTCGCGCAGCACGCAGGCGAGCAAGCGCGCGGCTCGGTGCGGGAGTGACTCCCAAGCGCCTTCGGCGACACGCAGCACCGCGCCGTTCCGATCCGGTGGCAGTCGAAACACGAAGTCAGCGTCGAGGGCCAGCGCCAGGGATTCGAGCTCCGCGAGCGCCGTTGCCTCGGAGAGGCTGACGTCAGCGAGCTTCGGATCGGGGCCGACCAAGCGCCAGTGAGTTTCGCGCAGATACGGCTCGTCGAAGCGAGCGCCTCGCCCTTCCAGGGGCGCGCGGTCGAGATCCAAGAAGTAACCGGCGAGCTCGAGCATTGCGAAGAGATCCGTCTGGATTGGCACGCTCGGCGGTTTCTCGTCGCCGCATTCGCGCGCGCGCATCCAGGCATCGTAGGCATTGACCGCCTCTCGAAAGGTCCGCTCGATCACAGCGGAGGGTGCGTTCAGACGCTGAAGGAGAGCCAGGCGATAGATGCGAGGGTACGGGCCGAGCAGTGGCTCGCGTGCCGCTTCGGCGAACAGGGCGTCTGCCTCTTCGATGACCGCCTGCGTGCGCGGCTCTCGGAGCATGAGATGTGCGAGCCGATACGCCGACAGCGCTGCCCAAGGCTGCAGCTTGGGTGGCGCGCTCGCCAGCTCGTAGGCTTCGCGGGCGCGCTCGAGAGCGTGCGAGGTGCCGGCGCGCAAGAGTTTGTACGAGCCAGCCTCCGTGAGCAATCGGTTCACATGGGAGCGACGCGCGGCCAGAGACGACACGAAGGCGAGAGTAGCGCGGGAGGCGGTCCACGTTCGGTCGATCCGGCGAGGGCCGGGCGCAGCGTCGAGTCCGGCCTGGTGCTTCACTCCGTCCCCGGCGTCGAAGTTCTCACGCAGCCCGATTCCCCCGTTCCCATTGCCGAGGCGAAGCGGTATAGGCTGCGCCCATGGGGCGGTTGTGGACTCTGCTCATGGTCGGCGGCGGGACCTTGTTGGCGTCACCGGGCGCGGGGTGCGGCGGAGGCGACTCCTCCGGGCCTTCGGGTGGTGGCACGGGCGGATCGGCTGGGGCCGTCTTTTCAGGAAGTGCATGCGCGAAGTGCGAGCGCAGTGCGTGCGATGCCGACGTGAAGGCCTGCGAGAGCGATCCAGAGTGCGCGGCTTACCTGGCCTGTGAAGGGAAGTGCCCGGTTGGAACCGCGGGCGACGTCGACCCGACTTGCCAAGCTGCTTGCAAGTCACCAGCGAGCAGCACCGGCCAGGGCAAGCTCGACACGCTGAGCGCCTGCCGCTATGCCGGCGCCGGGAGTGGCTGCACGGAGTGCGGGCGTTCGCCCGACGCGGGCGATGCAGGAGGCGCCGCGGGGGCGACCGGCTGCACGATGCCGGGGACGATCACCCAAACCTGCGCGCCCGTCACCGGCGGCACTGCCTGCACTGACTGCCAATCCAGCAAATGCTGCGACTCCGTGTCGGCGGTGTTCGATGGCGGGCCCGCCACGGATCTCAAGGATTGCTGGCTGGGCTGCACCTCACCCCAATGCGAGAACGACTGCTACGACCAGTTCCCGAACGGGGTCCAGGCCTTCGGTGAATATCAGGCGTGCAACGCGCTGAACTGCAGCGCCAAGGGCGCTTGCAAGTCGCCCACCCCTTGCGCTCAGTGCCAGTACGACTCTTGCGGTTGTGAATACGCAACCTGCGTCACGAACGTCGACTGCTTCCGGATCTTCCACTGTTTCAGCACCTGCGCGAAGGACGACGTGGCCTGCGGCCTGGCGTGCCGCCAGAAGTTCGTCGCCGGCGACAAACTCTACGAACGGCTCGGGGTATGCGTCACCCAGCACTGCGTACAGTCCTGCGGCGTCTGATCGCAAGGCCGATCAGTCCGCAGCACAGCGCACGCCCAATGCGCCGGAGACGCCCGTCCGTGGAGCGTGCCTTCGCCCCGCCGCCCGCGCGTCGATCCCGAGATCTGCGAAGCTGCCCCCGCGAACGACGGCGTCGGGGCCGCTCGTGCTGCACACCGGATCCTCGAGCGCGCCGGCCTTGGCCCAACACTCGCCGTCATAGCGATCGGAGGAATCCTGCACCCACTCGAGCAGTGATCCGCCCAGATCGTGGATCCCGAGCTGGGTGAAATCGAGCGGGCCGCCCCCGACGACCGGACCTGGATCCAGCACGCCCGACGCGGTGATCCGGCAGCCCGACGGCGCGCTCGACGGCCCGCGCTCCACGATGGCGATGGCGCACAAGTCGTCGCTGTCGCCCCAGGGGTAGAGGGTCTCGGCATCGCGATTGGCAGCGGCGAACTCCCACTCCGCTTCTGTGGGCAGGCGGGCCCCACGCGCGGCGCAGTAGGCCGCGGCCTGATGCCAATCCAGGCAGTTCGCGGGCAACGCGTCGTTCGTCCCGCTGGGATCGAACGAGCAGAACTCGAACAGCGAGGAGCTTCCCGTGGTCTTGCCTTGTGGCGGAGTGAGCTCGGGGTGCGCGCTCAGAAGTGCGCGCAGACGCCCGACGGTCAGCTCTTCTCGATCCAGATGGAAGGACGGCAAGACCACCAAGTGCTCGGGGACGCTCGCCTTGTCGGCACCGCCCAGGCCCGCGCGGGTGGCGTCACCCAGCAGGAACGCGCCCCCCGGTACACAGACCATGCCTTCGGGCGCGACGGACGAGCAAGCACCGACCTTGGCGCCAGGCCAGCTCCCGACCACCAGCGGTGGTGCAGCGCCGGCCATTGCGAGGGGGGCGAGCTCACCGGTCAGTGGATCGCAGGTACGCCCCTGCTCGAGGTCGGAGCCGACCCCGATGCATGCCATCGACAGACGCATGCCCACGGGCGTGACGCCGGACGCCCGGGGCAGAAGAGTGGCTGTGTCCAGGAGCAGCCCCAACGACGACGAGACCTGCGACCCGAGCAGCGCCGACCGCACCAGACGAGATCGAATCCGTTTCGCATCCGCCGACGCCACTACGCCGAACGACACCGGCCAACCCACTTCTTTCGAGGCATCGAAGAGTCGGCGGCAGCCGGTGCACGGGTTACCGTTCCCGTCGTCGATCTCGACGAGCAATCGGTCTCCAAATTGGGGCACAGTGGCGTCCGATGACACCGTCACCAGCCACTGGTCTCGCTCTGCTGCCGAGTCGGTGCAGCCTGCTGTAAGGGCCGCGAACGCCGCGACGAACCACAAACTGCGAGCGTTCACGGCTTGGCTCCGACGTCCGGGTAGGCGCAGCGGAAGCCCAGATAGGGCGAGTGGTGCTGATCGAGCGCGGTGAAACGCAGGGCAAGCATCGCGACCGCGGGGCTGAAGGACCAGGTGCCGCCCCGAGCGGCGTGGGTGCTGTCCGACGTCTGACAAACCGGATTGTCGAGCACGCCCTGTCCGCCCCAGCACGGCGCTTCGTACGGGGCGAGCGCGCTCCGCGTGCGCTCCTGGAGATTGCCCGTCATGTCCAGCACGCCGTCCCGAGTCGCATCAATGTGATCCCCGCAGCCGGGCCCTCCGTTGGTCTCGGCCGGCCCGTCGCCTGGACATCCCCCGTACTTCATCCCGAAAGTTGCGTCGCAACAGGTCGGCGGGTCATCGCCCCAAGCATAGAAACGACGTTGGCCGCGACCGCGAGCGGCGAACTCCCACTGGGCTTCGCTGGGCAGCTCACCGCCGGCTTGCTGGCAGAGCTTGCGCGCTGCCGCGAGCGAGACGCAGTTGAGGGGATAAGCGTCGTGGCCGTCATCGCTCAGCCCCAAGAACGTGCAGGTTCGCAGAGTCTCGGAGGCCAGATCGCGTACCGTAGGCATTTCGTCGCCGACCAGCAGGGACGGCGAGGCGCCGAGCGCGGCGCGCAATCGCTCGACGGTGTACTCCCGCACGTCCAGGTGAAACGGCGAGATGGCGACCGGCCGAGCGGGGGTTGGGTCGTACGGCGAGAGGATTCCATCAGACACGTGGCTGAGTGACGGCTCACCGATCACCGCGTACCCACCGGCGATGCACGTGGCGCCCACAGGGGCGGACCCGGAGCACGGGACGTCCCGGGCGCGCGCCCAGGTCCCGATCTCCGTCGCTGGCGTGTGGCCGTCGAGCACTTCGACGCCCTGTGTTGCAGCCACGCTTTCGTTGCCCTTGCCCACGCAGGTCTGCGCGGGATCGGCAAACGACGACGGGACGCCCAAACAGTCGCCACGCAGCACGGCGCGTACGCGACGCACTCCGTCACTGGGCAAGTCGAGCTCTATCACCCGGCCGACCGTCAGAGCATCGACCGGCTCGAACACGGACTCGCCTCCGGACTCGCCAGACCCAGCCCAACCGCTGCGAAACGCCCGCGCGCGCACGCGAACGCGACCAGAGCCCCCCGCGATGCCGAAGGACACGGGCCAGTCCGCGGGATCCGACGCAACCACCGTCAAGAGCCCGCTCGATGCGCCCGTATCGTCGAGCAAATCGATGCGCAACGTGTCGATGGCCGCATCGGGCGAAATCTTGGGGTCGCTCAACAGTTGACCCGACACGGGCAAGTCCGTGTCCAGGATGACGACGAGTTGTGGGCGATTCTCCGCCGTTGGGGTGCAACCGGCGACGCTGCCAGTCAGCAGTGCGACCCAGCCGACCAACCCTCCCCTCACGCCGTCAGCGAACCGCTGTGGCGCGCGGGGGACAAGTTCTTTTGATGTACCCATACGTCCAGCCGGGGAGCGAGCGTTCTCGCGGATCAGAACGGCGAGTCGACCGCGACTCCACCCAGTGAGGGACCGGTGCCAGCGGCCTTCGCTGCCGGAGCGTCGCCGACGCTCGGTGCGGGCTTCGCCTTGACCGCCGCCGCGCTCGGCTTGGAGCCCGCCGCGGAGCTCCGCACGACGGGTTCGGCCGCGAGCGCGGCGCCCGCAGACGCGGTTGGGGTGGCGGCAGCGCTCATGGCAGGCGGCGCCGCGCCGCCCATTGGAACGACCGATGGCGCGTCGGTGGCGACTGCGGCCGTGGCACTCTCTGCGCTGGCCCTTGCGTCGGCAGAGCTCGCAGCGCGCGCGATGATGATCGACCCCAGCACCCCCACAACTCCCAGGCCCGCCGCGACGAGCATCCACTTCGGGATGCGCCGCACCGGGATCTGTGGACGGTCGTTGGTAGCGGAAAAGGCATTTCCCGTCGGCGGGTGGGGCGGCGCGGCCGAATCACCTGGCGTCGCCATGGGTGTGAGCGCCTGCGCCGCGCCGCCCGGAAGCTCGCTCCCGCCGGGCAAATACAGCGATTCGGTCGGCATCGGTCGCACCTCCGAGAACGACTGTGCCAGCTCGTTCGTGAAGCGTCGCAATACGTCGAACGCCAGCTGGAGGTCAGGGCAACGCGCCGAACGATCGGTCTTCAACATGTCGCCGATCAGGCTGCGGACCGGGAGCGGTAGCTCCGGAGCAAGCTCGTCGATGGGACGGATCGCACCGGTCGCAATGACCTTGAGCAATTGCCCGAGGTTGTCTCCGTCGACTGGCCTCACCCCGGCAAGCGCCTCGTACAAGATCACTCCCACCGCCCAGACATCCGAGCGCGCGTCGATGTCCTTCTCGCCAAAAACCTGCTCCGGCGACATGTAGTAGGGCGTGCCCAGCATCGCCCCCGTGCGAGTGAGCTCCGCCGACTGCGCCGCCTCGGGTCGCTTGACGTCCAGCTTCGCAATCCCGAAGTCGAGGACCTTGGGCGTCATGCGCCCGTCTGGCGTCCGCGCCAGGAAGATGTTGTCGGGCTTGAGATCTCGATGAACGATCCCCGCAGCGTGCGCCGAGCCAACCGCGGAGATCACGGGGAGCATGATCGGCGCCAGGGCGGACAACGGGATGGCCCGTTCTCGCTCGAGCTTCTGGCCCAGAGACTCCCCACCCAACAGGTCCATCACCATCACTGGGGAGCGGTCGTCTTGGAGGAAGATGTCGTGGATGCGGATCACGTTCGGGTGATCCACAGCCATCGCAGCCCGCGCCTCGCGCATGAACCGCCTGACCGCAGCGGTGTTCTGTGCTGCTTCGGCCTTTAAGAATTTCAGCGCGACCTGATTGCGCGTGAGCTCGTGGGTCGCAGACCACACCGAGCCCATACCGCCCTCGCCAATCATGCGCTCGAGCCGATATCGCCCCGCGATGACCGTCCCCGGGCAAAGCTCCCCCGACATCTGCAGGCGTATGTTACTCGGTCCCGCACTGGGTGGCGAGCCGTGTCTAGAAGCGCAGGCCTTGGGGCTTCGCGACCCAGCCCGTGCTGCCGCCATCGTAGGGGGGCGCCGAGGGATCGGGGCGCGTGAGCGCGTAGGTCAGCGCGACGCCTCCAGCGACCACGGCGCCCGCGCTCACCCAGAACCACCAGCGTTTGGTGAGCGGGACTTGCTCGAGCGTGAGGCGCGCGCGCAGATCCGACTGCTCACCCGCGCTCACCGTGATGACCGTCTCCGACTCCCCGTAGCCGGCCTTGCGCACCACCACCTTGTGCGTGCCCGCCGGGCGGAGCACGTCCACCGGAACCGGGCCGATGTCCTGCCCATTCACGTTCACGAGGGCGTCGGGCACGTTCGCGGACACTCGGAGCGTGGCCGGGAGCTTGGAGAGCTCCAGGGATAGGGCAGGCTGCCTCCCGGAGGAGAAGGTCTTGTTCACCACCACGTCGGCGAAGCCCTTGCGGGTCAGGGTGATCACGTGGACGCCAGGGTCGAGGACCAGCTCGATTTCGGCGGCCGGCGCCAGTCGGCCCTTGCCCGGCGGCAGGACGCCTGCGATCAGAGTCGGCCGCTTGCTCGGCCGGTCGTCGACCGCCAGTGGACGACCATCCACCACGATCGTGACCTGGGCGGGGTGGATCGTCACGGCAACGTACGAGAGCAGCGTCGACTCGATCTGATCGACGAAGCCCTTGGCATCCGCAGCCAGGTTGGGCGGGAGCTCGGCACCCGGACGCTGCTCGGCCAGAGCCCGCAACAAGGTCTTGCGCGCCAGCGCGTAGTGGCTCATCGCCCTCTGACAGGCCCCCACGTTGAACGTCGTGACGGGGTGGGGTCGCGCGAGCTCGGAGGCTTCGAAGGCGGACAACGCCTCCCCCCACTGCGCTGCCTTGACCAGCTCCACTCCGCGCTGGAAGTCCTGACGCGCCCGAGTCGTCTTCGGGTCTTCCGCCGCGGTCGGAGCGGTCGGCGCCTCGTCCGCGCGGCTCGCGCTGGACCAGAACGGCACAGCCATCACGATCAGAGCGATAGAACGTTGCACGCCAGAGCGTCGACCCATCAACCTACCCTACCCGTCGTGTCGGGGCGATTCTCGCACGGGTCAGCAGCCTGCGCAGCTACTCACTCCGAGCGGCGCGTCAAAGAGCGGACGGCTTCGGCGCGGAACCTCCACGCCAGGCCCCCTTCTCCACGAGTGGCGGGCGCCCCACGTCGGGCCATTCCGGGCACCAACTCCGGAAAAACGCATCGATGGTCGGACCGGTGGGGCAGGGCGGCGGAGAGAACTCGTCAGCGGGTGTGAGCGCTTCGCCGACTCCGGCTCGAGCCACCGGCGCGGCCCTGAGCACGGGGACCACGGGCACGGGCAGTCGCTCGAGCCGCGCGTGGGTCACGAACGCCCGCTGGTGGCCGAGCGCGGCGAGCGCAACCAGACACACAGCGCCGACGCTGAGTGATGCAACGGAGAAACGAGAGAGGGTGAATGGCAACATGCGGGTGAGACCCGCGAGCGCGCGCGGAGTTAGGCCGACGCGCGGGCAATCAATGTCCCACCCGATGGGGAACCGTTCGTCGCCGCGCGGTGTCGGCTGAGCGGATGTGAAGCCAGGTCTGCCGGCTCGAGCGACACCTTGCGCACGTGCCGCCAGCGACCCACTGTGTCGTTCACGAGCGCCACACTGAGGTTGCAGCGCTCTACCCGCCAAAGCCCGTGACCCGATCGGTGTCCTACCTTCACCGCCGGCTCGGATGCGGAAGAAGGAACCCCATGAACGCACCGCTCGAGACCCAAGCCCTGTTCGCGAAACTCGCGGTCGGCGACGCCGCCGTCCTGCTCGGGGTCCAGCTGGTGCCGCTGCTCTTGTCAGAGTCCGACGAGCAGGCGGACGCCTTGCTACTCGAGGAGGGCATCGCTTCGGGTCAGACCCAGGTCAACGAGATTGGCGAGGGCGGCATCGTGGGTCAGGTGCGTGTGCTGCACCGCGGCGTCGTTCCACTGCTCGTGCTGCAGGGGGAGCAGATCCTCGGCGCCAAGCAGAACCGCTCCTTCAACTCCAGCTTCCTGGTCGAGCCGGGGGAGGAGGTGGTGCTGCCGGTGAGCTGCGTGGAGCAGGGGCGCTGGCGCCACACGACCCACAGCTTCGTGGCGGGGGCGACCACGCTGGCGCCGGAGATCCGCGCGCGCAAGCTGAAGCGCGTGAGTGAATCCATCCGCATGTCCGGCACCTACGACTCGGACCAGCGCAGCGTCTGGGCGGACGTGAGCGAGTACATGGAGGCCACGGGCACTCAGTCCATCACCAGCGCCTACGAGGACGCTCGCAAGCAGCGCGGCGAAGAGACCGAACAGGCGCTGAAGAGCCTCGAGCCGTTACCGGGACAGGTTGGCCTCGCGGTCGTACGCGACGGCCGCGTGGTGCTCATCGATCTCTTCGGCTCGAGTCGGCTCTTCGCCCGGGCGTTCCAGAAGTGCCTGCGGGGGACGCTCGCTGATCTGCCGCACGAACCCGGGAAAGACGCAGAGCACGCGGCGTCCGCTGCGGACACCGTCCGCGCAGCGCTGCGAGAGCTCGGCTCTGCCGAGACTACCCGCATGCGGTCGCCCACGAACAGCGAGACGCTCACGGGGAGCTCGGGCCGCGTCACGTACGCGGCGGCAGTCTGGAAGGGCGCAGTGTACCACTGCGCGGCGGCGGGGTGAGACTTGCGCCTTCAGCGCTTCGCCAACACGCGCAGCCGCTCGACGATCTTCACCATCGCGAGCGTGTCCAATTGGCAGTAGTCCAGGAGTGCACGCCGGAGCTCGGTTCGCTCTGCCTCCGGCATCTCAGAGCCGCGCAGCAACAGGCGCTCGAGCTCGACGGTTGCGGAGCCGCCGTCCTGAATGGCCAAACCCCCGTAGCTGAGCTCCGGCACCAGCGCCGACAGCACGAATCTTAGCCCGAACCTACCGCCGAAATCAGGGTGGTAGACGTGCTCGCGCACGATCGGCAGCAGATCCAGGACTCGACGCTCGCTCTTTCGCAGCTTGCCGTCGAGGTGTGGAGCGAGCTCGCGTAGCTCTCGGATGCAGCCCCGCTCGAAGCCCGCGTTGTAGGCCACGATGGTCTTTGCGCCCCGGAGTGCGTGGACGAGCGCCTCGGCCAGGGCCGGCCGCGGATCGCCTGCGCCCTCGGCCAGCCACTCGTGGTGACGGAGTCCTCCGCTCGATTCCTCGACGTGACACGAGAACTGGACCGGCACTCCATCGTAGGGACGACAGCCCTCCCGCGGCATCGCTCGCTGGATGTGCCCAGCGGCGAATTCAGCCAGCGCTGCGTCGTGCAGCGCGCCTCCGGCGGGGCGGGCAACCTGGGCTGGAGAACGGAAGCTGCAAGCGGCAGAGCCATCGGCGTAGGGACAGTCTGAACACGCTGCGCCTGCGAGCCAAGCCGAGCCGGGACACGGAATGTCCTACTGGACGAACGTGTATGTGGAGCTCGGGCCACTTCGCGACGGGGGCACGATCACGCTGACCTTCTCTGACCCTGGGTTCCTCGATCATGGACCGCGCGTAGCAACCGGCACGTAGGAGTCCGCCGTCGATGATCGATAGCATCTTCGTGAGCAGCCGCTTCTGCGTCACCTCGAGGCCGAAGTACGGTGACTGTCGATGCGCCAGCGCGAGCCTTCGTCGGATCCGGCGGCGGGGTCGGAGCGCGGCAAGCCTGGCAACGCACGCCTCGCTTGACTCGCTCGCGCACGCGGCGTTCGCTGCCCCCACAATGGCTACGAAGAGGGCGCCTCCGATCCAGCTCACCGACGCCTTGGTGGCGGAGGTGGAGGCCCACGTGCGGGCGGAGCGCTTCGTCCCGAACAAGAAGCTCTTGCGCGGCAAGTTGTCGCGGCACGACGAACTGCTGTTGCTGGAGAAGCTCGCCGTACGCGGCCTCGAACGCACGACGAAGGGCGTACGGACGCCCCTCGCCGATCAAATCAAGGCGAGCGTCGAGGACGCGACTCCCATTCCGTTCGCCGCCTTGGCCAAACGCGTGAGCGGCGCGACCGCGGCCGAGCTGAAGCGGACCTCCCTCGAGCTCATCGCCGCCGACCAACTCGTGCTCGTGGCGGGCCTGCGAACCGACGAGATCGCGCTACCGGGAACGGATTTGCTCGCGCTCGCGGAGGTCGACACTCTCCGCGCCCTCGCCAAAATGCTCCCCAAGCTCGTCGCCCGCGTACGACCTCGCAAGGGAATGCCCCCAAGGACACTGACGCGGGCGGAGGCGCGAAGCCTGCTCGAGCCCCTCATCGGAATCCTTTCTTCACCTGACGACGTCCGCGACTTGCCCGCCGAGCATGTGCTCGACCTCCTCACGCGGCTCGAACAAGCCCGAGGCCGCTCCGTGTTCGTTCCAGATCTGGTCCGCGCGCTCGCACCCCCACACGCGCCTGCCCTCGCCCACGACAGGCTGCTTGCGCTGGCTCGCGCCGGCCGCATCGAGCTTCGGCCGGAGAGCGGCGTCGGCAACCTGTCCGCTTCCGATCGCGCGCTCTGCCCATCCGACGTCCACGGAACCGTGATCTCCTACGCTCGAGTGATCCCGAGGGGGCACATGAGGGGCCCCTTCGATTTCGAACACGCCGATCCGTGGGGCAGCGAGATCGTCGATGTCGAGTCGCTCAACTGCCACGTGAGCGACGCCGTCATCGCCCGGATCGAGGACGTGCGTCGCGCCGCACCGCGTGGCCCGCGCGAGCTGCACTCGAGCACGGTCCTGGGATTGGGACCGGCGGGCTCTGGCAAGACCCACCTGTTCGTGCGGGTGCGCCGCAAGCTCGGCCCGCTCGCGGCCTTTGTGCTCGTGCGCCCCGAGATCGGCATCGAGGCGACCCCACGACACGTGCTGACGCAGGTCGTCGACTCACTTCAGCATCCTGCGTCTGGAACCACTGACCGCCAGCTGGACGTGATCGCAGCGTCCATGCTCAGCGTGGTGTCGGGCGAGCGGGTAGGCCCTCACGTGCTGCTCGAGCAGATGCGCCAGCGTGACGAGCGCCTGCGGGAAGACCTGATCGAACGCGCGACGACCCACCTCGAGAGTTTGTACCCGGAGGTGTGGACCGACTACCTGGAGCGCTTCTTGCGCGCCCCATTCTTGCCAGCACCGGACCGACGGGCTGCGAACGCATGGCTCGCCGGTCGCGAGATGAACGACGTGCAGCTGAGTCGGCTCGGCGGCGGCGCGAGCCTCACTGACGCTGATGTTCTGCCAGCGCTGCGGGCACTCGCCGTCGTCGCTGCCCACGGCGCACCCATCGTGCTCGTGTTCGACCAGCTGGAGAACCTGGTGACCGCGGATCGGCAATCGTCACGCATCGCGGCGCACGGGAATCTGATCAGTGAGCTCCACGACACCGTCCGAGGACTGGTGATCGTTCAGCTTGCGCTCGACGCCGAGTGGGACCGCAATATCCGCCCAAAGCTCGCCGCCTCCCACCGTTCGCGCGTCGAAGCCAAGCTCCTCGAGCTCTCGCTTCCCACTGCTGACCAGCGCGAGGAGCTCGTCCGAGCTTGGCTCGATCGGCTGTCAGCGGCGGAGCGAACCGAGCCGTTCCCTTGGCCATTCACCACCGAACAAATCGACACTTGGCGCGCCGCCGAGGTGATGACCCCGCGCATGTTGATGCTCTCGTGTCGCGACCTATTTCACCCGTCGCCCTCGGCTTCCGGTCCGGCGGGGGAAGCGGCTCTCTCCCCGGTGGAGTCACCCCCGAATACCAACGTCGACGACCGTTTGTCCGAGCTCTGGGCCATCCATGTCGCGCGCGGACGGGCCGAGCTTCAGGACATCGCGTCCGATGGACGCGGGCTCGATGCCGAGCGTCTGGCGAGTGCGCTGATGGTGGCGGCTGAGCTGGCGGGGCTCAACCCGTCTACGACCACCGACAGGATCACACGCACCGTGACGCTGGGAAACGCGGACCGGGAAATCCGCATCGTGCAGCACCCGCACCCGCGCTCCGTTGCGGCGGCGCTCCAGCACGCCGCCGCCCTGGATGCTCCGGCACGCTCGGTGATCGTGCGCGAGCACAACCTGGCCTTCCCACCGACCTGGACGAAGGTGGAGGAGTATGCGAGGGAGGCCACCGCCCGTGGTGCCGCCTGGAGCTGGCTGGCGGCGGAAGACTCCGCTCGGCTGATCGCACTGCACGATTTTTTTGCCGCGGGGCGCTCGCAAGATCTCGCCGGCTCCGACGGCCGATCTCTCGAGTTCGAGGTGGTCGAGAGCTGGGTGAAGCAGTGTCTTGCCTGGCGCGAGTGGCCCTTCGTGCGCGCTGTGCTCCTCGGCCACGACTCGGCAGAATCGGAGCGCGAGCCAGCACTGGATGCGCACGCGCCGCGCGCGGCGGACACGACGGTTCCGTTCAATGCCGATGCTCCTCCGACCCCAACCCTGGTCGTGCTTCGCCGCTTGCGCGTCGCCAGCGTCGAGCGGCTCTTGCGCGAGGTCCGGCACATCGATCCACGGGCGACGGCGGCAAGCGTCGCAGAAGACTTGCTGCGGGGCGGGCCCAAGGTCCGCTGGTATGGCCGACGTCTTTGTGTCTTCGTGGAGCCCGGGCCATGACGGCGCTGACGGTCACCGAAGTACGCAACGCGCTCCGCTGCCCGCGCGTGTTCGCCCTGGGACGGCGCTTTTCCAAGCGAGTGGTGTTTCCCGTCGGTGCCTCGGCGCTCGGCTCCGCATTTCACCGCATCGCGGACCGATTCGCAGCGAATGTCACGCAGCTGCCAAAACGTTTCGAGACGCTGCCCACCTCGGCACCCGCAGATGAGCTGGCGGATGCCATCGAAGGGCTGCTCCTCCGCCAGCTGGTCCACGAGCTCGATCGCAACCCAACCTACCGGTCGATGCCCAGCGAGGTTGACGATCTCGCCGAGGCTCTCCGCGCGTACGGCGGCTACCTGGCGCAGCGCATCGCCCGGCGCCCCGGCAGCGTCGCTGACGTGCTGCGGCGATTTCTCCACGGCGCGGAGGTCACCGTCCAGTGGGAGCTGTCTACCCCCGCGGGCACGGTGCAGCTATCCGGTCGCATCGACGCGATCCACGCGCCGGACGAACACTCCTACGAGGTCGTCGAGTACAAACTCACCGACGAGTCCACGGAGGAGCTCGACCGAGCTCAGGTGGCGCTTTACCGCCGCATGCTCCAGCGAGATCGGGAAGCAGTGCCGATTATCTTGCGGTTTGGGCCCGGACTCGTGACGACACGGCTCGAACCTCAGGCCGCCGACGACTGGGTGGAACGCGAGCTCATACCGTTGCTCGGTGAGATGGCCGGCTGGGTAGCGAAGCCGGAGAGCGCCCCCGCGACGAAACGGACTGATCTGTGTCCCTCGTGCCCACTGCGAGCCGAGTGTGTCGCGCTGCACCGCGACGCCGTCCCGCCCCGGGACGATCCGCCCGCTAACGCATACCGCCCCCGGCCGAGCCCAACCGGCGACGTCGAACTGCCAACACGCGAGGCGCCAGGCGCACCCGAGGGCGCGCGGGCCCCGGCAGATCGCGATGCGTTGGCCGAGGCCTCCCGACTTGTCGAGCGCGTCGTGCAACTGTACGCGGATCAAGGTGTCGAGGCGACCGTGCGCCAGCCACCTCGGGTTGGGTCTCGGCTCATTCGCGTCGAGGTCACACTGAACCGCGGCAGCATCAAGGAGCTCGACCGCGCCAGTGTCGACGTGCTGCACCACCTGGAGGCAGATCACGGTATCTCGGCGGACTACGCGCATTTCGGCGCCCGCCGCGTCATCGACGCGCAGCGGAGCAAACCTGGTTCGGTGCGCCTGTCGCCGCTGCTCGGACGGTGCCGAGAGTGGCTGAGCGCTCGGCCCGGGCGTTTTGTCCTCGGCGAAGACGTGGAAGGCGAGCCTCTGCGTGCGGATCTGTCTGACCCCACCTCGTGCCACCTGTTGATCGGCGGGACGACGGGCAGCGGAAAATCGGTGCTGCTCCGGTCGATCGCCGCCGGCCTCGTCCAGTATCAACCGCCGTCACTGATTCAGCTCATGCTCGTCGATCCGAAGCGTGTGACCTTCGGCTCGGTCGAGGCTGGCCTCGGACCGCACCTTGCGCGCCCGGTGTGTTTCGACGCGGCTGAGTCGGTGGGGATCCTGACGGACCTCGTGGCAGAAATGGAGGACCGCTACCAGCGCTTCGCTGCGCAGCGCGTCGAACACATCGACGACTTCAACGCGGCGGCCGCTGCGAACGACAGGCTCCCGCGCTACGTGCTACTCATCGACGAATTCCAGGATCTGCTCGCGAGCAAGGACACCAAGGACGAGTTCTTGGCATCCGTCCAGCGCCTCGGCGCAAAGGCTCGCGCCGCCGGGATCCACCTGGTGCTCGCGACTCAGCACCCGGATCGAAAGACCGTTCCGGCCGCCATCAAGGTGAACATGACCGGCAAGATCGCGCTCAAGGTGCATCAGGCCACGGACTCGCTCGTGGTGCTGGGGGCGCGAGGCGCCGAGAAGCTGCTCGGCAATGGCGACCTCTTGGCGGACCTCGGGCGGAGCATCGTGCGCGCGCAGGGGGCGTTGCCCTGATGTCACACGGGCCGTCGCGCTACCATTCCCTGTGTGTCCGGCCGGGGAATCGGCTTGCGACGCGCGCTTTCCGAATCCGACTTGACGCGCGGCTCTCCTGAGCGCGCCATCGCTCCGCCGCCCCCGTGATCGCGATCGCGATCGCCCGCCCCAGCCCCGATCGCGATCGCCTTCCCAGGGCTGGATCCCGCTGCTTTTCCCCCCGATCGCCCCAGGCACACCGGCTGCAAAGGCCTCCCCTCGAAGGAGACCTGAAGTCAATGTCCAGCCGAGTCACCACCGATACCTCCGTCGCCATGTCCCTCGCCGATCTCGCCAAGATCGAGGACGAACGCATCGAGCAAGAACAGACCACCCGAGCCCGAGCCCGCGAGCAGCGAGCCCGCGAACAACGCGAAGCAGCAGCTCGACGCCTGGCGGAGGAAGCAGCAGGGCTGGCCGCGGCCGCGGAGGAGCAGGCCCGACGAAATCGCGAGGCAGTGACCGAGAAGGCGCGCGCCGAAGCCCGAGAACGCGCGGCCGCCGACGTCGCGCGCATCGAGGCCGACGCCCGCGCCCGCCTGGAGCTCGAGAACGCCGCGCGCGCTCATGAGCTCGCGTCCCTGCGTGTACGACGCGAGACCGGGCGGCGCCGGCGCGAGTACGTGCTCGGCGCTGCGCTCGCGCTCTTGGTTTCCGTGGGGGCCGTGGCGGCCTACGACGCGAACCAACGAATCACAACGCGGGAGCGCGCCAGCCTGGAGCTCAAAGAGCGGGAGCACGCGCTGATCCAAGAGCACAACGACGCCAAGCGTACGGATCTCGCGGCCCTCGACCGCCGGCACGCGAACCTCCTGGCACGACCGCTCTCGGACAAGGCCGCGAGCGAGCGGGACACCGCCGCCGCCGCGCGCGCTGGACTCGACGCCCGCTCGCCGGGACAGGACGGGCTGCGCGCCTTCGGTGATGCACTGGATGCACTGCAGACCCGCGTCGAAGGTCTCGAACGACTCTCGGCTCTCGAACACCGACACGCCGATCTCGCAAGCTGGGCCTCGAGCGTGAGGCGAACGTCCGCGCTGCAAGACGTACAGAGTGCGGCGTTGGCGGCAAGAAAACCCGGGGCAGGCCCCGACGCCCTGGTTGCCTACGAACGAGCCCTCGATGCGGCTCGCCCGAAGCTCGGTGAGCGCGCGGGTCAGGCCGGACCTCTGGTCACGAACGAAACCACCACGACCGGACGCACCTGCCGCGAAGGGGATCCCGGCTGCGGCCTCGACGGCAGGCCGCTGTTCTGAAGCGCGCTTCCGCGGAGCGGGCGGTCATGGCAACCTGCCTTCGATCATGACCGGCGACGCGTCGAGCACCGTCGAGCACCGCGGACCCTCTGCGCCCCGAGCCGGAGTGCGCCGACCGGTGCTCGTCTGTGCGTTCCCGCGGCCTCTCGCGCTCACGCTGCCGGACTCCGGGAGCACCGTCGGGCGCGAGTGGCTGGCCTCGAATGGGCTCGCCGACAGCGAGGTCTCCGGGGCTCACATCAAGTTCGACCGCGCGGGCGGTGTGCTGAAGATCGCCGACGCCGGCTCGCGCAACGGGACCTGGATCAACGGCTGCAAGCTCGCCAAGGGCGAGCTGACGCCGATGGATGATGGAGCGACGCTGCGCCTCGGGAATACGCTGTTCGTGTTTCGCGAAGGGCTGAGCGGACCGCTCGAGCCCGCAGCACCGGTCGGTGAGCTGGTGGGTCCCTTTGGTCTGCGCAGCGTGGCCGACGCCATCACCGCGCTCGCAGCGAGCAAACCGGGCAACGTGCTCGTCGAAGGCGAGACCGGCACGGGCAAAGAGCTCGTGGCGCAGGCGCTCGCCGCCGCGTTCGGACGCGCTCAGAAGGTGGCGGCGGTGAATGTTGCCGGTGTCGCCCGCGGGGTGTTCGAGTCGCAGATGTTCGGGCACGTGGCCGGGGCGTTCTCGGACGCCAAGACGGCGTCGAGCGGCATCGTCGTCGCTCACGACGGAGGCACGCTCTTCCTCGACGAAATCGGCGAGCTGAGCCTCGAGCTACAGGCGAAACTGCTGCGGTTGCTCGAGAATCGAGAGGTCTTGCCGGTGGGCGCGGGGCGACCGGTGAGCGTGGACGTGCTGGTCGTCGCCGCGACCCATCGGCACCTCGAAGAGATGGTCGAGCGTGGCGAGTTTCGTCGCGATCTGTTCGCACGCCTGGCCATGGCGCGCATCCGGGTGCCAGCGTTGCGCGAGCGGAACGAAGACCTGTTCAGCATCACGCAGGCACTGACCGCGCGAGCGGGCGCCGGAAGACTGACGGCGGCGGAGGTCGAGGTCGAGGCCATCGAGCGACTCCTGCTCGAAGCTTGGCCGAGCAACGTGCGGGAGCTCGACGCCTTGCTCGCCGCGGTGCGCCGTGTCGATCCGGAACCCGGCCTCAGGCTCTGGTCGCTCGAAGAGGTGACGGGTGAGCGTTCGACGAACAAGACTGCACTGACGCGTGAAGTAGTGGATGAAGCCGTCGACGCCGCGGGCGGCAACGTGACCGCCGCCGCGAGCAAACTCGGTGTGTCACGCGGCAAGCTGCTTCGCCTGCTCGGTCGTAGCAAGAAGGGCTGAAGCTCAGAGCGACTTCGCGCAGCGGAAGCCCACGGCCCAGCTGCGAGCTGAAGGGGCGCTCGCCTTGCGACGGGCCGCACGCACATCCCGGCTCTCGACCGTGTCCCAGCCTCCGCCGCGAATGACGCGACGCGAGTCACCGCACTCCGGCTCGCTGTACGGGCAGTAGTGGCTGCTCGTCCATTCCCAGACGTTGCCTGCGAGATCGAACACGCCTTGCGGTGTTGCACCGAGCTTTCGGCTGCCCACCGCAGCCGTCGACGGATCACCGTCGTCGTCGGCGTACATCTTCGGGTAAGGCTGGCCCTCGAACTTCGCGCGCTCGGCGGTGAGCAATCGGCTGCATTCACCGTCGCAGGCGTTGAGCCGTTCGCCGGACGGCGCCGCCTCACCCCACGGGTAGGTGCTCGAGCCTTCCCCTCGAGCGGCGAACTCCCACTCGGCTTCGGTGGGCAGCCGCTTGCCGACAGCCTCGCAGTAGGCGTTCGCGCTCTGCCACTCGATGCAGTTGACGGGGTGATCGGTACGCTCGGGTCGATTGCAGAATTGACTGTAGAGGGTGACGCCGTTCGGGGTCAGCTCCTCGCCGACCGGGCTCGTTGCGAGGCTCGAGCAGGATGCACACGCCCGGTACGCGCCGAGGGTCACCTCCGTCGCGTCCAGGCAGAACGCCTGCAGCTTCACCTCGTGAGCGGGGAGCTCGTCGCCAGGAGTATTTCCCTCCGCCGCCGAGCCCATGCGGAACTTGGCGGCGTCGATCCGCTGCATGCCGGCCGGACACACGAGCGCGCCCCGCGCCCCGCCAGCTGCCGACAGCGCGAACGCCGCTGCGATGCCCGACGCCACGAGAGCCGTGAGCACGACCACGCGCCGCCGTGACAACGACCGCTTCTTGAGCGCCACCGGCGCGTGGCTGAGGGTGAGGGCTGCCGGCGCGGGCCGCTCCGGCGCGGACGCGTCCAGCGTCGAGGCGAGGCCCACATCAAGGGCGGTGTCGGACGTGACCCGGACGATGTCGACCTCGGTCTCCAGCCCGAGCGCCTGAAACGCATCCACCATCTCGCGGGCGGAAGCAAAACGTCCGTCGGGATCGACGGCGAGGGCCTTCGCAAAAAAATCATCGATGTCCCCGGGCAATCCGGCCCGCAGTGTGCTCGGCGGTGGGTACTTCCCTTCGAGCACGGCGGAGCCCACCGCCACGAACGAGCCACCCCCGAACGGTCGCCGCCCGGTCAAGGCTTCGTACAGAATGACACCGAGGGACCAGAGATCCGAACGCAGGTCGACGTGTTTGCTGCCCTCGATCTGCTCCGGGCTCATGTACGGCGGGGAGCCGATGATGGCTCCGGTCTCGGTCAGCGCGTGGCTCGCGCCGGGGACCTGCGTTTCGCCGAGCAGCTTCGCGATCCCGAAGTCCAGGACCTTGGCAAACACCGGGTAGTCCGGGCTCGCTGCCAGCAGGAACACGTTGTGTGGTTTGATGTCGCGGTGCACGACGCCGCGCTCGTGGGCCGTGCCGAGCGCGCCGCCCACTTGCTGCAACAGCACCAGCGTCGTCGCCAGGCTGAGACGTCCGCCCTGCTCGAGCAGCTCGGCGAGGGTGAAGCCTTCGAGCAGCTCCATCACGATGAACGGCACCGTGCCGTCGAGGGTGCCGTAGTCCATCACCTTCACGACGTGGGGATGCGCGATGCGCGCCGTCGCCCGGGCCTCGATCTCGAAACGCGTGACCAGCGCGGGATCGGCCGCGACTCGCTCGGGGCGGATCAGCTTGACGGCGACGTCCGTGTCGAGCGCCTCGTGACGCGCGGCCCACACGACCCCCATGCCGCCCTGCCCCAGCGGTCTCAGCAGGCGCAGCTTGCCCCGATGACGGCGCCGGCGCGAAGATCGAGGGTCACTGGGCGAGTGTACCGCTCACCCGTTCCTCAGTCTCGGCGGTCGGATACGGCGAGAACCCGCGGGTGCCGGCGTTGCACCGCGCGAGGGCTCACTTCTTCAACGGGATCAGGTTGACCCGGCGCGCGACCGAGGCGCCGGAGGAGAGAATGAGTTGCAGGCTAGAGGACTGGTAGCCCGCCCGCTTGCAGAAGACCGTGGTCTGACCCGTGGGGACCACTCTGCGAATGATCGGAGAGTGGCCGGCCTCCACGCCGTTGATGCGCACGCTGTCGCACGACGGCACGCAGTCGATGCTGAGGGTCGCAGTCTTCTTCGCCGGGGTGGGCGCCGGCGTCGGGGTGGACGTCGGCGCCTTCGTCGGCATCGGCAATGGCGCAGGTTGGACGGGCGGACTCGGGGTTGCAACGATCGCGACGCAGCCTTTGCCCTCTTCGAAGCGCAGACCCGAGGGACAGCTGCGATCGACCCATGCGACGCAGCGGCCGCCGCTCGGCCTCGTTCCGGGAGGACACACCGGCGTCGGGCTTGGTGCAGACGGCGGCGGCGGCGCCGTCGTGGCCTCGGGCTCCAGTGCCGCTTCGAGATAGGGTTGCCAGTCTTCCCGCGTCAGAATCAGCGCGGCGCCTACCCCCGCAACGATCACCGCGAGGGTCGCGAGTCCCCATGCGAAACCGGTGGCGCGACCTCGACCGGCGCTCGACGCTGCTGATGTGGCCGCGTACCCGTATCCCGCGGCGGGCGGGTAGTGCGGAGGCTCGGGGTTCGGCGTGGGCGCTGGATGGTAGAACGCCGCTGCCGGTGTCGGCTGTGGAACAACGGCCGGCGGCGCCGGATTCAGGTTCGCAGCGGCTGGAAACCCGGGCACCGTGGCCAGCCTGAGGGGCGGGATGTCGTCCACCGTCTTGGGTGTGGTGGCTCGCTCCATCCTCGGCGCGTCAGCGTAGGCGGTCGCCGCGTCGGAGAACTCGTTGCCACTCGGCGGCGGCGCAGCCAGGGCCTGCGAGAGCGCCTCGAATGCCACCCCAGCATCTTGGAAGCGCTCGCCGGGAGTGCGCTGCACGGCCCTTGCGAACCATGAGTCGAAGCCCGGAGGAAAGGCGCCGCGAAAGCCCAGCTCGTGCGCGCGCTCGGACGCGGGAGGCAGCGGGTCGAACAACACCTCTCGCATCAATGACTCGAGGGTGACGCCCGGGCTCGTTGCGCCCTTCCAGTAACTGCGTCCGGTGAGCAACCAAAAACCAATCAGGCCCAGAGCCCAGATGTCCGTCGCTGGGCTGATCGTACCGCCCGTTGCCCCGGCCTGCTCCGGCGCCATCCACAACGGCGTTCCCAGCGCCGCGGTCGCGGTCGGCGCCCGCGCTTGTTCGGTCACCTTGGCGATACCGAAATCTAGGATCTTGACGGTGAAGTGAACGCCGGGGCGGCGGGGCGCCGCCAGGAACACGTTCTCGGGTTTCAAGTCCCGATGCACGACGCCCCGCTCGTGCGCTGCGCTCAAGCCATGGCAGAGCTGCTCCATGATTTCGCGGAGCGCGCTCGAGCCGCAGCGCCCCGTCGCAACGGCCTCGCTCAGATCGGTGCCGTCGAGCAGCTCCATCGCGAGCCAGGGCATGCCTGATTCGGCATCGACACCGGCCGCGATGACCTGAACCACGTGGTCGCTGGGGATCTGAGCAACGACCGTGGCTTCTTGTTCAAAGCGCGCCCGCAGCCCCGGATCCCGGACCAGCTGCGGGTGCATCAGCTTGAGCGCCCGCCGCGCCTGCGTGCTCAGCTGCTCCGCGACGTAGACCGCTCCCATCCCGCCCTCCGACAGGGGCTCGATGACCCTGAAGTCGCGGGCGAAGATCGCCCCGGGAGCGAGCTGAAATCCAGACATCCCCGCCAAGGATACATCAACCGAGCATCGGCTCGGCCGCGCGGGCGCCATCAACCATCCGAGCACCGACCCGTCACCCGCTGCGCAGTCGAGATCGCTGCGATTTGCCGGCATGCAGCCGCTGCGCGATGCATCCGCGCGCTGCATGGCACTTCGCGCCTCGAGGGCGTACGCTCCGGGCATGCGGCGGATCCAGAGTGCTGTGCTGAGCGTGGTCGTGTGTGGGATCATCTTCGCGTGCGGCGGGTCGACGGACAGCGATTCGAACGGCACCGGAGGCTCGAGTGGCGGCGGCGGCAAGAGCACCGGCGGGACGTCGGGGGGCGGCGGCTCCGGCAACAACAGCGGCGCGGGAGGCTCCGGCGCCGGCACGGCGGGCATCGGAGGGACCGGCGTGGGTGGTGATGGTGGCGGCACCTGTGTGGATCTCGACTGCGGCCCGAGCGGCGCGAAGTGTTGTAGTCCGGGTGAAGGCTGCGGCACCGCGGGACCGGGCTCGACCATCTCGTGTAACTGCACCTCGGCACTCGTGTGGGAATGCACGACCGGCGGCGGCGGCGGCGGTTCCGGCGGTGGCGGCGGGGCATGCAACGGACCGAATGGCTGTGCCGCGGGCACCAGCTGCTGCAACGGCAAGTGCGTGAACCTAGAGAACGATCCTTTCAACTGCGGCGGCTGTGGTTTCGCCTGCGCCGGCCCGAACCCGTACTGCTCGGGCAACTGCGCGAAACCGCCGTGCTTCGCGCCAGGGCCTCCGCCACCCGGCGGTGTGTGTTGCGGTCAGGCGTACTGCGGCCCCGGCCAGCTGTGTTGTGACGTGCAACAGGGCGGCCCGTCAGCGGGCCCCACCTGCTTCACACCCACACCAGCACAGACGACCTGCCCAATCGGCTGTCCTCTCTGTCTGTGAACCCGCCGCGAACTGTGCCCGGCGTGCCGAGCTACTGGCAGCTGAGCCCGGACGCGTCCGAGCGGTCGACGTGTGCGCCGCCGAACGCGCGCAGCGTCGTCCCCACCAGCACGCCCGCCGCGAAATAGCTGCCCGAGTCCGAGTCCGGGAGGATGTCGAACGTGTACCGCTCAGTGTACGCCACGAGCTCGCTGGAGCGGATCCGCACGCCGTCGAGTGTGGTCCCGGCGCGCAGCTCTGCGAACGTCCGACCATCCGCCGTGGGGTGAGCGGGTGAGATCTGAAGCACGCGGCCCGTAGCCAGGGTCACGCGGAGCACGCTGTGATTTTTGGCGGGAGTTCGACCGACGCTCAGGATGCGCACCGGGACGACGCGGCCGTGATCGACGCTGAGCACCCAATCGCCGGCGACCAGCTCTGCGATCTTCCGTTCACCCCGCGGCGTCGCGATCGGCGTGTCGGGTGCGGCGCATTTGCACTGCTTGCACCCCATTGGACAGGTGCCATCGACCGGGTCGACGCATTTCACGCCCACGACGAGGGGCCCCGGAACGTCACAGCAGAGTTTGCCCGCCGCGCAGCAGGTATCACCGCAACAGAGCTGGGGTGACGTGCAGCCTGCCGCGCTCGAACACGGCGGAGCACCGCATTTGCCGGCGTTGCAGCTCGGGTGCTCCCCCGTCGTGCACTCGATGCCACACTTGCCGCAGTTCTTCAGATCGTTGTCGAGGTTGACACACTTGTTGCCACAACAAACGAAACCAGCCTTGGTACATTCCTCCCCGCACACCCCGGCGTCGGTGCTGGTGCCACCCGTGCCGGCGCTGCCGCCCGTGCTCGTCCCAGCGCTGCCCCCAGTGCTCGTGCCGGCGCTGCCGCCCGTGCTACCGCCCGCGCTGCCGCCAACGGCGCCTGCTCCGCCGGTTCCGGTACCGCCCGTCGCGCTGCTGCCACCTACTCCCGTGCCACCCGTTGCGCTGCCTCCGCTCGAGGCGCCGCCGCTCCCATCATTGGTCGAACTGCCACTGCACCCGGACAGGAGCGCCACACACACAACTCCAAGATAAACGGCTCGCATCGTTCGCCTCCCACGCGCCCGGAGCGTAGCAGGCCGGGCCAGGAAGTGCCGAACCCCTCAGCCATCTCCGCCGTCGCTTTTGGCCTCGACCTCGACTAGAGGACGGGGGCCGTGTCGTCTCCGCCGCTCACCCTCCTGCAAAATGCCGAGGTGTTCTGCCCGGACCCCATCGGCCGCGCGGACGTGCTGGTCGGCGCGGGCACCGTTCTCGCCATTGGGCCGACGATTCCTGCGTTCGACGCGGGCTTGTGCCAGCGCGTCGATCTCGGCGGAGCTCGCCTCATTCCAGGACTGATCGACGCCCACGTACACCTCACCGGCGGCGGTGGTGAGTCGGGCCCCGCGTCCCGTGTGCCCGAGGTGAAGCTCAGCGAGCTCAGCCGGGCGGGCGTGACCACTGCCATCGGCGTGCTCGGCACCGATGGCACCACCCGCAGCGTCGCCAACCTCGTAGCCTCGACCCTCGCACTGCGCGAACAAGGGCTCTCGGCCTGGTGCTGGACCGGCAGCTACGAGATGCCGCCCATCACCCTCACCGGGAGCGTCCGCTCCGACATCGTGTTCGTCGAGCCGATCCTGGGTGTCGGCGAGGTCGCCATCAGTGATCACCGGTCTTCACAACCCACGCTGGACGAGCTCGCACGCCTCGCCGCGGACATCCACGTCGCTGGCTTGATGAGCAACAAGGCGGGCGTGCTGCACCTGCACCTCGGGGATGGCCCGCGCGGGCTCGACCTCGTCCGCCGTCTGCTCGAAGACACCGAGCTGCCGGCACAGGTCTTCTACCCGACGCACGTGAACCGGAACAAACGCCTGTTCGACGAGGCCATCGCGCTTGCACGACGTGGCGTCCCCATCGACGTGACCGCATTCCCCGTAGCGGATGGAGAAGACGCCTACTCGGCCCCCGACGCCATCGCCAGGTACCTCGCCACCGATGCACCCCAGGACCGCCTGACGTGCAGCTCCGACGGCGGCGGCTGCCTGCCGACCTTCGACCGAGCCGGACGCCTGTTGACGATGGACGTCGGCTCCCCCGGAGCGCTGGGCGAAACTCTCGGGATATTGCTCGGACGGGGGTTCAGGCTGGAGAGCGTGCTGCCGGTGTTCACCCGCAACGTCGCCAACGTGCTGCGCCTCCCGACCAAAGGCCGGATCGCGGTCGGCGCCGATGCTGATCTCGTGGTCCTTGACGACAGGCACGGCATACGCGAGGTGATGGCCCGCGGGCGCTTCCTGGTCCGCGCGGGCGAGCCGACCGTGCTCGGCCAATTCGAACGACCGTCAGCGAGAACACCGAAATGAGCCCGGCAAAGATCGAGGCAGACCACACACGCGGCTACATCGTCCCGATCGGTGGCGCGGAGGACAAAGAGGGCGCGTCCCAGATCTTGCGCCGCTTCATCGACGTCTCCGGCGGTAGCGGCTCCCGCATCGTGATCATCCCCACGGCCTCGAAGCTCGAGGACACCGGTCGCCGTTACGAGAAGGTCTTCCGAAAGCTCGGCGCCGACGAAGCCAAGGCCCTACCCCTCGCGACGCGGGACGACGCCGCCAAGCGCGAGTGGCTCGAGTACATCGAGGCGGCGAACGGCATCTTCATCACCGGGGGCAACCAACTGCGCCTGACCACCATCCTCGGCGGCACCCCCGTCGCGAAGGCGATCCGGCGGGCCAACGCCCGCGGCGTTGCGGTCGGCGGCACCAGCGCCGGCGCGGCGATCCTCAGCGAGCACATGGTCGCCTACGGCGTCGAGGGGCACACCCCGCGCGCGGGCGCTGTCGCGCTGGCCCCGGGTTTCGGCCTCACCAACCGCATCATCCTCGACCAGCACTTCCGTCAGCGAGATCGCCTGGGTCGCCTGCTCACCGCCCTGGCGTACAACCCCTTCGCGGTCGGCGTCGGCCTCGACGAAGACACCGCCGCTTTCATCGATCCCGAGCGCAAGCTCACCGTGGTCGGCAGCGGCGCCCTCACCATCATCGACGCGATGGACCTCACCCACTCGTCAATTGCCGAAGCAAAACAGGGCAATCCCGTGTGTATGACGAACATCCGACTCCATGTGTTGATCGAGGGGGGTACCTTCGATCTCGAGACGAGGCGCGCAACCCCCGGTGGGTGAGGTCAACCGATGGAACTTCTCGAGCGTCGCGTGTACCGCGGCCCCAGCCTGTATGCTCACTTCCCCGTCGTTCGACTGACGGTCGACCTCGGCGTCCTCGAGGCCTGGCCAAGCGCAAAGCTCCCCGGCTTCAATGCGGGCCTGCTCGCAGCGATCCCCTCGCTGCAGAGCCACACCTGTTCATTCGATACCGAGGGGGGCTTCGTGCGCCGCCTCTCCGAAGACGGAGGCACCTGGCTGGGTCACGTGCTCGAGCACGTTGCGATCGAGCTCCAGCAGCTCACCGGCGCCAAGGTCGTGTTCGGCAAGACTCGCGGTGAAGGCACACCGGGCCGCTATCACGTCGTCTACGAGTACGAAGAAGAGCGCGTGGCGCGGGCCGCGGGCGACCTCGCGCTGCGGCTGCTCCACCACCTGCTTCCTCCGGAGCTGAAGCCCGAGAAAGCCGCCGCTGACGAGTCGGCAGAGCCGTTCGATTTCGATAGAGAGCTGGTCGAGCTGATCGACTTCGCTCAGCGGCGGCAGCTCGGTCCCTCCACGGGCTCGCTGGTGCGCGCAGCGGAGGCTCGCGACATCCCCTGGTTGCGCCTCAATGACTACAGTTTGATCCAGTTCGGGCACGGAAAATACCAGAAGCGCATCCAGGCGACCGTCACCAGCGAGACCCGTCACATCGCCGTGGCCATCGCCTCCGACAAGGAAGAGACGAACACGATCCTCGGAGATCTCGGGCTGCCGGTGCCGCGGCAGGAGCTCGTGCGGAGCGCCGATGGCGCCGTGCGGGCCGCCGAGCGGCTCGGCTATCCAGTCGTGGTCAAACCCCTGGACGCCAATCACGGTCGGGGTGTGTCCCTCGACCTGAACACCGAGGCCGAGGTGCGCGTCGCCTTCGACAAAGCCCGGGAGCACGCCCGCAGCGTCGTCGTCGAGACCTTCCTCGATGGTTTCGATCACCGCATGCTGGTCGTCGGCGGGGAGCTGGTGGCGGTCGCAAAACGTGTCCCCGGCCACGTCGTCGGCGACGGACAACACTCCATCGCCGCGCTCGTCGACATCGTGAACGCCGATCCCAGGCGCGGCATCGGGCACGAGAAGGTTCTGACGCGGCTCGAGCTGGACTCACAGGCCGAACGCCTGATGGAGGCCAAGGGCGCAACGCGGGACACGGTCCTGCCCGCGGGCGAGGTGTTCTTCCTGCGCGGCACCGGCAACCTCTCGACCGGCGGCACCGCCATCGATCTCACCGACGTCGTACACCCCGACAACCGCGAGATGGCGATCCGCGCGGCGAAGGCCATCGGCCTCGATGTGTGCGGGGTCGACTTCATTACGTCCGATATCCGGGAGAGCTATCGCGAGATCGGCGGCGGCATCTGCGAGGTCAACGCGGCTCCGGGCTTTCGCATGCACGTCGCGCCGACGGAGGGCAAAGCTCGGGACGTCGCTGGACCGGTCATGGACATGCTGTTTCCGGCCGGAACCCCCACTCAGATCCCCATCGCGGCGGTCACCGGCACCAACGGCAAGACCACGACTGCCCGCATGCTCGCGCACATCCAGAAGATGAACGGGCACACGGTCGGCCTCGCGACCACGGACGGCGTCTACGTCGACGGAGAGCGCACGGTGGCGGGCGACATGACCGGACCGCACTCGGCGCAGATGGTGCTCCGCGATCCTTCGGTCGATCTCGCGGTGCTCGAGACGGCGCGCGGGGGGCTGCTGCGAGCGGGCATGGGTTACCGCAGCTGCAACGTCGGCGCAGTGCTGAACGTCGCCGCCGATCACCTCGGCTCCAAGGGAGTGACGACCCTCGAACAGCTGGCAGAGGTGAAACGCATCGTGATCGAGGTCACGCGCGACTGCGCAGTCCTCAACGCCGATGACCGCCTGTGCCTGCGCATGGCCGACCACACGAGCGCCGCCCGCATCGCCTACGTCACGATGAATCCGCGGCACGACCTGGTCCGGCAACACCTGCGCGCCGGCGGGCTCGCGGCCGTGCTCGAAGAGGGCATCAACGGCCACATGATCACCCTCTACGACAAGGGTGCGCACCTGCCGTTGCTCTGGACCCACCTGATCCCTGCGCCCATCGAGGGCAAGGCGATGCACAACGTCCAGAACGCGATGTTCGCCGCGGTGATGGCCTACGCAATGGGCGTGAAAATCGAGAACATCCGGCAGGGTCTCCGCACCTTCGACACGTCGTACTTCCAGGTCCCCGGGCGCACGAACGTGTACGACGAGCTGCCCTTCAAGGTGATCCTCGACTACGGACACAACCCCGCGGCCGTGCAGGCCATGGCAGATCTTGCCTCCAAGCTCGAGTGCTCCGGGCGGCGCATCTGCGTACTGTCCGCGCCCGGCGACCGGCGCGACGAAGACATCCGCGACATCGCCCGTATCGGCGGTCAGACCTTCGATCACCTGATCTTGCGCCGAGACGACGATCTGCGCGGCCGTGGCTCCGACGAGGTCCCGCTGATGATGCGGGAAGAGTTGCTACAGAATGGGTTCCCGGAGGAACGCCTGGAAGTGATCCCGGACGAACAGACCGCCATCGACGCCGGGCTTCGACTGGCAAAGCGCGGCGATCTGCTGGTCATGTTCGCGGATCGGATCAGCCGCAGCTGGAAGCAGGTCATCTATTTCAAGCCCGAGTCCGGGGAGAAATCGAGCCCACCGCCGGCCTCCGGCGCAGGCGAAGCGGGCGCCACCCCCGTGCTCGAGGCGAACAAAGCGAGCCTGAGCGTGAGCCGCGATCTGACCGAGGGCGCTCAGGTGATCCAGGACGAGCGCGGTGTGCGCCTGGCACGCGAGCAGGACGACTGACCGGCGCGCATGCAGCTCCTCGACGCACGCCGTCTCACCGGGCCGAACCTGCTTTCGCGCTCGCCGCAGGTGGTCGTCGAGCTCGGCTTCGACTCCGGGGAGGACGCTGGCGCAGCCGTCGACCCTTATTTGATCGAGCTCGCCCGCATGCGCACTGCGCTCGGATTCTCAGGAGCCGTCACGCCGACCGTCCGCGTTCACCTTCACGGAGCGGACGTGGGCTACGACGCCGCCATCGACGTGATGCTCGCTTGCGCAGAGATGAGTGAGTGGGCGGCGCTGTCGGCCTGTGAGACGCTCGCCGGGCGCCCGCCGCTCCCGCTCGAACCGAAACAGAGAGAGGTCGAGGAAATCCTGCGGCGTGATCGGAACCCGCGCTTGGTCGCGCTCCAGGCAGAAGCCGAGCGCCGCGGTTTGCCCTTCCTGTGGGACGACGAGTCCGTGAGCATCGGCGCCGGCAGCGGTTCGAAGACCTATTCGCGCACGACGCCGCCGGACCCAGCGGAAGTTCCCTGGGGCACACTGACTTCGATCCCGATCGCGCTGGTCACCGGGACCAACGGCAAGACCACGTGCACCCGACTGCTCGCTCGCATCGCGCGGGAGGCAGGAGTCCGGGTCGGCAGCGCGTCCAGCGACGAGATCGCCGTCGGCGCCGAGGTCATCGATACCGGCGACTGCACCGGTCCCGCCGCCGCGCGAACCGTCTTGCGCCGGAGCGACGTCGACCTCGCGGTGCTCGAGACGGCGCGCGGAGGCATCCTGCGGCGCGGCCTCGCCGTGAGTGAGTGTGACGCGGCGCTCATCACGAACGTGAGTGACGATCACCTCGGCGGTTACGGCATCGACGATCTGCCGGCCATGACCCGAGTCAAGTCCGTGATCGCCCACGCCGTGCGTGCGACGGGCACGGTCGTGGTCAGCGCTCACGATCCCAAGCTGGTACAGCTCGAGCCCGCGCAGGGAGCACAGGTAGTGTTTTTTGCGAACCTCGAGCGCGACGACGCGACCGCGCGCGCAGTGCTCAAAGACCACCGCACTCGCGGCAAGAGCTGTGTGTTCGCGGAGGACGGCGGCATCTACATCGCCTCGGGCGCGGACTCGCACGCACTAGTTCGCGTCGACGCGGTACCGATCACGTGTGGTGGAGCCGCGGCCTACAACGTGGACAACGTCCTCGCCTGTGTTGCCATGGCGCTCGCCCTGGGCATCGGAGACGAAGCAATCGTGCGCGGCCTGCTCGCTTTCCAGCTCTCCGACAACCCAGGGCGCGGAGAGCTCAGCGAGCACCGCGGCGTTCGGGTCTTGCTCGACTTCGGGCACAACGCCGAGGGCATCCGCGCGGTGCTCGAGTGGGTCGCCCGGCTCCGCCAACCCACTCCCGGACGTTTGACAGTGATCGCAGGCGCCGCGGGCGATCGCAGCAACCGCGATTTCGAGGAGGTGGCACATGTCATCCTCAGCGCGAACCCCGATCGTGTGCTCTTGCGCGATCTGCCTGGCTACCTTCGAGGCCGCGCGCCCGGCGAAGTCCCAGGCCTGTTCCAGAGCGCGCTCACGTCGCGCGGTCTCTCGGAGGCGCGAGTCGAGATCGTCGAGTCGGAGGTCGCGGGCCTCGCCGCGGCCTTCGAAGAAGCGCGCCCCGGGGATCTGGTGGTCGTGCTGGTGCACCTGGAGCGGGCGGCCGTGCACGCCTTCCTCGACGCTTTGCCCGAGTGACCCGCCAGCTTGACGCGAGGGGCACACTCGCCGGACCCTCACCCGAGCGACGCGCTGCGGAGGACTGCTCGTCGCGGAAGCGCGCGCCGGCGGCATCACGCTGCACCGACTCGACGGCGCCGACGGCGCGCTGGCGACCCAACCCGCCCAGACGGCGGACTTCTCGGTCTCCGGGAGCGCCTTCAGTTTGGCTGGCTTCGACGGCTCACACATTGCCATCGCCGCCGCTCGCGGCCACGTGGCCATGACCTGGATTTCGCAGTCGAAGCTCGCCGCCGGGGACGATACCGGCGGCTGAGCGCTGCTCAGCTGCGCGGAGTGGGAGTTTGCCGCCCGCAGGTCTCCGCGCGTCGGAGAGCGCAAAAGGGCGGCCCGCTTCGCGATGCTCGTTTCTCGCGCTATGCTAGTCGGATGCGCGCATTCCTTGGACTGCTGCTCTCGGTTCCGCTCGTCCTGCTCGCGTGCTCCAGCGAAGACGAAGGCGGCATCGCCGGCGGAGGGAAGGGCGGCGTCGGAGCGGTCGGGGGCGGCGGCGCGGGCGGCAGCGGCGGCAGCTTGGGCAAACCGTGCAGCAAGACCTCGGACTGCGGGTCCGGGAAGTTCTGCAGCGTCGCCAAGCAGTGCGTCGACAACGGCTCGTGCGGCGCCGATGGTGACTGCACGGCGCCGCAGGTTTGCGGCCTGGGCTCGAAGAAATGCCTGGAGGCCGGCACTTGCGCAACGGACGGGGACTGCGACCAGAATCAGGTCTGCAACGTCCAGACGAAGCTGTGTGAGATCGGCGGCGGCTGCGGCAAGAGTGTGTTCGAGCTCACCGAGCTGCCGCCCAACCTGATGATCCTGCTCGACCGCAGCGGCAGCATGAGCGGCGACGCAGGCGGCAGCACCCGCTGGAACGTCGCCAAACAAGCCGTGTCGCAGGTGACCACGAAGTTCGACGCCCAGCTCCGTTTTGGTCTGGCAACGTACTCGTCGTGTGCGTCTGGCGGCTGCTCCGCCGGCAGCATCGTCGTGCCGATCGCCGACAAGAACGCCGCAACCATCAACGCTTTTCTGGGTTCAACGGTCGATCAGGGCAGCTCGAACGGCCAAGGCAAGACCTCGTCCGGTTTGCTCAAGTACCTGTGTGACAGCGGCAACCCGGAGACGAGCACCGGGAAATCCCTGGCGGCCCTGGTCGGCCAATCGTCACTCCAAGATCCGTCGCGCACCAACGCCGTGCTGCTCTTGACCGACGGCAGTGAGAGCGGTGAGTGCAAGGGCTCGTGTGACGGCCCCTGCGGAGCTGCGAAGCTGCTGGCGCAGAACCCTCCGGTGAAGACCTACGTGATTGGCCTGGGCGTGAACCCCAGCGCCATCGATCAGATCGCCGCTGCCGGCGGAACGACCAAGTCCGTCCCGGCCTCCAACCAGACCGAGCTCGACGCCGCGTTCAACAAGATCGCCGCAGCCGTCGCCAGCTGTGAATACCTGCTCGACAAGGCTCCGCCGAACTCGACTGGGGTCTACGTCTACTTCAACGACGACCCGACCGGCGTGCCCAGCGATCCGAACAACGGCTGGAGCTACGATCCGACGACCAACAAGCTCACGTTCAATGGCACCGCGTGCACTCAGCTGAAGAGCGGCACGGTGACCGACATCGACGTGGTCTACGGCTGCCCGGGCCCCGTGGTCAATTGACCGTGTCTCAGGCGTACTCGATCTGAATCGTCTCGATCACGGTCTGCATCACCGCCTTGACCACCTCCGTGTCGGGGTGGCGCGCAATCAGGTAACCGTCGCCCTCGTAGCTGTCGGAGCGCGGCGCGCCGATCTTGGGCAGTCGACTCTCGACCACGTGCCGGCCCACCCGCTCGTTGGCCAACTCGACGCCACTGACGCGCTTCACCCGGCCGCGCCCCACCCCGCGCAGGTATGCGACCCCGACGGCGAACCGGCGCTCGTACGGCCCGTCGAACTCACCGTCCACGACCGCGCGCGCCCAGGCTCGGTACATGTCCGCGTCGTGCGCGTAGCTGTTGGCCAGCACCATGTGTGCGCCGGGGGGCCGTGCGGCGATCTCTCCGATGGCGAGCGAGCCGTCGTCCCGCCGGAACCACTCCATGTGGGTGAACCCAGTCTCGAGCCCGAGAGCCGAGATGGTACGCGCCGCTAGCTGGCGAGCGTCTGCGAACTCCGGTCCGTGCATCACGCGCGGCAAGAGCACGACCCATTTGATCCACGGAGTCTCCATCACCTCGAGCGGCGTCGGGAAATAACGCGACACCGACTCGAAACGGATGGTCCCATCCACCGTGATCGTCTCGAAGCTGTGCTCCTGACCGCGCAGAAACTCTTCGGCCAGCGCGGGACGTTCTGGGGACGCATGGATGGCAGTCACCGCCGCACGGAGCTCTTCCTTCGAGCGCACCCGCCAGGTGGCCTTGCAACCCATGCCCGCCGGCGGCTTCAGGACCAGCGGAAAACCAACCGCCTCCGCAAAACCGTCGGCGTCGGTCCAGGACCGGATCAGCTGGTGACGCGCACAGGGCAGTCCATGGCGCCTGAGCTCGTCTTTCATCCGAGCTTTGTCGCGGAACAGATCGGCGGTGTCGGGGTCCGTTCCGGGGATACTCAAGGCCTGGCGGAGCTCCGCCAGCTGCACCTGCAAGGGCTCGAGGATCCCGAGCGCCCGGTGCAGCTTGCCGTGCCGGCGCTCGAGCAACCGGCCCGCTTCGATGAGCTGACGGGCGTCGAGCCCGTCCGAGACCTGGACCACGTCCGCAAAGATCGCGGCGTCGGCACCGGCGGGGGGTTCCTGAACGATGCCCAGCAGCCGGACGCCGGCGAGCTTGTGGGCAGCGCGGGCGAAACGCAGCGTGGTTTCGAGAGGAAACGGCGCGACGAACACCACATTTTTCATGCTTTGCCTTGTACCATCAGGCCATGAAGGTCGTCTTCCTCGCACCCAGCTATCCGCCCGAGATGCAGCAGTACACCCGCGGGCTGGCCGAGGTCGGCGCGGAGGTCTACGGCGTCGGGGATACACCCAGGAACCAGCTACCCCCTTCCCTGAAACAACATCTGGCGGACTACCTGCGGGTGCCCCGGATGCTCGACGAGGACGACGTGGTCGAACGCGTGACCGAGTGGTTGCGCGGCCGCGAGGTCGACCGCGTGCTCTCCAACTGGGAGGTGATGGTGCTCACCGCGGCGCGCCTGCGCGAGCAGTTTGGTCTGCCGGGCATGAGCGTCGACACTGTGCTGGGCTTCCGCGACAAACAGCTGATGAAGGAGCGCGTGAAGGCCGCCGGCCTGCGCACCCCGCGGTCGGAGCGCGTGCGCACGGTGAACCAAGCCCGGGCCGCCGCCGAGCGCACGGGCTACCCGCTGATCCTGAAGCCCATCTCTGGCGCCGGCAGCGCCGACACCTACAAGATCTCCGACGAGGCCGAGCTCGAGGAGGTGCTCGGTCGCATGCGCCACATCAAGGAAGCGAGCTGCGAGGAGTACATCAACGGCGAGGAGTTCACCTTCGACACCGTGTGTATCGGCGGGCGCCCCGTCTACATGAACGTCACCCAGTATCTGCCGCCCCCGCTCATTGCCCGCTCCGAAGAGTGGGTGAGCCCGGTGATCATCACGGTCAAGGACATGCAGCAGCCGCACGTGGCGGGCGGCATCGAGCTCGGCAAAAAGGTGCTGGGAGCCCTGGGCATGGGCGACGGCTTCACCCACATGGAGTGGTTCCGAAAGCCCGACGGCGAGGTCGTGTTCGGCGAGATCGGCTGCCGCCCGGGCGGCGCCCACATCGTCGATCAGATGAACTACACCTCGGACATCGATCTGTTCCGGGAGTGGGCCCGCGCGGTCTGCTGGGGGAAATTCGAGGCGCCCACGGCTCGAAAATACAACGTCGCCATCATCTTCAAACGCGCCAAAGGGCGCGGGCGGATCTCTCGCATCGAGGGCCTCGGGGAGTTCATGCGAAAATACGGCGAGCACGTCGTCGAGGAGCGCCTGTTGAAAGTGGGGACCCAGCGTCGCAACTGGAAACACACGCTGATCTCCGATGGGCACATCCTCCTGCGCCATCCAGACTGGGACACCACCCGTCGTATGGCCGCGGCGGCCGCGACGGAGATCACCCTCTACGCGGAGTGAGGAGTCAGCTCGCGCCGAGGGCGTGGCCGACGAAAAATCCGTCGCTGCCCTGGTTCTGATACAGGGGCAACAGCACCAGGCAGTCCTTCGGTGCGCGGATCTCGCCGCTCTTGTCGCGCGCGATCAGTGTTCCGGCCCGTGTAGGATGGATGGTCGAGAACCCGGGCTCCATCGCAAAACCGTGATCCGGGGTCACCGCATGCCTCGACTTCACCTCGATCAAGCGCGGCAGATCCCCACGGGCCCGATCCAGTATTTCGTTGGAGGCATCGTAGTCGGGCACGTGACGCTTTTCGAACACGCCGCTGGCCACCAGCGCCACCGTGACCGCCGCCACCAGGTTGTCGCGGGCCTTCGCCCCGTCGTGCTGACCGCCCTCGACGGCGAACGTCACACACCCCCGCGCGCCGAGGTACCCGGTGAGCACTCCGGGCAGCTGCTCTTCGAGTCCCAGCAGGGTGGGCAGGGCGAAGTGCGCGGCGAACGCCCGGTGCGCTTCGGTCGGACCCACGACGCCGAAGGGTGTGCCCTCGGCCGACGTGGTGTGCAGATCGAGCGCAAACACCGGTCCCCGCGCGCGCCCGATGATGGCGTCGAGCACGTCCGCGAGCTCCACCGTCTCGTGGAACTCCGCCTCCGCGCCGCCCTCCGAGGCCTCGGCCACGGAGCGACGGGCGTGCAGCACCGCCTCCTCGGTCCACTGCCGGTTCAGATCGCAGTCCAGGTAGCGCCGACGCGCGACCAACGCCCGAAGGTTTCCGGCCAGCGCAACGACCTCACCGACCAGCGGGGTCTTGTCATGGCGGTGGCGAGACAAAACGATGCGAGCCGCCTCGATGCCGGCGGGCTCGTTGCCGTGCACCCCACCCACGATGATGAGCGTCGGCCCCGGGTCCTTGCCGTCGATGCGGTTGATCTGCCTCGCGGTCAAAGGTCGTCCTCACCAGTGACACTCGGGTGATTGACGCCGCTTGGCAGCACCTCGCTTGGCGGGCTGCCCGAGCGCTGCTCGATCAACTTGTGGGCGATGGCCATGAAATCTTCGGCGGTGATGATGCCCACCAGCCGGTCGTCCTGAACCACGGGCAGACAGCCGAGTCGGTAACGCCGCATCAACCGAATGGCCTCGATGGTCTCGGTCTCCAGGCCGACCGTGGTCACGTCGGTGCGCATCAGCCGCCGGACGGGGGTGTCCTTGGTCGAACCACCGCTGGTCAAGAACCGCATCACCGAGCGATAGCTGATGAGGCCAATCAACCGGTGGTCCTTGTCCTCGACCGGGATGTGACGAATGCGCTCCCAATCCATCAAGATGGCGACCATCTCGACGGGATCGTCGGCGTGGACCGTGAACAGATCCGTCGTCATGTACTGATCGACCCGCTGGTAGTTCTGCTGCGAGACGTCGGCCTCGTCCAGGCGGGCCCGCTCCCACTCGGCCACCGGGCGCCCCGTGAGCTGGCGCTGTACCGTCGCCGCGACCAAGGCGTTGGCGCGCTCCCCCAGGGTTCCCTTGTCCTTCAGGGCGTTCCACGACGACATCATCCAGCGTGCACCGGTGCGGGCGCTGCGCACCCGCGCCTCCACCACTCCCAGGTAGCGTTTGATGTCCGGCTCGTCGACCTGCTGGCGCCTGAGCCCCGCCTCCGCGATCGGCAAGAGCCGATCGAGGACCAGGGTCGAGGCCGCGATGTCCTTGCCATTGAGCCAGGTGAAGTTGGCGCTGAGCCCCTCCCGCGCAGCGGTGTAGAAATTCGCGCCGGCTTGGTCGAAGTCCATGCGTTTGCTGACGTCGATGCCGCGGGCGCCGAGCTCCGCCATCATGCCGAACCAGAACGCGCCGTTCGCAACCTCGTCCAAGATGCTCGGTCCGGACGGCATCACCCGGTTCTCGATGCGCAGGTGGGCCTTGCCGTCGGCGACGCCGTAACAGGCGCGGTTCCAGCGATAGATGGTGCCGTTGTGCAGGCGCAACGCCTTGAGCTGGGGCATCTCCCCGCGGTCGAGCACCGCCATCGGATCCTCGTCGAGGTCCGTGCCGACCAGCGTGCGGAAGCGCGCGATGTCCTCCTGGAAGATCTCGACGACCGAGTTCTTCACCCAGCGAGTGCCGAAGCTCACGCGGGCCTCGCTCTCGCGCAGGTGGTGGGTGTGACTGCGGGTGTCCACGGCCTGGCGAAACAGCGCAATCCGAGTCTCGGCCCAGAGCCGGCGCCCGAACAGGAGCGGTGAGTTCGCCGAGATGCTCATCATCGGGCCCGCGAGCAGCTGGGCGACGTTGTACATCCGCGCAAACTCGTCGGCGTCGACCTGCAAGTGTACCTGAAAGCTGGAGTTGCAGGCCTCGACCATCACCGAGTCGTGCTCGATGATCAGCTCGTCGAGCCCCTTCAGCGAAAACTCGAATTTGCCGTCCCTGAGCTCGTGCATGACCTTGGCCAGCGCCAGGTAGCGCGGGCTCGGCACCATGTTGTGGAGCCCGAGATCGGATTTTCGCATCGTCGGCAAGATGCCGACCAAGATCGGCTTGATGCCGAGCTCCGCAGCGGCCACGCGCGTCTTCTCCATCAGCTCGTCGAGCTGGGTTTCCATGCGCCGCAGTCCATCACCGGAGAACGGTTGTGGATCGCAGTTGGCTTCGAGCTGGAACTTGCCGAGCTCCGTGGTGAAGTGGTCGTCCTTCAGCCGCTCGAGCAGCTCCAGCGCCACACCCGCAGGCGTCCAGGCGCTGTCGATCAGGAACATCTCCTGCTCCGCCCCGACCCGGCGCACTCCCTTTTCGAACAGCCCCTCACGCAACATGCGCTCGACCGCGCGGAGATCTGCCAAAATGGCGTGCATGAACTCACGACGGCGCTGAGCGTCGTGGTCGGCTTCCACCTGTTTGTGGGGCCGCGTGTTGGTCATCCCCTCTGCCCTCTCACTTGGTCCACTCGCTCAGCACCTGAGGCAGCATCTTGCGCCAGGTGACCCAGTCGTGATGCCAGTCTTTTCCCCACGAATCGACCCGGTTCGGGATGCCCGCACGACCGAGGGCGTTGGCCATTGCCCAGGACTCTCCGATGTCCTCGGCCCGTCCCTCGCCGCTCGGCATCAGAATGAAACGACTCCGGAGCACGTCGAGGTGGCGGCCCGCGAGGGAGGGCACGAAGTGAACGGGGGACGAGACCCAGAAATCGTCGCTGAACTCACTCGAGTGGGCGTCGTAGAAGCGACGAATGTCGTACGTCCCGCTCATGGCGCACGCGCGTGAAAATAGGTGCGGGAAGCGGCACACCATCGCGATGGAGTGCAGCGCGCCGATGCTCGAACCCGCGGCCCAGACCTCGAGGTTCGAGTTCTTGCAGTCGCTGTGGATGGCCGGCACCACCTCGGTCTTGATGTAGTAGTGGAACTGATTCTGGAGCCACATCTGGTGGCGGGCCGAACCCTCGCGGGCCAAGAGGGCCTTGCCCGCCACGCTGTCGACCGAATAGACCTTGATGCGGCCTGCGTCGATCAACGGTCGGAGCACGTCGATCATCTGGAAGCGCTCGATCTCTTCGGCGTCACCGCCGGCGGTCGGGAAGACCAGCACCGGCTGACCGAAGGTACCCCAGCGCACCAAGGTCACGTCGCGCTCGACACATGGGGATCGCCAACGTTCGACGGCCTTCATGCCGACGCTCCTTGTTCCGCACGCCATTTCTGCACCCGCTGCCAGAACAGCTCGGTGAACTCACTCACCTCGTGGGCAGGGAAGAGCGCCGCCGTCTTCTTGCGCACGGCCTCTTCTTTGGCCACCTCGCTGCCGAAGAACTCGTGGGCGACGGCGTCGAGGTGCCCCAAGTGTTTCTCGCAGAACTCCTCGAAGCGCTCACGCTCGAAGCGTGCTTCGGCGATCTGGGCGTAGGCCCGGAGTTTGTCCTTGTAGGGGCGGTCCTGGTCGGCGGCGATGGCGTAGAACGGCTCCCAATCCAGGTTCTTGCGCATCTTTCGCTTCGTCACGGCAGCGAACACACTCCAGCGGATCTTCGCCTTCACCAACCAGGCGAAGTGATAGTGCAGCGACGTGACCTGCGAGTCCGGGCAGGCGTTGGCGAAGTCGATCGGGTACCAGACGCCCTGCTTCGAGAGCGCCTCGCACGAGTTGAAATCCCAACCGAAGAAGGCGTTGATGGTCAGGGTGGTGTCACGAATGACCTGTGCGTCATCCGCGGACAAGAAGCTAGCCTCGGCGTCCATCGTGTAGCGGTTGTGGAGCGCTGCGCTCGGGTCGTAGCGCACGATGCGGGTCTGGGGCCCGATCCCGACGCAACGGATGAAGTGGTCGAACGGCTCGATGGCCTTCTGCAGGTGCATCACGAGCTTGCCGCTCTCGTCGTAGCGAGCGCGCAAGCTGGCCTCGTCGGCGATGCGATTGACGCCCTTCCACCCGCCCCCGTCGTACGGTTTCATGAACAGCGGGTACCCAAGCGACTGCCCCACCTTGCCCAGGTCGAAGAGTTTTGCGTAACGGCTGAGTGTCGGTTTGAGATCCGGCAGCGGCTCGTAGGACTTGGGGGGCACCATCCAGGTGTCAGGGATCGGCATCCCCAGCTGCATCATGGCGCAGTACGTGGTCTGTTTTTCCATGGACTGGACGGCCCACGGGTTGTTCAGGACGTACAGGCCATCCATCAAGATGGACTTTTTTATCCACTCGCGACTGGTGTGGTACCAGTGCGTCAAACGGTCGAGCACCACGTCGTAGTTGCAGGGCTGGCGCAGGTCGAACGGCTCGATGGTCACTCGATCGACCGCGACCCCAACGCGATCCCCTTGCCAGTCGATGGACAGGTCCAACCGCTTGACGATTTCTTCGTAACAGATCGGCCAGCAGATGTCGGCGCCGAGGGAGAGGCCGATGTTGCGGGTGACGTTGGCCATTTGGGCGGTCCCTCCTATGCCCAAATCCCGCCCGGCGCCACGGGAAAGCGTGACTTTCTGGGAGTCGGCCACGGCCCGAGCCGCCGAGGGCTTTGGCAGCCGATTTCAGCCCCGACCGAAGAGCTCGCGCTCCAGCTCGTCGGCCGCCGCCGTCACCTCGTCGACCGGGGTGCCGAGGGCCTTGGCGGCCTGGGCGTCGGACACCGCCCCCTCTTCCATCAGCGCTGCGGCGTAGTTTCGGGCCGCCGGGCTGGCTCGGTGCAGTGCGCTCTTCACGTCGATGGCCACCCGCACGTCCGCGATGGCGCGCTCTAGTCGACCCAGGATGCGCGTGGCGCGCACCTCGCCCTGTCTCGCGTCGCGACGCACGACCTTGCGCTTCTTGGGCGCCTTCGCCTCGCCAAAACCCTTCGCGCCGGGGCGCGACGCAAAACGCTCCAGGAAGGCTTCGCTCGTCTCGAGCGGGTAGTCGTTCAGGAAGAGGAGCGAGCTCTGCGTGCGCTCCAGCAGGAACCGAAAGATCGACAGCTGCAGGCCACCGGCCTCGAGCTCGCCGGGGTGATCGATGCTGAACACGGACTGGCACTCCGCGAGTCGGTCGAGCAGCTCGGGGGCGAGCTTCTCGCCGAGCCGCGCATACCCATCCCTGACCTCATCGGCGGTGGGGAGCTTGCCGCCGGCACCCATCTCACCCCACTCGTCTTCTGCCTCGGGGTGCTCTTCGAGATAACTCTCGACCAGGCGCTCGCACGCCGTGCCAAGCTCGAGCATTTCTCGGGGTGATAGCCGGCTGATGATCAGGTAGGTCGCACTCATCGGCAGATCCTCACTCGTAGACGAACAATAGTGGTCCCGGGAACAGCCACGAGAGGCCTTCGCGCAGGCGATCTCGCCAGTTCTCCCAGTTGTGGCCGTCTCGGGCCTCGATGTAACGCACGTCCATGCCGGTCGCCTGCAGCACCGGCACCAGCGATCGGTTCTCGTAGATCAAAGACTCGTACATGCCACAGCTGACGAAGATGCGTTCGGCCATGGCGACCGGCCGCGCGCGCAGCTGGTTGACGAACGCGACCACGGGGTCGAACAGCGGCCCGCGGTGATTGCGATCTCCGATGTCGGTGAAGGCGAAGGACCCCGACTGCAAGAGCAGGCGCCCGAAGAACCCCGGCCGGCGCCAGGCAGCGGACAGCGCCGCTACGGCCCCGAAGCTCGCGCCCATCAGGCACCGCGCCTGCGGTCGACTGTCGACGGGCAGCGCGCGTTCGAGCTGCGGCACCAGCTCGTCCGTCAAGTACCGCGCGTGGCGCTCGTCGTTGGCGTACTCGACCAGCCGATCGGGGGAGCTGGTCATGCACACGATCATGTCGGGGATTTCCAGCCGGTGCGTCAGGTTGTCCAGGATCGTGCCAAGCGACGCGTAGCGCAGGTAGTCGTGCCCGTCGTGCACGATCAGGAGCGGGTAGCGTCGTGTCCTGCGGAAGCGAGCCGGCAGGTAGATCTCGACGCGCCGCCGGCCAAAAGTCGGACCATCGAGGAAGAGCTCGTCGATCTTCCCTGGGCGGGACTCCGGGTCGTGGTTGATCCAGGTCGGCGCTTCGTAGCCCGACCCGTGGGCGACGGAGTTCGCGCCGAAGGGATCCCGCGCGCGGTTCGGGTTGAGTGGATCCTCCATCCACTCGCCGCGGCCGTTGCGTACGACCTCGAGTTTGTATTCGACGCGCGAGGCCGCCGGCAGCTCGAGGGTCAGATACCAGACGTTGGTGCCCTCGACGCGGGTCAGCTGCTGACTCGAGGGCAGGCCGAACACCCAGTGCTTGAGGTGGATTGCCTCGGCGTCGCCGCGAAACACGATCGTGATGGCAGGGCCTTCGACGATGGGGAAGGTGCGCTCGGCAAAAAACTTGTCGACCGCCTCCGGCGTGCGCGGGCCCTGTGCCAGCTCTTCGATGGCCCGGGCGTTCATCCCGTCCACCCCACGGCGAACTCGCCGTCCGGCCAGAGTCGATGGCAGCTAGCGCCAGTCACGCGACCGTTCTCGGAAAATACTCGGGCCCCCTCGTCGAGGGCGGCGCAGGTCGCCGGCGCAATGCGCTGCACGAAGCGGGCGATGCCCGGCGCGTCGTCGGTCCGAATGCGATGTTTCGGATCCGGTAGCACCACCAGATCGCGCACCAGCCCAAAGCCCCAATCGAGCGCCTCGGCGATGCCGGTGCCGTGCGGGGGGAAATCGTGGAACAGGTAGATGCGCTCCGTCAGCACCATTGCGCCAGCGGCGGCGGCGAACCAGCGTTTCTTCCGGGCTATCCCCGTCAGATCGAACAGCTTCATGCGATTGAGGAGCGACGCCACGTGCCCGCCCATCACCACGACTGCCTCCGAGTCGTCCACGAGCTTCTTGATCTCGGCCCGGTGTTTGGCGACCGCCGTGCGCTCGGCGAGCCGCCACTTCTCTTCGAACGCCGCGTGGGTCGCCCGGCAACGCTCGAGGTGGTCTCCGTCCAGCTGGCGCAGCCCCTCGACTGACTCGTGCACCTCTTCGGCCAACAGCTCCGGGTCGACGTGACGAACCGAGATGGCCCGCGCTGCCTCGAAGGCGTGGTCCAGGCGGATTCGATAGAAGTCGTTGACGTTTCGGAGCCGCGCCTGCCGCGCCTTGTGCGCCTGCGCCAGCTCCTTGTCCGCCGCGAACAGCTGCTCGGAGCGCGCGTGTAACGTGAGGTTCACCGCCTTCACGCCCAGCTCCGCGATCAGCGCCTGGTCGTCGGCCTCGCGCTCCTGCCAGCCGGCAGTCACTAGGGCGATCTGACCGCGCACGCCCGCCTCCGCCAGCGCGGCGCCAACGTCGGGTTTCGCTTGCTGGGGTCCCAGGAGGACCACCGAAGGGAGCCGGCTCAGTTGGCCCACACCTTCACCGTCTGTCCGACGATGTCCAGCATGCGGCGGAGCTCGTCGTAGTTTTCGTGTTTCATGCGCAGCCACGCGTTCGCCATGTAGCCGGCCTCGACCGGCTGAGTGGGCGTGCCCTCGGGCGGGGTGTGGGCGTCGATGATGTGCTGCCCGAACGATTTGCCGATGGCCTCGAGACCCTGGTAACCACTGATGCGTCCGTCCTGGCTGGGCCTGAGCGCGATGATGCCGGCGGAGAAACGCCGCGAAGTACGCTGGCTCGGCCGGGCATGGCAGATGGCCATCGCCCACTCGCGATAGAGATCCATGTCGTTGCCGACGTTGTAGAGATCCCAGGCGCGCACCCCCGGCGGGCGGCAGCCGATCTCGGAGAACTTCAGGCCCTTCGGGCCCGAGAACCACTCCATATGTGTCGCCGAGGTCTCGATGCCGAGGAGCTGCACCACCTTGCGCCCGAGCAGCTTGACCTCGTCGTAGCCCGACGCGGAGTCGATGCGATTTGTGGCGATGAACTGCGGCGAAATCCAGCGCTTGCGCATGGCCTCGAGCACGTTCGGGTAGTAGTGCGTCGCGAAATCGTGCACGACCTGGCCGCGGATCGAGAGGGTGTCGTAGAAACCCTCGTGGCCCTCGATGAACTCTTCGACGGCGATGGACCGACCCGGGCGGTCGAGGCCGAGAGATGCGAGGGCGGGACCGAGCTCGGCCAACGAGTCCACGCGCGCCGCGCCGGAGGCGCCCGCGCCATCACGTGGCTTCAAGATCACGGGAAACCCGACGCGCTCGATGAACTCGCGGATTTCGGCGACCGAGGAGGCACCCGTCGACTGCGCGCACGGAACGCCGCCGGCTCGTAGCGCCTCTTTCATGGCCGGTTTGTCCCGACACAGGAAGGCGGTGCGCACGGAGGTCCCGGGGATCTGAGCGGCCTCGCGCACCTTGGCGATGGGCATGATGTGCGCTTCGACCGTCGCCTCCAGGCGATCGACGTGGGCGCGCCGCTGAATGAAGCGCAGAGCTCGGAGCACGGCGCCCTCGTCACAAACGGAGCCGACCTCTTCGTAGTGCAAGATCCAGCGCTTCAGCTCGTCGTCCAGCGAGTCCTTGCTGCCCTCGCCGATGGCAGTCACCGTGGCGCCGACCTCGGCCAACGCCTTGACGAAGAGCTTCTGGTTGCCCGGAAAGCGGGGCTCGATGAAGACGACGTGCATGATTGACCGCGGAATCTACGCCGGGGCGGCCGGCGTGTCGATGACGTGCGGGCGTCACTAGCTCCTGAGCAGCCGCGAGTACAGCGCTTCGTAGCGCTTCGCCTGCACACCCCAGGAAAAATCCTGCGTCATGCCGTTGTGCATCAGGCGCTGCCAGCTCTCCGGCTGCCGGTAGGCGCGCAGGGCCGCCTCGATGCCCCACACGAGTCCCGCCGCGTCGAACTGCTCGAACGGGAACCCGGTGCCTTCACCCGTGGTGGGGTTCCAGAGCTGGACGGTGTCGGCCAGGCCGCCGGTTTTGTGCACGATGGGAACGGTACCGTAGCGCAAGCTGTAGAGCTGATTGAGCCCACAAGGCTCGTAGCGTGACGGCATCACGAACATGTCCGCACCGGCCTCGATCAAATGAGCGAGCTCGTTGGAGAAGCCCCGGTAAAAACACACCTGCCGGGGGAACGTCTGCTGCAACTGGGTGTAAGCCTCCTCGAGCCGGCGCTCGCCGCTGCCGAGCAGTACGAACTGAAACCCGTGACGCCGGAGCAGATGGGGCAACACCCCCACCAAGAGGTCGAGACCCTTCTGGCCGACGAGGCGAGAGATCGAGCCAATCACCGGTGTGCCAGCCTGATACTCGAGCCCAAGCGTGCTCAGCAGGGCCTGTTTGTCGAGCTCCTTCCCCGAGAGGTCGTCACGGTCATAGCGGTGCGGAATGAGGCGATCGCGCTCGGGACTCCACTCGTCGTAGTCGACGCCGTTCAGGATCCCCACGACCGTGGAGCTGCGACCGCGCAGGAACGAGTCGAGCCCGGCGCCGTGCTCCGGTGTCTGAATTTCCCTGGAATACGTCGGGCTGACCGTGGTGATGCCGTCTGCATAGAGCACACCGTGCAAGAGGAAGCTGAGCCGCCCCTCGCGCAAGTGATCCTGGTGAAACAGGTGCGCGGAGCGCGCGAGCCCGGTGTCCCCCACCACCCCCGAGGGAAACATGCCCTGATACTGCAGGTTGTGGATCGTGAGCAGGGAGCGAGCGCGTCCGAGCACCGGATCCCGCGCATAAATGGTCTTGAGCGCGAGCGGCACCATCGCCGTCTGCCAATCGTGAACGTGCACGACGTGGGGCGCGAAGCGCAGCCGCTTACAGGCCTCGAGCGCGGCGTACGAGAGCACCAAGAAGCGCAGGTGTTCGTCACCCTCGGACGTGTAGATGCTGGAGCGCGAATAAGCCTCCGGGCAGTAGACGAAGTTCACCTCGAAGTTGCTGCCGGGCATGAGCGCCCGGGCAAACGCCACTTGAATGCGATGCGGACCGAGGGGCAGCTCGATGGGACCCAGCCCCGGCACCGGGTGGAGTCGGTACTTCCGCTGATCCATCTGGCTGTAGGCCGGCAGGAACACCCGCACCGAGTGACCGGAGCGGTGCATCTGACGCGGGAGCGCCCCCAGCACGTCGGCGAGGCCTCCCGTCTTGGCAAACGGCGCCACTTCTGGCGCGATGTACAGGAGACGCACGGCGCCGGATGATGGCACAAATTCGCTGGACCGCGGCGGCGCTCGATGCGAATCGCTCGAGCCTTGGACGCGGGACCGCTCAGGCGGGATTGCCGCCCACGCCGCCTGCGCCCGTGCCACCCGCTCCACCACTGCCGCCGCTGCCGGCGGGAGTAGTGACCGTGACCGCGCGGAAATAGATGAAACCGCCCTCGGCCTGCACACGCCACTCGCAGTCGTCGCTCGGCGCAACTCCATGGGCGGGTGTCGGCATGTTGTTGAACCCGGGCAGCCCGGTCGAGGTAGCGGCCAGGTCGAACGCCGGCAGTGGAGTGTTGCACACAGTGAGGACTCCCTGCCCCACGCCGGCCTCGTTGGTCGACGCCAGTTGAATGTTGATCCCGGTGATGCCCTTGAAGCGACCCCACAGCGCAGCGCCTGCCTCGAGGCGCGTCACCTGTTCGTCGCACCCGCCGGAGCAAGCCGCGCCACCCTCGTCCGCCGGCAGCGCGGTCTGATCCTTGTGCTTCAGAGTGACGACCGAGACCTGCCCCTCCCACTCGATGTAGTCGCTCTCCTGATCGTAGGTGCGTCCGGCGTGAAGGTAGTAGGGCTTGGTCGTGCCGCCCCCCTGGCCGCTGCCCGCGGCGCCACCGCCCGCGGAGCTTCCGCCGTTACCCCACGCGCCGCCCGAGATGGAGCTGCCGCCGGAGCCACCCGCTCCGGAGCCCCCGCTACCACTCTTGGGTGAGTCGTCGGCGGCCGAGGTGTTGCCGCAGGCGCTCGGGCCGAAGAGCAGAAACAAGAGCATCGCTCGGCGCAACATGCCGAGATTGTACTCTCATGTGCCGGAAAGTGGCACTGGCCCTCGGCGCCAAACTCTTGGCCGCAGGCGCCGAGCCTCCGCTGCTCGCCTGTGAGAGCCGCGTGGTCCGCGCTGCGTTGGCCAGACTGCGAAACAAGACCGAATAACCCGAGCTCAGAGCCGCATGAGGTCCCCGAGCCCCAGGCGGTCCATCCACGGGAACGGTAGGCGCACCTTCGAGTCGATGTGCTCCGTAGACTTCGGCTCGAACGCCACGGTGATGGTGGAAAACAGCACCAGCTCCGTCAACAGCTTGAGCTTGCCGCGCATGCTCTCGAGCGCGCTGGTCACCCGCTCGAGCTCCCGCTGCACCGCCAGCGCCTCGTCGACCGTGGCGGCCTTCTTGAGCAGCTCCTCGAGGCGATTCTTCACGATCTCGAGGTTCTTCATGCGCACTTGCATGTCGAAGTACAGGTCCGTGACGTCCTCGATGCTGACGTTGCGGTGCAGCACCTCGCCGAGCTTGCCGAGCTCGTCGAGGGCGAGATCGAACTTGGCGCTCGGGACTCGAATGGTGATGCTGTTGTCCTCGCGCGAGACCAGGTAACCGCCCCGTTCTTTGGCGAGCTTCTCGACAGCGTCGATGGCCTTCGAAACCTCCTGCACGGCGACACGAACGTCGGCCGTGTACACGAGCAGCTGAGACGCGACCGCCGGTTTGGCCGGGGTATCGACGCCTGGCTTCGGCTTCGACTCGCCGGCCTGGCCCGCGAACTCGACGCTCTTGTCTTGCGCCGCCGGTTTTTTCATCGGCGCCTGGGCGGGAGGCGCCGCGCCCCCGGTTGCCGCGGCAGAGACCGGCATCGGCTCCGGCGGCGGCGCTGGAGGTGCCTCGTCGCGCGCGGATTCGGCCTCCATGATCTGAACCGAGTCGTCGGAGTCCGCCTGCGGAGCACCGTTTCGCGTGCCGGCGCTGTGCGCACCCGGCATGCCGCCGCCGCAGCCCGCGACCCAGAGCAGCAGCGTGATGAGGAGTCCCACGAGGACAGCGCGCTTCATTTCGACATGATAACGCCCGGGCTCCTGGCGAAGTCGAGGCGAAAGACGATTGTGAGTCAGTACGGCGGCAACATCCGTCGGCCCGCGAGCGCGAGCACGATCAAGGTGAACGCGGCGTTCCGCATCGGAATGAGCGGCCAGAGGCTGGAGAGCGGCGCACCCCGTGTTGCGAGGCGCTCCGCCAGTCGCTGCATCCAGGCGATCGAGCGGGGATATTCGATGATTCCATCCAGCCACGCTGCCGGGATCGCCTGCGGACCGAGCCCCGTCCCGACCAGCGCGCCGACGATGGCGGCGGTCGTGTCGGTGTCGCCGCCGAGGCGGACGGTGTGCTCCACGGCGGTGCGAAAACAGCCGGCGTGCTTCAGCCAGGCCGCGATGGCAATGGGCACGGTGTGATTGACGTAGCCGGTGATGCCGCGCGCGAGCCCCATTTGTTCGGCCAAACGCTCGACGGACTCCGCGCCGGGCACGGCTTCGAGCGCACGACCCAGCTCGTCGTCTTCCAGCTCGCACAGGAGCTGTGGGATGATCTGGGATGCGTTGAGGGTGTGACCGGCCGAGCGTTTGGCGATGGCCGCCGCCGCCGCCACGACTCGAGCGCCGTCCTCGGCGCGCTGATCACGATGGGTGAGCCGCGTCGACGCACGCACGAGGGCACGACGTAACGCCACATCGTCCGCCGCCCACACGCCGATCACCGGTGCGCGCATGGCAGCGCCGTTGCCGGCGGAGACGACCCCGCTCGTTTCTGGGGAAAATCCCAGCCAGAGTCGCGCGATCCCGCGCAGCGTTGCGAAGCCCACCGCCGCGGGCAGCGCAGCCAACCAGAACTTCAACCTCCAGCCGAGCGCTCGGGCGAAGCGCTCGGGATCGTCACCATGAACGAGCAGCGCCTGAGCCACGAGACACGCGTGCTCGGTGTCATCGGAGACCAGCCCGCGCCCGAACAAAAGACGGTGTTCGATGGGTGCCGCGCCGAGCCAGCGGCGAACTCTGCGGCGTGACAGCCCCTCGAAGGGCAACCCGACGGCATCTCCGGCGGCCGTGCCCAGCAGACATCCCGCGAACGCTTCGGTGGTGGTTGACGTCATCCGGAGGTGTGCATGGCAAGCCGCGTTCCAACGGGAGGCTGGGCTGTTTGCCGAGAGATCGGCGCCCTGCCGCACGGCTGCCGGAGACAAAACGGCGCGCGCCAGGGGACTGCGCTGTCAGATCGTCCGGGACGACGGAACCGGGGCCATCACGCGCACGAGCCGGGGGCACCAAGGCGACTTGCGCGCCGGCCCGACCCTGCCCCATTCTCGCCTTCATCTTCTGGGTTGGGAGAGGGCAAATGAAACAGACGACGATCTCCGTGGCGATGTTGGTGGGAGTGACGCTCCTCGCGTGCAAACAAGAGGCGAAGAAGGAAGAGGTGGCTGCGCCGCCGACCACCGCGACGGCAGTCGTCGCCGAGCCGACACCCGCGCCCGCCGCCCCCGCGGCTAGCGCGGAGCCGGCGGCAAACACCGAGTCCAAGACGGGCATCCCCACCAGCGGAACCTCGAAGCCGCCCACTGTCGCGGAGTGGGGCGCCGTCGGAGAGATCACGGTGCGCCACAGCACACCGCTCGGCTGCGAGACCAAGCTGGTGCGCGAGTGGCTGCGGGTCTCGTGTCGAACCCCCGACAGCTCGCCGAATCAGATCAGCAACGTCATGCTCACGGGCGGCAAGGACTCCGGCGGCATCCCGCCCTTCGTCAAAAAGGGTGTTGCGAGCATCGTGACGCGGGTCAAGCCCGGCATGGAAGCCGAGTGGACGTACGAGTGGAGCCAGTGGGGCAAACGCGTGCTCAGCGTCAAGTGGCCGAACGGCGCTCCCGCGCCGACCTACGAGTTCGATCAGACCGCGCCGAAGTGACCGAAGCGTGCGGCACTCAAGAAGCCGATCGGCTCGTGGGTGCTGCCCGCCGTAGCCAGCTCGGCGAGGGCCTCGCCGATCACCGAGGCAAACTTGAAGCCGTGCCCGCTGAAGCCCGCGGCCACCCAGACATGGTTGTGCTCCGGGTGGCGATCCACGATGAAATGCTCGTCCGGCGTCAGCGTGTACATGCACACGTGGTGCCGCAGCACCTCCGCTCGCGCGCGGGGTAGGTGGGCGCGAACGAACTCTGCGACAGGCTCGACGTCGCCCGGCCCGAGCCCGCGATCCAGCTCTTTTGGGCTCGGGATCGCGTCACCGAGCCGGTGCCGCGCGAGCTTCAACACACCCGGCTCGAGACAGGGGAAGCCGTAGAAGAATCCGCCACGCGTATCAAAACCGAAGGCGGGTGCGCCGGCGTCGAGACGGTGGGCGGACGCATCGACGCGCAGCCAGAGCAGGACCTGCCGTTGGACTCGAAGCACGAGCCCGAGCGAGCCGAGCAGCGGCCCCGACCATGGACCGGCGGTGAAGATCAGACTGCCCGCGTGATACTCACCCCGCGTGGTCGAGACTCGCACGCCGTGCGCGTCACTCTCGAAGCCCGTGACGCGCGTGTCGTAGACCAACGCGGCGCCCGCCCGGCTCGCGGCGGCGGCGGAGGCTCGAACTGCGCGCTCGACGCGGATGAAGCCCGCTTCGGCCTCGAATAGCAGCGACTGGTCGTCCGAGAAAGCGAAGTCGGGAAAGCGGAGCCGGGCCTCGGCGGGCGTGAGCCGCTCGAACGCGCGCTCGTTCACTCGAGCGGCCAGCTCCGCGCCGCGAATGATCTCGCTCGCTCTGCCGCCTGCGAGCACGAGCCCCGTCTCGACCACGAGCTCCTCTCCCGTCGCCGCCTCGAGCTCTCGCCAGAGAGTGAGCGCGCGATCCATCAGCGGCACGTACTCAGGCGCCTCGAAGTAGGCGCGCCGGTAGAGCCGAGTCTCACCGTACGAGCTGCCGCGATCGTGCCCGAGCGTGAACTGCTCCAGCCCGAGCACACGCGCGCCCCGCCGCGAAAGCGCGTGGCAGGTCAGCGAGCCCATGCCGCCTACCCCGACCACGATGGCGTCGTAGTGATCCACTCCGGTCGAGTTCAGCACGAATCAACCCCGCCGACGCGGCGCTTTCTGAGCGCGCGGAAACCAGCTATGCGTCGAGACATGGCGTCACACCACCACCACATCGACTTCATCGAGCTGCCGGTGACGGACATCACCCGCGCCAAGGCTTTCTACAGCGAGGTCTTCGGCTGGAGCTTCGTCGACTACGGCCCCGAATATGCGGACATTCAGGCTGCCGGAGTCTCGGGCGGGCTGCGCGCATCGAGCACGCCGCCGACCCGCGGCGGTGCGCTCGTGATTCTGTACTCCACGGATCTCGCGGCCAGCGAGGCTGCGGTCGTCGCGGCCGGCGCGACCGTCACCTCGCACCACGAGTTCCCGGGCGGCAAGCGTTTTCAGTTCCTCGACCCGGCGGGCAATGAGCTCGGAGTCTGGACCGCGGTCGAACCCGGGTGAGCGCCAGCCAGTCAGCGGGCGAAGCGCTTCACCACCATGGCTCCTTGCAGCCAGCCATCTCGGAGGCCTTCGCCGCACCGATGCGCATCTCACGCGGCAGGCCAGCGAGCATGACGACGGCAGTCGGCCACGCGGCCTCCGCCGCCGCGCGTTGACGATCGAGCTCCTTGGTCGTGGCGGCGAGCGTGGCCTCGTCGCAAGTCTCGAGGCCGAAGGCACAGGCGATCAGCGCGCGCTCGGCCGTCTCCATGCCCTTCATCGCCTGACCACAGCGCGACGCCGCCGCGTCCGCCGCCGAGGAGAGCTTCGAGAGCATGCGCTCCGTCATCTTGCTCTTGGTCAGCATCTTCATGCGGCCGGACAGAACTTCCGCGTAGGCCGCGGTCGCCTTCGGCAACAGCTCATCCAGCTCGAAAGCCGCTGCAGGCGACAGCGCCCCGAGACGCGCGCGGCCTTCCACGTCCACGTCAGCGAGTGGATAACGCTTCGCTCGCTCGAGCGCCGGTCCGAGCTTGTCGAGATCGAGCGTGGGGTTGAGCAGCCGTCGTTTGGCGTCCCCCAGCTCGCGCAAGAGCGGAACGAGCGCGGTATCGTGCTCCTTCAACCGAGTCTCGAACTCCGCCGAGTTGCGCACGGCATCTTGATGTTCCACCAGCGCGTTGATGAACACCTTGACCGCCGCCGCGTTGTGTTTGGGCTCCGCCGACAACTTCGCGGCCTGGTCCAGCGCCGCGACAAAAGCGGGCGCCGCCGCGGCGTAGCGGGCGCGGGGTTCACCCTCGGCCCGCAAAGACGGGTAGCGCAGCAGAAATCCAGCGTCGTTCGTGTATGGCAGGCGACCCAGACGAACGAGCGGCCCGCTTGGACCCTCGAAGCGCCGGGCGATGACCAGCTCCTGATCGCTGCAGCCCTTGCGCAGCTCCAGATACGCGTCGACGGTCTGAACCCGCTTGCCACACAGCATGACCACTGCGCCCGCCCCGTCTTCCAGGCCGAGCGGCACGATGCTGGGATCCAGCTTCGCAGCGCCGGTGATGCTCAGCGGCTCCACGGGTGTGGCCGTGCCAGCCCGCACCGACAGCTCGACCACGGCGGCGGTCAGGGTTGCGGGCTTCTGGGCGGAGATACACCGCTGACGGTACTGGTCGACGGCGGGCAGGACATCTTGGCAGGCGAACTGCTGGGCGCAGCTCGTTGCTTTGACCACCTCTCGCAGCAAGTCCGGGCAGCCCCGGCTGTCGATGCGAGTCCGCTCTCCGCCACCGCGCTCGACCATCACCTCGAGCATGCGCACGACCAAGGGTGTGCTCCATTCGGAGCAGCGCGTGGCCCAGGCTTGGACTTTCGCACCGCACTCCTCGCCCTTGTCGCAACCACTCGACAACAGGCGGCTCGCCTCCTGCTCACAAGGCGCTGGCGGACCGCCCGCCTTTTTGGAGAGCTCCATGGACTCCGCATCGACCTCGACCGCACGCTCGGGCACCAGCGCCTTGCAGAGACTCAGCCAGTCCCGGCTCAGGGCCGCGCCGTGTCGACACAGCGCACCCTTGCACGGCGCCTCGTTCATCACTGCCTCCGCCACCGCACGACACTCTCCCTTGCGGCCGCCCGCCACACCCTCGGTGGCGTACAGCCACTCGGCGCTGCGCGGCTCGGCGACGCGGGGGCCGGTCGCTGCGGGCGCAACCTCGACCTTGGGCGGCGGCGGCGAGCACGCACCAGCGGTGCAGCCGATCAAAAGTGAAACCACTAGCGCACGCATGAAGCTTCCTGCTGGCCCCCGAGGCACAAGCCCCGGGTTTTTAGGGCCACGCGCCCCCGCTCTGCAAGCCGTCCACCGACGGAAGGTGCGGCGTGCTAGATCCGCGGCCCGTGACTCGTCCTTTCATCGTGGGGGTCGCCGGTGGCACCGGATCCGGGAAAACGACCGTGGCACGGGCGCTTACGGCCGGTTTGCCCGATGGCGCCGCCACCTTGCTCGAGCACGACAGTTATTACCGCGATCGTCCCGACATCAGCTACGAGGAGCGCTCGGCGCTGAACTTCGACCACCCGGACTCCCTCGAGACCGAGCTCCTGGTTGAACACCTCGATGCGCTCCGGCGCGGTGAGGCGGTCGAGGTTCCAGCCTACGATTTTTCCACTCATCGGCGCCGCGCTGAGCGGCACAAGATCTTGCCAGCGCCGGTGATCGCCGTCGAAGGCATCCTGGTGTTCGCGGACGAACGGCTGCGCCAGCGCTTCGATCTCAAGGTGTTCGTGGACACCGACGCCGACATCCGGGTGTTCCGACGGATCCGCCGCGATCTGGAGCAGCGCGGGCGCACCTTCCAGTCCGTGCGCGACCAGTACTATTCGAGTGTGCGCCCCATGCACCTGCAGTTCGTCGAGCCGAGCAAACGCTGGGCGGACGTCATCGTGCCGGAGGGCGGCAAGAACAGCGTCGCGATCGAGCTCCTGGTCAGCAAACTGAAGAGTGTCGTCTCCGGCTGAAGCTCAGCGGGCGAACTGAAACGTCCAGCTGGCTCGGAGCGGGCCCCGGGCGAAGCCGAAGGGTGTGTTGTACATGCCCGCAATCAGGCACTGCCCCAGCTTCGGATCGGCGAGGGGCGCGCCGGGGAGCGTGACTCCCGGCGGGATGACATCGGTCGCCGCCGTCACCACGCCCGCCTGGTCGATGTCGAAGAACACGGTGTAGGTGCCGCTCTTGCCGAACATGTACGACTCACTGTGGAAGTAGCAGTCGGAGAACCGGGGTGTGGCGGCCTCGACGACTCGCGACACGTCCTCGGGCCTCCGCTCTGGAAGGTTGGAGGTGTCGACGGCGGAGGTCTGCGGAGGACCCTGGTACGTCGGAGCGTATCCTGGCTGCGGTGGAGGTCGGGCCGGCTCACTCGGCTCACACGCCCAGACCACGGCCGGAATCGACAGAACTAGGACGCTGCGCATGCGGGCTCAATACTCTCGCGCGCGTTGATCGCGCCACGGATATCTGCGAAACATCGTCCACCACCGAGTTCGGTAGTAGGATGCGCGGTCGGTGTCGTTTCGCTCGGTTTCCTCATGGGCGCTCGCTCTAGCGCTCTTCCTCCCGGCCGGGCTGGGTGGCTGCCCGCCCGGAACCCTGGACGATCCCGACCGCTTCCTCACCGCGAGCATGGACGGCGGCCCGACCTGCCCGCCTGGTTTCGATGTCGAGCGAGACCTGTTCCCCAAGGCCTGCGGCTCCTCCTTGTGTCACGACGAGGTCGATGGTGGCGGCGGGCTCGATCTGGTGTCGAAGAACGTTGCCGCACGCGTGGTGGATGTGCCCTCGACCGCTACGGACTGCGCGGGCCGCCTCATGGTCGACTCTGCCGACCCAACCAACAGCTACTTCCTCGAGAAGGTGACGAAGAAGGTTCCGGAGTGCGGAGACCGCATGCCTCCGGGCCCCAAGCCGCTCAGTGCGACCGAAGTCGAGTGCATCAAGCTCTGGCTGTACACGCTGGTGGGTACCGGCGCGGATGGCGGGGGCGTGGACTCGGGTTCGGATGACGCCGGAGGCGGCGGGTGACGCGATCCTTCCGGCTCGCGTGGCTCGCGTCGATGATCTGTCTCTGCCTCGGGTGGTCCAGCTTCGCGCGGGCAGCAGAGGTGCGTCAGATCGTGGTCGATGACGCTCGCGGACCCAACGCCGAGCTGATTCGGTCTGCCGTCGTCAAGGCACTGCTGGGGCACGCTGAGATCCGCGTAGTGAGCCTCGCCTACCTGAAAAAATCGTCGAGCGGCCTGGTCGCGCGCATGAGTGAGCCCAGTGGCTCGGTGGCGCTGGGAAAATCATTGGGCGTGGCGGCGGTCGTGCAGCTGGAAATCAAGGGTCAGGGCAAGGACCTTTCCGTCGCACTCAGGGTGCGCACCACCGCGGACGGCGACGTCGCCGAGAGCCATCAGTTTCGCGGCGACGGTGCCGCCGATCTGGCGAGCAAGATCCAGGAACGCGCCTGGAAACAACTCGGCAATAGCTTGTCGGCGGCAAGACTTCCGAACGGCGGAGGCAAACGCATCGTCGTCCTCGACCTGAGCGGCTCGAAGGCGAGCACCGTCAAGAGCTACATCGTGAGGGCGGTGAAGCGAAGCAAGGATACGAAGGTCCTGTCCGACAAGGACACGAAGGGGCTCCTGCCGGCGAAGGACGCGAGCGCCAAGGAACGCGCGGCCGCCGCTGCGTCGCTGCGCGCTCACGCCCTGATCGGGGGCGAGGTGAAGATCTCTGGAGGCTCGGCCAGTGTCGCGCTCGCGCTGTACAACGGAAGCGACGGCGAGCTCATGACCGAGACGACCCTCAAGGGGGCGGGCCTCGCGGCGCTCGGCCGCACGCTCCAGAAGGATCTGGCGAAAAAACTCGCGGGGCCACTGGGCGAGGCGACGGGGCCGATGTTGCCGGAGGAGCAACCCGGCGAAGAGACCGCGCAAGCGAGTGAGCCCGACGCCGCGCCCGGCGAGGAAACGGACGCAACGGCGGATCCCGAACCCGAGACGGAATCCCCCATGCCGGGCTCCAAGCCGTCGGCCCTCGAGGTTGGCCTCGGCATGCGGGCCTTCGCGCGCAACTTTCGTTACACGGACGACCTGTTCGGTGTGCTCCGCTCGTACAAGCTGGGCGCGGCCCCGGCCGGCATGTTGTGGCTGCGCTGGTATCCGGCCGCACACTTCATGGGCGGCGTCCCGGCCCACCTCGGCATTGCCGCGGCGTACGAACAAGGCTTCGCGTTGAAGAGCCGGGACCCGAGCGGGCAGAGTTATTCGACCATGATGCGCGAGTGGTTCGTGGGCGTTCGCGGGCGCGTGCCGCTCGACGTACACGAAGCCGGCGTTCAGCTGACCTACGGCAACCACAGCTTCCGGGTCGATGACTCGCCCTCGAACCCCCTCGTTCCCAACACGTCGTACGAGTACGCGCGCATCGGCATCGATGGCCGCGTGCGGGTCTCGCGGGTCTCCATCGGCGCCGAGCTCGGCCATCGTTTCGTGCTCGGCGCTGGCGAAATCGCGACCCGCAACTGGTTCCCTCACGCCAGGGCGAGCGGCTTCGACGCGGGCGTGCGCGCGGGCTATGAGCTCTTCACCGGCTTCGAGCTGATGGCCGGCTTCGACTTCCGGCGGTATGCCCTGAGCATGAACCCGAAGCCGGGTGAGGCGAACATCGCGGGCGGCGCAATCGACGAGTACTTCGGTGGCTGGGGCGGAGTTTCTTATCGCATCGATGGTGAGAGCCGCTGACGTGATTGACGGAGCGGCGAGACTGCGGGAAAAGGCCCGACCCATGCGCCCGCTCCTGCGCGCGTTGCTCGCATTCTCGGCGTTCACGCTGCTGTCTGCGATCGCCACACCGGCGAGCGCCTACACCTGGATGATCCGTCACGGTTACGGCGGCTGCACCACTTGCCACGCCGACCCGTCGGGGGGTGAGCTCTTGACCCGCTACGGGCGCGCGCAGAGCGACCTGCTCCTGCGCATGCGCTACGGGTCCGACAGCGTCTCAGCCGCCGCGAGTCAGACGGAAAAACCCAAGGACGACTCCTTCGACTCCTTCGACGACGACTTCAGCGTCGACGAGAAGGCGAAAAAACCCGCGAAACCCGCGACCAAACCCAGCGCTGAATCCACCGAGTCGGGTCCGAGCTCGAGTTCCGGGTTCCTGTGGGGCCTGTTCGAGCAGCCCGACTGGTTGCTCCTCGGCGGCAGCTTGCGGGCAGCCGCACTGCTCCGGGGCGGACAGGTCCGAGTCTTTCCGATGCAGGACGACTTCTACGGTCAGCTGAAGCTCGGGCCGGTGCGGGTCGCCGGGAGCATCGGCGCCGCGAAGGTCAAGGCGAGCTCACCGCACGCGCGGGCCGCCCAGGTGACGACCAATCAAGGCAACGAGATAAACCTTATCTCGCGCACCCACTGGGTCGGGCTCGATCTGGGTGATCGCGGTGATCTCTTGCTGCGCGCCGGGCGCATGAACCTGCCGTTCGGCATCCGGATGAGCGAACACCTGATGTGGGTGCGCGAGGGCACGCGAACCGACCGAGAGTCCGATCAGCAACACGGTGTCGCTCTCGCCTACAGCGGCATGAACGTGCGCGCCGAGGTGATGGCCATCGCCGGCAACTACCAGGTCAACCCCGACAAGTACCGCGAGCGCGGCTACAGCGCGACGGTCGAGGTTCTGGCGGCAAAGTCCGTGGCCGCAGGCGTCAGCAGCCTCGTCACGGTCGCCCAGGCGGATCGCGTTTCGCTGGAGCAAGCCAAGACCTTGCGGGGTGCCCACGGCGCGTTCGCCCGATTTGCGCCCACGCAACCCGTCGTCGTGCTGCTCGAGGCGGACGCACTGCACGCGACCCGCCGTGACCTCGGCTACGTCGGCTTTGCCCAGCTCGACTACGAGCTCGTCCAGGGGCTGCACGTCGGCGGGACCGGCGAGGCGCTGGACATCGGCTACGAAAAAACCGCCGGCAGCATCGCCGGCATCGACACCCCTCGCACCGTCGGCGTGGGCAAACCGCGTTTCGGCGGCTGGCTGACCGCCGACTGGTTCTTCCTGCCCCACTGTGATCTGCGCGTCGACGCCATCTTGCGCCAAGAGAGCGCGTTCAGCTTGCTCGCTCAGCTCCACGTCTTCCTGTGACCGCCATGACCCGGAACTCAAAACACTGGCTCGTCCTCATCGGCGCGATGACGTTCTCTGGCCTCCACGCCGGGTCTGCTCGGGCCTCCGACAGCTACCCGCAGAAGGTGCAGACCGCAGCAGGCTCACCCTGCCCGCCGCCGTGCACGGTCTGCCACTTGACGACCAACGGCGGCACGGGAACCGCTCTCAAGCCGTTCGCAGAGTCGATGATCGACTTCGGCGGACTCGAGGGCGAAGACGCGGACCTCGTTGCTCCCGCGGTCCAGTCGCTGAGGGACGAACAGATCGACAGCGACGGGGACGGCGTGAGCGACATCGACGAGCTGGCGGCCGGTCGGGATCCCAACGTCACGGGCGAAGGCGAGCTGTGTGGACCCACCTACGGTTGTGGTGCGCGCGTCGAGCCCGAGGGTCCCATCGATGGCTACGCCATTGCCGCAGCGCTCGCCGCAGTCGCGCTGCTCGTCGGCCGCTGGCGAAGTGGCGCGCGCTGAGCGCGTGAGTGGTGAAGTGACGTTTGACTCCACGCACAAGCCGGCTGTCTTGGCCTCGTGATGTGCGCGCATGTGTGCTCCTAGTGGTGCCTCGGTGCGCGTCAGCGTCCGACTTGATTGACGTCATTTCGGGAGTCCCGTAGCGTCAACTAGTCTGGTGGGCTGTTTTTCTTGGCTCGCCACATCGGAGGACACTCGGATGCGACGACCCAATCGGTCTGAACACGGCGCAGCCTGGCTCTCGACGACGCGGCTCGTCGCGTTGGTCGTGGCGACCGGGGCTGGCCTCTCCGGCTCGGGTTGCAGCAGCGACCCGGATCCAATCGGCAAGGGCGGCGCCGGCGGCACCGGAACCACGGGGCAGTGCCTCAGCTCCCGGGAGTACTTCGCGGAGAAGCTGTGGGCGCCGGTCCTGAACAAGGTGTGTGTGAAGTGTCACGCCCCCGACGGTGTCGCGACCGAAGAGGGCTCGGAGTTGTTGCTCCTACCGTCGGCGTACCCGGGGTTCCTGGACGCGAATCTGGAGAGCGTGGTGGCGCTCGCCAACACCGAGGTCGACGGCCAGAGCAAACTCTTGCAGAAGCCGCTCGGCGGCCTGAAACACGGCGGCGGAAAACAGCTCGAGCCAGACAGCGCCGAGTACAAAGCCCTCGAACAGTTCGTTAAGACCCTGCCAGCGCTGGAAAAGTGCGTCGGACAGGGCTCGGCGATGTCCTTCGACGACGTCGCACAGCTCGACGCCTTGAAGACGCTTCGCAAGGCTACGCTGGAGCTTGCGGGTCGCCTGCCGAACCCGGACGAAATTCAGGCGGTGGTCGCCGGGGGAGAAGCGGCGCTCGGTCCCGCGCTGATGGAGGTGATGAAAGAGGACGCCTTCTACGACCGCATCAAGGAGATCTTCAACGACCTCTACTTGACTGATCGGTACATGGGGTACTCGAGCTACGCGCCGAACCTGCTGAACAAAACCCACTACCCGAACGCCGGAACGGCCTGGTTCGACAACCTCGCCGACGCCGAAAAGGTGAAGGCAAATCGCGCGCTCGCCCGGGAGCCCCTCGAGCTCGTCGCGCACATCGTCAAGAACGACAAGCCGTTCACCGACGTCGTCGCCGCGAACTACACGGTGATGAACCCGTACTCGGCCAAGATCTACAACGCCAAGCTCACATTCAAGAACCCGAACGACGAGAATGACTTCCAGGAGGGCCAGATCATCGCCTTCGGCGACACCACCAAGGGTGAGCCGGCGCAGATGAACATTCCCCACGCCGGCGTGCTGACGAGCCCGATTTGGTTGAATCGTTTCCCGACCACGCCCACGAACCGGAACCGGCACCGCGCGCGCATGATCTTGAAGCTGTTCTTGGCGACGGACATCTTGCGCATCGCCGAGCGCCCCATCGACCCGACCTTGTCGACGGCGTATCCGAACCCGACCCGCGAGGACAAGAGCTGCAACGTCTGCCACCGTATGCTCGACCCCATCGCGGGGTCGTTCCAGAAGTTCGACGACAACGACCAGGAGAAGTACGAGCCGGGCAACACCTGGCACCAGGAGATGTTCCCGCCGGGTTACGGCAAAGAGGTGATGGCGACCAGCGACTACGCGACGGCCCTGCCCTGGCTCGCCGAACACGTCGTCGCCGACCCGCGCTTCTCTCTGTCCGCCGTCTACACCATGTACACGGCGCTCACCGGGCAGAACGCGCTCGAGTATCCACCGGACGCCGCCGCTGCCACGTTCACGCAAGATCTGGCCGCATGGAGCGCTCAGGACGCGCTCTTCCGCCGCATCGGCGACACCTTCGTGAAGGAGAACTTCAACTTGAAGGTGGTCGTCCGAGAGATCGTGCTGTCCCCCTACTTCCGCGGCCACAACACCAAGGTCGACGTCTCGGCTGACCGGAGCGCGGAGCTGGCCGGCGTCGGCACCGGCCGCCTGATCATCCCCGAGGTGATGTCGCGGAAGATCCGCGCGATCACCGGCCTGCCCTGGGGCAAGGGTGTGGGTTATTACAAGACCGACTACCTGGGCTCGGACTACCGCATCCTCTATGGCGGCATCGATTCCGACGACGTGACCCAGCGCCTCTCATCACCGAACGGGGTCATGGCCAATGTCGGCTGGCGCATGGCGAACGAGGTGGCGTGCCAGACCACGGCCTGGGACCTGTCGATCGACGACACGTCGCAGCGCTTCCTGTTCCCCTACGTGGATGTGAAGGACACGCCGGAGTCGAACGCCACCGCGATCAAGAAGAACATCCAGTACCTGCACGCCCACATACTGGGCGAGGCCCTGGAGCTTGGGGACCCGGAGCTGGAGCGGACCTACAAACTCTTCGTCGAGACTCGCGACGAAGGCAAAGCCGCCATCACCGCCAAGAGCTTGACCGAGGATCTCGTGTACTCCTGCCGAGCGCGCAAGAACCCCTACACCGATGCGGACCTACCCACCGCCGACCGTCTGGAGAAGGATCCAGATTACACGGTGCGAGCTTGGATGGCCGTCATCACCTACCTCTTGTCCGACTTCCACTTCTTGTACGAGTGAGGGAGACCGCCATGCAACGACGAAGCTTCTTGAAAGCAGCCGCGCTCGCGGGCCTCGCCATCTCGGCCCCCGTCATCACCCGGGATGCCGGGGCCTCCGCGCCCTACGGCGGCCCCTTCTACATCATGGTCAACGCGGGCGGCGGTTGGGACCCGACGTTCATGTTCAACCCAACTCTGAACCAGAACCACAACCGGCTCTACACGGAGATCAAGAAGATCGGGAACATCTCCTACGCGCCGATCCCCCTCGATCTCGCCGCGATGGGACTGGACACGACCACGGGCTACGACCCTACTTGATGGACAACGAGGCGTTCCTGACCAAGCTTGGCAGCAAGCTCACGGTCCTGAACGGCGTCGACACCTCGACCAACAACCACGACGCGGGCAACCGCACCATGTGGTCCGGGCGGATCTCCGAAGGGTATCCGACGCTCGGGGCGTTGATCGCCGGGGTGCGCGCGCCGGACAAACCCATGGCCTTCATCTCGAGCGGCGGTTACGACTCGACCCAGAACATCGTGCCGCTGACGCGCGTCAGCAGCGTCGCGACACTGAAGAAGGTCGCCTTCCCCAACGTCGTCGACCCCAACAACCTGGCGGGCGACAAGTACCACACCCAAGGCACCTTCGATCGCATCGCGGCAGCACAGGCGGCGCGCATCGCGTCACTCCGCGAGCGCCAACGCCTGCCCACGATCCAGCGTTCGATGAGCGGCTTGCTGACGGCGCGCGTGTCCGAGAACGAGCTGCAGAACCTGCAGATCCCGACGAGTTTGGTCGATCTGCCGGGCAACCAGCTGAACGACCTCGAGCGCATGCTGCAGCAAGCGCAGCTCGCGATCGCTGCCTTCAAGTCGGGCCTGGCTGTAGCAGCCAACGTGAGCCTAGGCGGCTTCGACACCCACGGCAGTCACGACATCAATCAGCGCCGACAGCTGGCGAAGTTCCTGTACGCTTTGTCGTTCATCAACGACGAGGCCGCTGCCAATGGCCTCGGCAACAAGATCGTGGTGCTCGCAGCCAGCGATTTCGGCCGCGGCCCTCACTACAACGCCACCAACACCACCGCCGGCAAGGACCATTGGTCCATCACCAGCTTCCTGGCGATGGGCCCTGGCATCGCAGGCAACCGGGCCATCGGCGGGACCACCGAAGACGCGCAAAAGCCCAAGAACATCGACCCCAATTCGCTGGCGGTGGTGGACGGGGACGCGGGGGTTCGGCTGCGGCCGGAGCACATTCACCGTGCGCTCCGCAATGTGGCTCAGGTCGCCGGCACCGAGCTCGACAAACAGTTCCAGCTGCCGGGAGAGGATCTCCCGCTATTTGGCTGATACAGTCGCTCTCCGCATGCCACGTCTGGGCTCGACGCTCTCGGTTCTGGGACTGCTCCTCGCGGGGTCGTGTGGACCGGGGGAAATCAGCGACACGGTGAACTCCGGCGGTACGCCAGGCGTTGGCGCGGCGGGCGGTGAGGGCGGCGGCGGCGGGGGCGTGGCCGGTATCGGACCTTGCCCGGACGTGCTGTGCAAGAACGCTGCGGGCGAGCTGGTCGCCGGAACGTGCGAGACCGGCAAGGTTTGTCCCGACGGTTACGAGTTGGTTGGCGGTGCGGGCTACGGCGGCTCCGGCGCAAGCGGCGGCACGACCAGCGGCGGGGGCGGCGGCAGCAGCGGCACGGGTGGCACCAAAGCCGATGCCTCGACCGGAGGAACCGGCGGCACCAGCACGGACGGCGGCAAGGACGCTTCGAGCGGAGGAACCGGCGGCACGACCGGTGGTGGCGGCACGACTGGCGGGACCGGCGGCACCAGCACGACCGGTGGCACCGGCGGTACGAGCACAACCGGCGGGACCGGCGGCACCAGCACGACCGGCGGCACCGGCGGCACGTCCGCAACGGGCGGGAGCGGCGGAAGCTCCACTGGTGGCTCACCCAGCGACGCCGGACCGGGCTGAGCTAGCGGACGTCGACCAAGAACAGATCCATCGGTTCGTCGGTGCCCGCCACGAGCACGCGCGGGTGGTGCGGAAACACGAAGTTGCCGAACAGCGGGCTGTGAGCCGCGAAGCGCACTTTTGCGCGCTCGAGATCGTAGGCGTAGAGCCCGCTTCGGCTTCCGATGGTCAGCAGCTTGGCGCCCGGCGAAAGCGCAAACAAGCTGCCGCTCTGGGCCTTTGCACCTCGAAGACGGCGCACCGTTAGAGTCTCGAAGTCGACCAGCGCGAAGCTCGAGTAGACCCCGTCGGAGCTCTCCGCGAACGTGACCATCGCGTGGGAGCCGCTGCTTTCGAAGACAATCCGCTCGCTGGTCGGGCGACTCCAGACCCGTTCCGTACGCTCGTCGGTGTGGCGCACACACACCAAGCCCGCACTGCTGCCGATGCAGCTGCGGTTTCCGGCGCCGGACAGCGTCGCGCCCTTGGCCGGAGGGGCGAGCGGTCGTACGGCGCCGGTACGTCCGTCGAGGTACCAACGTTTGTCGTAGCTCTCGACCAACCAGCTCGCCCCGTCATTCGAGGCGTAGCAGTACTCGGCGTCACGCAGCGCGCCCAGCGCGGTGGGCGCCGGAGCGTCGAGCGCCCAGCGCCAGAAGCGTGCCTTCTCGTCCTTCGATGACTCGTGAAATACAATCGTGCTCGCGCCCGAGAAGCGCGCGGCGCAGATGTCCCCCGTGTGCTTTGCCAGCGTTCGGCCCGTCGCGACGTCGAGCACCACGAGATCCGAGGTGCTCCAGATCAAGACCTTCGAGCCGTCGTCGGAGAACACGGCGCTCGGGACCCAGACCGAATGAGAGATCCCCTTGGGAAAGGCCGGTGTGATCAGGAGGGCAGTGTTGTTCGGACCGTCGATGACCCAGCTCTTGGTGTCTGGCGACAACGCGTAGATCGCCGTCCGATCGGCGAGCTTTTTCGGCTTCAGTGTGGCCCCCGCGCTGAACTGGATCGTCGGAGCTTCATGAAAGCTCACCTCGCTGGGTTTCAGCGCTGGCCCGCTGATGGGCTCGGCGACCGGGGGCGCGCTCGCTGCCTCGCTTGGTGCTGCCGCGGAAGCCTGCGTGAGCGACGGCCCCGCTGCTGGCACCACGGGGCGGACCCCGACATGCTGCTCGGTACAGGTAGCGAGCAGGATGGGAGCGGACAGCGTCAGAGCGGCAAGCGCCTGAGTCGAACCTCGCACGCGGCCCCCCGGCGAAGAGCGGCTCAGCTTCCGAACCAACGACGCCAGAAGGGGCCATCCTTCTTGGGTTCGTCTGTCTTCATGCGCTCGCGCGGTGGGGGCGGAGGCTCGCCGTCGGCGGGCGCTGAGGCCTCGGGGGCTGGCGGCTTTGCGGCCGCTGCCGCCGGCCTGGGCGGCGGCGGTGGGGCGGCGCGCGGAGGCGCGGGGGCGACCGCGGCGGCGACCGTAGCGGGTGCGCGCGCAGGCGCAGGCGCTTCCGCTTGTTGTTTGGCCTCCTCGAACATCGCGTCGAGTCCCCAGCCACTCGGGTCTTCGAAGGCGCCTTCCTTGGCCTCGATGCCCGGGGTACCGAGGGTTGCGTGCAGCGCCTCGGACGCCAGGCTGCCTGGCGAGCCCGAGAACTCGTGCAGCGTATCGATGATCAGATCGCCAATCTCCGCCCCCGCCGCCTTGCCCTCGGCGCGCCGCCGCTTCACCCGGTCGTCGGCGGCTAGCTCCACGATTTCCGCGATGTCGAGATAGGTCACCGGCTGCGCCAGACGGCGCAGCACCAGCCCCAGATCCCGCGCGTATTCGTCGCCGTTCTGGTAACGCTGCGCGGGCTCGCGAGCCAGGGCTTTGAACGCCACACGCACGACCTCTTCCGGAATGTCCGGCCGGAACTGGCGCGGGTCGGGGATCTCCGCGGCACGCACGAGTTTGAAGGTCTCGACGTCGCTCTCACCCAGGAAGAGCCGCCGCCCGGCGAGCATCTCCCACAACAAGATCCCCGCGGCGAAGATGTCGACGCGTCGATCGGCCTTCTGACCCAGCGTGACCTCGGGCGCGAGGTAGCCGAACTTGCCCTTGACGATGTCCTCGTCCTCCGCAGTCAGGTGCGAGCTGGCCTTGGCCAATCCGAAGTCCACGAGCTTGACCTCACCCCGGCGGGTGATCAGCACGTTGTGCGGCGAGATGTCGCGATGGACGATGTCGAGTGGCCGCCCGGAGTTGTCACAGGCCGCGTGGGCATAAGAGAGCCCTTCGCACACATCCATTGCGATGCGACACGCGACCTCGATTCGCATCGGCTGCTGGTGCCGAGCCAGGTAGTCTTGGACCTCTTTCAAGTCCGCGCCGTCGACGAACTCCATCACGATGAAGTGCGCGCCGCCGCCCTGGCCGATATCGAACACCTGCACACATTTGCTGTGGCTCAGGTAGGCGCACAGGCGCGCTTCGTCCAAGAACATCTGAATGAACTCGCGGTTCGCGCTCAGCTTGGGCAGCACGCGCTTGATGGCGACCTTCTTGCGAAAGCCCTCGATGCCGGCGCTCTCGCCGCGAAAGACCTCCGCCATGCCGCCGGCCGCGATCCGCTCGATCACGTGATAACGCTGGGTTTCACTCACGTTCGTCCTCGTTCGAAGGGCACATCATCCCACGTGCAAGGGGCCCGGCGCTAGGGGTCAGCCAGCGCGAGATGGCGGGGCTTCACTCGCCCGTGTGAGGGGGCCCGCCCCTTCCGACGTGGTAACCTTCACCTCGATGCGGCGCGCCCCGTTCATGCTCCTCTTGCTCTCGAGCGCCGCGCTCGTCGCTTGCGGCGAAGACGGCGAAGATCTCCCCGAGCCGGAGCTCGTTCGGGCGGACTTGTTCGCGGCCATCGAGCCCGCGATCGGCACGGCGGGTGTGGGCTTCGCGGTCGGCTCGACCTACCCGGGGCCGGCCGTCCCGTTCGCGATGATCCATCCGAGCCAGGACACCCGCACCGAGAGCGGCGCGGCGAGCTTCTATCACTGCTCGGGTTATTACGCCGACGACGCCTTCATCCGCGCGTTCTCGCTGCTTCACTTCGAGGGCACCGGTGTGCCCGACTACGGGACCTTTGGCATCTTGCCCACTTCGGGCATGACCGACGCCAAGCGTTCGGAGGCCGGCCACATGATCGGCTTCGACAAAGCGAGCGAGGTGATGAAACCGGGCTACTACGCTGTGACGCTCAGCGACGGCATCCGGGTCGAGCTCACCTCCAGCCGACGGGCCGCGATTTTCCGCTTCACGTTCGCGGAAGGGCAAGATCCCGTCTTGCTCCTCGACCTCGATCACCGACTCGAGGGCGAGATCACCGCCGCCGACGTCAGCCTGGACGCGGCCGCGAAGGGATTCAGCGCCCACGTGCGTCACATTGGCAACATGACCGGCTCGGCCGGCGGCTACGATCTGTTTGCGCGAGGTGTACTCGACGTTCAGCCCGAGGCAGTCGGGACCTTCGATGGCGCGGGTCTGCACGCCGGACAGACCGCAGCGAATGGCACACCCCTCGGCGCATGGCTCGGGTTCCCCAAGGGTACGACCCGCGTGAACCTGCGCATCGCAGTCAGCTTCGTCGACGCAGTTGGAGCGGCCGGCAACCTCGCGGCCGAGGCGCCGAGCTTCGACTTCGATGGCATGCGAGCCGCATCCGAGGCCGAGTGGAGGACTGTCACCGATCGCCTCGAGCTGTGGGGGGCCAGCGATTACGACACCAAGATCATGGGTACCGCGCTCTATCACGCGAACCTGATGCCCACGTTGATGAGTGACAGCGACGGGCGCCACGTGAACGTCTCGGGCGGGATCGCCGCGGGCTCACGCCGCCGTTACAACGATTTTTCCCTGTGGGACACCTATCGCACGCTGCACCCCTGGTTGCTCTTGGGCGAGGACGAGCACAACGCCGACTTCGCCGCGTCGCTGGCGGACATGGCAAAAGAGGGCGGCGCGGTGCCGGTCTGGGGCATCGCCCACGGCGACTCGCGCACGATGATCGGCTCGCCGGGCGAGATCGTACTGAGTGAGTCGGCGCTGAAGGGGGTGAGCTTCGACGACGAGCAGAGCGCCTACGAGCTTGCTCGCGTGAGCGCGTTCGGGCCCGCGCCGGGTCCCGTCGGCGGGCGCGACGCGGACGTCACCGCTTACATCGACAAGGGGTACGTGCCCTCGGACGTCACGAACGGCTCGGTGGCCAAGACCCAGGAGTACGCCGTTGCCGACGCAGCGCTAGCGCTCTGGGCCGAGAAGCTCGGGCGCGGCGACGACGCGAGCACCCTCGGCAAACGCGGTCGCAGCTATGCCGCGCTCTACGACTCGGGCAGCGGCTTCTTCCGCGGCAAGAAGAGCGACGGCAGCTGGGCACCGTTCGGTGATCCGGGGGCGATGGACAAGATGTTCGTGGAGGGCAACGCCTGGCACTACCTGTGGATGGCGCCTCACGATCCCGAGGGTTTGGCCGAGAGCCTGGGCGGGGAGCAGCAAGCCCTCGAGCGGCTGCGAGAGTTCTTCGCTCTGAGTGAGGAAGACACCCCCATCGTCGGTGTTCGCACCCACTACTGGGCCAGCAACGAGCCCGACATCGGCGCGCCGTGGCTGTTCGCGGCCTGGGGCTCACCGGGGGAGAGCTACCGCTGGGTGGACTGGGCCGTGACGACGCTCTACGGCGACGGCGTCGATGGCCTTCCCGGCAACGACGACGGCGGAACGATGAGCGCATGGCTGCTGTTCGCAGGCACAGGGCTGTATCCACTGCCGGGCACGGATCGCTACATCGTGTCCATGCCGCGCTACCCGAAGGTGGTGCTGCACCGAGCGAGCGGGGATCTCACGTTCCTGGTGTCGCCTGCCCCGAAGCTCGGGATGAAACCGAAACGAGTGACCTTGGACGGCGCACCGCTCGCGGGGCGCACGCTGACCCACGCGGAGCTCAGCGGGACCCACGAGCTCCGCTTCACGCTCGTCAACGAGTGACGACCGCCTCCACCGATGGTGCCTGAAGACCACAGACCGTCCCGGGTCGTCCACCACGGCGACGGAGTGGCGTGGCTTGCCGCGAGCGCGCTACCGGAAACGCACGCCGTCGTCACTTCGATGCCGGACTCGTCGGAGCTGTCGAGCCTCGCGTTCCCTGCCTGGCAGGCCTGGTTCGTCGACACCGCCGCCCTCGCGATGCGACAGATCGCGGAGCGCTCGGTCGCAATCTTCTTTCAGACCGACGTCAAGCGCGACGGGCGCTGGATTGACAAAGGGTACTTGGTCGCAAAGGGTGCCGAGCAGGCCGGCGCGGAGCTCTTGTGGCACAAGGTCGTCTGCCGCGCACCGGCCGGCACTTCGACCTTCGGGCGCCCCGCGTACGCCCACCTCTCGTGCTTTTCCCGTGGGCTCCGCCTGGATCCAGCCGAGTCGTTTGCCGACGTGCTGCCGCGCCTGGGTCACATGCCCTGGCCGCGCGCGATGGGCGTCGAGGCCTGCTCGGCGGTGTGTCGATTTCTGCTGAAGAGCACCGCGTGTACGACGGTGGTCGATCCGTTCTGCGGCATCGGCACGTTGCTCGCGGTGGCCAACGCTCACGGCCTCGATGCGATCGGCGTGGAGCGCTCGGGCAAACGAGCGAGCCGCGCCCGCACTCTCGAGCTCCCCCTGACTTGACGCTCAGGCCGCTCGTTTGCTGGGCGGCGGATTCGACGCGCGAGGGCGAGCCTGCGAGGGTTCGTTCTGCGTCGCAACGAGCGCGCGCTCCCGGGCTCGAACGAACTCGACCCGGAGCTTGGTGGTGGAGAGGAGCGCGAGCCAGGGGGTCTTTTCGGCGGGGAGACGGGGATTCATCGACATGCCTCTGACAGGGACAGGAGCACAGGCCGTGCCAGCACCGCTTCTCCACGATTCCAGGGGGTTGTCCACGCGAGGGGCCGTCAGTCCGTGCATTTGTCGCCACACCACCGTGTCGCCGCGATCATGGGACTGTTACCTCGCTGACCCTGGCGCCATGCTCGGGGCATGAGGGTGTTCATCACAGGTGCAAGCCGCGGGATCGGACTCGAGCTCGCCCGACAGGTCGCGGCGCGCGGAGATCACGTCGTGGCAGCGGCCCGCAAGCCGGCAGGCGCTGTCGGCCTGTCAGAGCTCGCGAGCTCCCTCCCCGACCGAGTGCAGGTCGTCGAGCTCGATGTCGCGAGCGATGCCAGCGCCGCGCGGCTGAAGGACTCGGTGACCGGTCCGCTGGACGTGTTGATCAACAACGCGGGCGTCGTCGGCAAATCCGGCCCCCTCGACGAGCTCGATTTCGACGACCTGCTCACCACCTACAGCACGGACGCCCTGGGCCCACTCCGGGTCACGCGGGCGTTGCTTCCGCTGCTCTCGGCCGGCAGCACCAAGAAGATCGTGAACATCTCGACGGGCATGGCGTCGATCTCGGACAACGGCAGCGGCGGCGCCTGGGGTTACCGCATGGCCAAGGCCGCGCTGAACATGGCCACCAAGAACCTCGCGCTCATGCTCCGCTCGGAAGCGATCGTTTGCATCGCGGTCAACCCGGGCTGGGTCAAGACCGACATGGGCGGCCGCGGAGCGAACATGCCAGTCGAGGAGTCCGCCAAGCGCATCCTCGGCATCGTGGCTTCGATCGGCATCGGCGACACCGGCCGCTTCTTGAACTACGACGGCGAGACATTTCCCTGGTGAGACGACAGCGGCGCTTGCGCCAGCGCGCCTGGGAGGGGAGACTGAGGGTCGTAGAAATGCCGCGGCTTGGCCTCTTCGCCGGTGTGTGTTTGGCGTTCAGCGCCTTCGGAGTGTTTGCTTGCGGAGGTGATGACGGCCAGGGCCCACCTGGTGTCGGCGGCGGCGGCGGGAAGGGCGGCAGCGGTGGAGCGGTCGAGGCACCAAAGACCGCGTTCGTGACCTCCGTCGAGTACACAGCAGACTTCGGCGCGGTCGCCAAGGCGGACGCGGCCTGTCAGACGCAGGCTGGCGCAGGCCAGTTGAAAGGAACGTACCGCGCCTGGCTCAGCGACTCGACCTCGTCGCCGGGATCCCGCTTCACGCACCCGAGCTCGAACTACATCACCGTCCCCGGTACGGTGCTCGCAAGCGGCTGGGAAGGGCTGACCTCGGGCACACTGCAAGCCCGACTCAACAACGACGAATTCGGCGACGAGGTGGATGTCGCACCCGAGGCATGGACCGGCACGCTGGCGGACGGTTCCGCATCCGGTGACGACTGCAACGATTGGACGGGGTCCGGTCAGGCCACCATCGGTCTCTTGGATGCCTACGGCGCCAAGTGGACCCAGGCGCCGAGCTTGGATGCATGCACCGGCTTTCACCACCTGTACTGCTTCGAGCAGTGACGGGGCGTCGGGCTGTGGGAAAAGCAGAGCCGCCGCTCACTCGCTTCAGATCGGCACGCCGAACGCGCGTCCCACGAGCGCCGCCGCCATCGCGGCCGCGAGCGGAACCGCGAAGTTGTCGTCGAGCTTGACGCTGACGACTTCGGCGACGGCACCCGCGACGCCCGCTGCTGCTGCAACGGTCAGCAGCAGCGGCCACGCAGCGGCGCCATGCCACAAACTCAGCACGCTGAACGCGGCAAGTGTCCCCACGAGCGCGAAGGCCACTGTCCCCTCCAGCGTGCGTCCACCCCGGAGCGGTCGCCGTCCCCAGCGTCGCCCCACGAGCCCCGCCGCGGGATCACCGAGCCCGAGCACCGCGAGCGCCACCGCAGAAGCGTAAGGCGGGCTCACCAGCGCGAGGATGAAGAGCGCCGTACCGTACCAAATTACGCTATTCACGTGGTAATGTTCGTGGGGGTGACAAATGAGCGCGAAGAATCGCACGCGCATCAGGCGATCGTTCCAGCGTTTGCTGATGGCGCGACCGGTCTCCAAGAACCAACACCAACCGGCAAACGCACCCGTGGCCCAGAGTGTTCCGTTCTTGGTGAGGATCACCTCGAGCAAGAGCAGCGCGCCGAGTGCCGACCCGACGTGAAACGTGATGCGGGCCCAGTTGGTGGGCCTCAGCGTCGGGGCGCGAACCGAACGGTGCCGGAGCTCGCCGGCGAGCCGCTCGTAGGCGGCCATCAGGTGCGGCCGGAGCGAGAGCCAGTAACCCGGTGACGCCTGGCTCGAGTCGACGCTCCCGTCCATCAACTCGCGCAGCGTGGCCAGGGGTTCGCTGATGGGGCTCGGTGTGGGGGTCTCGCTCGACAGCGCTTCGACGCTGGCGCCAATCCGCGTCCAGCGTTCACTCACGCTGCCGGTAACCGCGGGCGTAAGGCGCGCAGGGTCGGTCTCGCGCAAGAGAGCAAACAGCTCGCTCGCGAGGTTCCCCGTCTGTGACAGCGTGGCTGAGTTCATCGGCCCGAGCCTTCCCCCTAGCCGATCTTTTCACGCGGGGCGAGCATCCGGCGAACGGCGAGCTCGCGCGCCGACCCGCGGTTGCCCGACCGCCAAGCGCAGGTTGGCGGCAGCGCGCGAAGTTCCACGGAAATCCCTGGAACGATCGCTGGCACGTGGCGTGCAGCCGTTGGGAGCATGCGCCTGCTTCAACTCGTGGGAGTCTTGCTCTCGACGGCTCTGCTCGCCACCGCGTGCGGGGGTGACGACGGCGGAGCTGACTCCACTCCCAGCTCTGGCGGCACGGGTGGCAAGGCGGACGCGGGTCAAAGCGGCGGCAGCGGCGGCGGGACCAGCGGGGGCGCCGGAGGGAACCCGAGCGGCGGGGCCGCAGGTGCGGCGGGTCAGGCGGGCGCCGCGGGTCAGGCGGGCGCGCCGACCACCGACGCAGGTGCCGACGCTGCGACACCAAGCTGCAAGTGTTTGCTGGGGGAAGGACCGTACTGCGCCGCTCGCGCGGCAGCCGAGGCAAAAAAAGCGGGGTGCACCATCGCGGCCCTCGCCGGCCACGCCACTGATCTCCTGAAGTGCGAGAACGACACGTGGTCGGTGCTGGAGAACTGCAAGGGCAGCTGCAAATACTCCGCGGGGTCGAGCAAGCTCGACGATCAGTGTGAGTTGCCCGTGTGTGACTGCTTCGTGCAAGTGGCCTGGTGCGGGTCCGGCGCGGCCAAAGAAGCCGCGAAGATGGGCTGCAAGATCCCGCTCCTGCCGGCGCACAACGGCGACATCTTGTATTGCCCGGGCGGAAAGTGGTCGGTGAAACAGGACTGCCCGCTCGGGTGTGTCGAGGCACCTTCGGGCACGCCGGACTCGTGCAAGAGCTCCAGCAACTACAAACTCCCGTTCGACTGCAACACCACCCGCACTTGCAGCAACGGGAACCACACGAACACCCACACCGGCAAGGACGAGTACGCTTTCGACTTCCCGATGCCCATTGGCACGACGGTGCGTGCCATGCGCGCCGGCAAGGTGCTGAATGTCCGGAACCCCTCGCCGCCCGGCAGCTCTTGTTACAACAGTGGCGCCCCGAGCTGCGCGAATTACGCCAATACCGTGGAGGTGCTGCACTCCGACGGCACGGTCGGCCTCTACATGCACCTCTCGAAGAGCTCGGTGACCAAGGGGCAAACAGTCGCCCAAGGAGACGCACTCGGGAAGTCCGGCAACAGCGGCTGGTCCACCGGCGCACACCTGCACGTGCAGGTCCAGCAGAACTGCGGCATCTGGTGGTGTCAGTCCCTGCCCTTCAAGTTCGTCGAGGACTCGACCATCTCCGCAGGCACCACGGTGAAGAGTCAGAACTGTCCCTGACCATCACCCAGCCGCGCCCCGCGCCCCGCGCCTCGGGCGCCGTTCGACGTGTCTCACGGAGCGGAAGTCGCGCCTGCCACCCGCGCGAGGTGCACGCCGAACAACCCCTCGTCGTCGAAGAAGCTGCGCTCGCGCACGAACCCGGCCGTGCTCAACAGCCGTTCGATGTGGGCGTCACTGTACTTGTGGCTCGACTCGGTGTGGATGCGCTCACCCCGGGCGAAGCTGAACCAGGCGTCGAGCTCGGCAACCCTGACCCGCTGCGGCCGCAGGCTCTCGAGGTAACTCTCGACCCGCGACAGCTCTTCGTTCCAGAGCGCGACGTGACGGAAGGCGTCCAGCTCAAACTCCCCACCAAGCTCGCGATTGATGCGCGCGAGGATGTTTTTGTTGAAAGCCGCAGTCACCCCGCTCGCATCATCGTAGGCCGGCAGCAGGCGTTCCGGGCTCTTCTTGCGGTCGGCCCCGAGAAGGAACGCGTCGCCGGGTGCCAGCGACCCGCGGACCGAAGAGAGCAGCGCCTGGGCCTCGGCATCCTCGAAATTGCCGATCGAGCTGCCGATGAAGAGCACCAGTCGCCGCGCCGGGATTTGCGCCAGGCGACGGATGGCCTCGGCGTGGTGAGTCGCGATGGGCCGCACCTCGACGCCGGGCTCCTCCCGCTTGATACGTGTCGCGGCGACGTCGAGGGCCGCCAGCGACACGTCGATGGGAACGTACAGGCACCGACCCTGGCGTTCGACTGCGGCGCGGAGCAAGATCTGCGACTTGGTGGCCGTACCGGCGCCGAGCTCGACGACGTTGAGCCGCGGCGCGCTGCCAGCGGCCTGCGCGACGATCTCCTCCCCGTATTGCTCGAACAGCGCGCGTTCGGTCCGGGTCAAATAGTACTCGGGCAGCTCGGTGATCAGCTCGAACAGCTTCGACCCCTCCTCGTCGTAGAACAACCACGCGGGTAGCGTCTTGTCAGCGCTGCCGAGACCCGCGCGCACGACGTCGGCCACGCTGTGACGCACTTTGAGTTCAGGCAGCGCCCGAGCGGCAGAGGAGTGGCTGATCATGAAATTCTCCCATCTCGGGCCAGTCGGATCCCGGTCATTTGAAAGCGCGTGTTGGCGGGCCAGAAGTTGCGGTAGCTGGTGCGAGAGTGGCCGGGCGGAGTGAACAGAGAGCTGCCGCGCAGGACCGTCTGTCCCACCATGAACTTTCCGTTGTACTCGCCGAGTGCACCGGGCGCGGCGCGGTATCCCGGATAGGCGGCGTAGGCCGACGCCGTCCACTGCCAGGCCGCACCGAACAGCTGGGTCAACTCCGCTTGCCCAAGAGGACTCGGGCGCAGCCGTTTGTCGACCGGCAGCGCGGGCTGGGCGCGGCACTGTGACGCCGCCGCCTCCCACTCCGCCTCTGTCGGCAACCGAGCGTCGAGAAAGCGCGCGATGGCGTCGGCCTCGTAGTAGCTCACGTGTACGAGGGGCTCCGCTGCGGAGCGCTCGTGCTCGCCGTCGAGGCCGAACTGGATGAATGCCCCGGCGTCGAAGCGTCCGAAGAGTGGAGCCTCGATGCCGTGGGCGCGGATGAAGTCCCAGCCCTCGGACAACCACAAGGACGCAGTTCGGTATCCGCCCGCATGCACGAATTCGGACAGCTCCGCGACACAAACGAGACGCGAGGACAGCGAGAACGCCTCGAGCCACGCCTTGTGCCGCGGCCCCTCGTTGTCGAAAGCGAAACCCGCATCGCTCACGGCTCCCAGCTCGAACAGCCCGCCATCGAAGGGCACAAACGTGAGCGGCACGGGCTCCGCCCCGACCTGCGGCGCCGCCGGCTGATACGCCGGCCGAAGCGGGTTCTGGGCAAACGCGTGCTGAATGTCCGTCAGGAGCAGCTCTTGATGCTGCTCTTCGTGGTTGAGCCCCAGCTCGACGACGGGACGAGTCACCTCGAAGTCGTCCTCCGAGAGCGACTGCAGCAGCTCGACGACACGACCGTCTACGAGGTGGCGGTAGGCCGTCACTTCGCTCGCGTCGGGCCGGGAGAGCAGGCCGCGCTGCGGCCGAGGGTGGCGCGGCCCCACTGCTTCGTAATACGAGTTGAAGAGCAGACTGAAGCGCGGGTCGTAAGCCGGAACGCCACGGGGCTCGAGCACGAAGGTCTCGAAGAACCAGGTGGTGTGCGCCCGATGCCATTTGGTGGGGCTGGCGTCCGGCATGGACTGAAGGACCTGATCCTCGGGCCTGAGCGGCGCGGCGAGTCTCTCTGTCCTGGACCGTACCTGACGAAATCGATCGATGAGCGCGTCACGTCGTTGGCGCAACGTGGCCTCCTTCCCCCGCGGGAGGCCAATCTATCGGGCCGTTTCGACGGATCGCAACCCTGCGCGGGGATCTTTTGCCACCGCCCGGGCTAGCAGCGCCGAGAAGTGTACCGATCTTGGTGGCTTGTGGGCCGTGCGCGCCGCACCGCGGTCAGCGATTTCCGCGAGCCGTCAGCGCATGCGCGCCGTCGTCACCCACTCGTCCCACTTGCTCGCCCAGCCGTCGTAGTGGACCAGGTACTTGTCACCTTTCACCGCGAGCACTGTGCAAGGCCAGTACTTGCCGCCCCACAGCACGCTGACCTTGCTTCCCACTCCGTACGCGGACTTTGCCTTCGTCGGTTCCGCGCCTGCGTCCGGTTTGACGAGCGGCTTGTCCTCGGAGGTCGGCGCGACCTTCGCAGTCTGAGCGCCGGCGGTCTTCGGAGTGCGCGCACTCGAGCCTCCGGTGTTCGACGCGGGCAACGGCGCGGCGGCGAGCTCCGGCGAGGGTGTGAATTCTGGCGTCGGCCGGGACGAGTCGACGTAGTATCCGGTGAAGCCTGTCTCGGTCAGCCAACCGCCGAGCATGGGCCGCCAGCTCGTCTCTTCGAGCCCCGTGTTCCTGAGCGAGCCCTCCACCGCCAAGCTGGCGACCTTCGAGCACGAGTGCTCGCCCGGCGCCAAGCTCGCTGCCTCGGTCAGCTGTTTGCATGTGGCGAACACCTTCTCGTATTTTCCGAGCAGGCGCTTGGCTCGCATTTCCGGCGTGCAAGCGAGGCCCGCCACCGCCATCGCGACCAACGTCACTGCAACCGAGAGCCGTTTCATTCCACGATCCTTCGACCCAGCAGCGTCGCCCCGCCCCCCCCGCAGGGTCAAGCCGCCCGCCCCCGGTGTAAGCCACGAGCCCCACCCCTCGTTCAGGCAAGGCCACCTCAGTCGGAGGAGATTTCCATGCGAGCTGCCGGATTTCGCTCGAAGCTGCCAAAATCGTTGCTTGCCTTGCTGCTCGGCCTCACCGCGGCGGCCGCCCCGGCCTGCCACAAGACGAACGGCGGCGACACGCTGGCCAAGGTCATTGCTCACCACTCACGCAAGACGCTGACCGCCTTCGATTCTGACGCGGATCTGTCCAGGTTCCTGAAGGATATGGCCAAGGCGCAGGCCCGCTCCGGCCCCTCGGATGACAGCGATGGCTCCCCACAGCCGGGGGCCCAGGCCGAAGCGCCGGCCCAGGCAGCCCCCCCCTCCCCTGCCCCGACGACGGAGAGCGCCTCGGCCTCCAAGAGCAGCGACGAGTCGGTGACCAACACCCAGCATGCCGGCGTCGACGAGGGCGGGATCGTCAAACTGCACGGCAACCACCTGGTCGTGCTCCGACGCGGGCGCCTGTTCACCGTCTCGGTCGGCGGCGGTGAGCTCGCACCCATCTCGGCGGTCAATGCCTTCGGACCCGACATCGATCCGAGCGGCACCTGGTACGACGAGATGCTGGTGGGCGACAACAGCGTGGTGGTCGTCGGTTACAGCTATTCGCGAGGCGGCACCGAACTCGGGCTCTTCGACCTCGATGGCGCCGGTAAGCTAGCGTACCGCGCCACGTACCACCTGCGCTCCAACGACTACTACTCGAGTCGCAACTACGCGAGCCGTCTGATCGGCGACAAACTCATCTTCTACACTCCGCTCTATCTATCGGTCGGAGATGACAATCCGTTTCAGTCGTTTCCGGCCCTGCGCAAGTGGCGCAAGGGCGCCAAAGACACCGATTTCCGGCGCATCGTCTCGGCGACCCGGGTGTATCGCCCGATCCAGAAGAGCAGCTCGCTGACCCTGCACACGGTGACGGTGTGTGACCTCGCGAAGCGGGAGCTCGCGTGCGAAGCGACGGCAGTGCTCGGTCCGGCCGGCCGAGTGTTCTACGTCTCGCCCGGCTCGGTCTACGTCTGGGCCTCCGACTACGAACAGGTGGGGGATCGCTCTCTGCCCCGGGCCGTCGTGTATCGCATGCCGCTCGACGGCTCGGGCCCCTCTGCCCTCGAAGCCTCGGGCAGCCCGGTCGATCAGTTCTCGTTCCTGGAAGATCCCGAAGGTTACTTGAACGTGCTCGTGCGGGCAGACGCCGCCGGAGACGGCATGTGGAACGCAGAGGTCACCGGGGGTGACGTGGCCCTGATGCGGGTGCGACTCGAGAGTTTCTCGGACGGCGCCGACAAAGTGCCGGCCTCGCGCTACCGTTCGCTGCCCAAACCCAAGGGGTACACCTTCCAGAACCGCTTCGTCGGCAAGTACCTGCTGTACGGCACCGGCAGCGGCTGGGGTGAGCCGGAGAGCGTCGAGCGCGGCGGCCTCGTCGCGTACCGTTACGACGGCAGCGCCGCACCCGCCAGGCTGCCGCTCTCGCACGGCGTCGATCGCATCGAAGCGCTGGGAGTCGATGCAGTAGTGATCGGCACCGACGGCAAGGATCTCCACTTTTCACCCATCGCCCTCGGGCAGCGACCCAGTGTCGCGAAGCGCTACACCCGCAAGGATGCCTCGCAAGGAGAGCTGCGAAGTCACGGGTTCTTCTACAAACCGCTGGACGAAAAGTCCGGCATGCTGGGTCTGCCGGTAGCGGAGGCTGGGCGGCCTGGTTACGAGCACCTGACCCAGGGTTCGGCCTCGGTGTTGTTCTTGCGCAACGATCTGCTGCGCTTCACCGAGCTCGGCACGCTCGGCGCGCGTCCCGAACAGAGCGCCGACGACGGCTGTCGCGCCTCGTGTGTCGATTGGTACGGCAACGCCCGCCCGCTGTTTCTCCGCGGCCGAGTGTTCGCGCTGCTCGGCTACGAGTTGGTCGAGGGCGACGTGGGCGACGGCCGCATCCGGGAAAAACGCCGCGTCAGCTTCGCGCCCAGCCTGCCAAAGATCGCCCGCTGACCTCAGCGGCTGAGGTGGGCGTAGGGCTCGAGGGTGCGCAAGCGTGGGTCGTCGACCCGACCACCCAACGTGAAATGATAGAGCGCTTGCATGCCGCCCCCGCGCAAGCCGAGGATCTCGTGCACGGCGTCGTCGAAGAAACAGCCGATCCCGGTAGCGCCAATCCCCAGGGCTTCCGCCTCCAGGTAGAGCACCTGCCCGATGGCACCCGCCTCCCAGTGGAGCCGCTCGTAGAGCCACGCGCCGTGGACCTCGAGACCGGGCTCGACCTCCGCGAGCATGGCAACGGCGAACACACCGTCCGAGGCGATATCCTGGTGACAGCTGACGAGCTTCGCTGCCTGCCGCACGTCCCCTGGCACCAGAAGGTGCAGTCCCAGGGCGGGCGAGACCTCCGCGCGCTCCCAGAGCAGGCCCTCCCGAAATATCGCCCTCGCACGGGAGGCCGCGCCCGGCGCCCGCTCGAGCAAGTACAGCCCCGGATCGAGGTCTGAGACACGGTGTACGAAGCAGAGCAGATGGACGCGCGGGGCGAAGGGCAGCGCCGCGAACGGCAGATGTCCAGGGCTAGGGAGGGTGGCGAGCAAGATGCGCTCGAACGAGTCCTTGCCGATGCTCGTCGTCCCATCCATCTCCACTGCGCTACGGCGTTGATGGATGAGCCTGCGCGCTGGCCCGGAGCGCGGCGTCAGCTCGAACGGCTGCGTCACCGAGTGCGGCGTGAAGTACGAGTCTCTGGGAGACTGCCTGCGCTCCGTCGCGTGCGCTACTTCGTCGATCACCTCCCAGTGTTCGTGGTCCGGACTGAGCGGGGCGGGACTGCCGAGCCAGGTCACCGAACCGAGAACGTCCAGCGCGCGGTTCGAAGGTCGAAAGCGCGAGCAGAGCGGCTCGGGCTCGACCCGCGAGAGCAAAAGCAGTGCGTCAGGGCGTTCGGCCTCGGGTCCAACTTGTTCGCCGGTCCCGAGCACCGCGGCGAGCTCGTCGTGAGTCAGCGCGTCGAGCAGGCGACAATGCCAGCCGAGAGCGGCAGCCGCGTAGCTCACCGCCGCAAGCGCGTGGCCGAGGTCGTGGTGACAGTAACGAAAGGCGCGTTCACCGTACTTCCAGGCCTCGCGCCAGTGAATCGACGTCAGCCCGACGAGCAGCGCCTCGGGCGGGAGCCCCTCGAACAACGCCGGCGCGACCTCTTCGATGTGCGCCCGCACCTCGAGCAGGTGATCATGCGGACGGTAGTGGTAGACCGCCGCGAAGTCCGAAAGCCCGGGGATCGACCGCGCAACCAGGTAACCCTCGGTGGGATGCAAGTTCCCGCTGGAAGGGTTGACCCGCAGAGGCCAGCGGGTTTCGCCGTGCTCTTTCCACGCCGAGAGCGCCAACGAGTCACGAAACAGTTGCCCGATCGAGAGCGCGTCGAACTCCGCTGCAGGCGGCAGGCAGCCTGCGGAGAGCTCGTCCAGGGGAGGGCCGCCATCCGTGCTGCCGAGCGGCAACACGAGCTCCGGCGCCCCGGCAAAACGGCGGAAGGGATCGGGCTGGGTGGCCCAGTCCATGTACCCGAGCGAGCGCGCGAAGCGCCCCGGACGATGCTTCGTACGCTCGTGGTAGGCGACAGCGACACCGAGCCAGTCGACCGTGCCTCGTGCGCTCATGCCGCGCTTTTAGCACGAGCGCGCCGGGCAAACCTCAGAGTGGATATCGCTTTTCGTCTATGCCGACGACAAAGCTCTCCAGCTTCCCTGCGCGGCGCTCCTGCACGATCAGACGCCCGCGATCGTCGACGCTAACTAAATGACCGGTCGCGATTGTCGATCGCGGACGGCTGTTAGGAGTTGAAGTTGCCCCCCCACGCCCGTGCTCGGCTGCGCCTGCGCGCGGGCTTCCCCCCCAAATCGGCCGCTGCGCGCCTCAGGGGAAAACGTCGTGGGATGGATTGAAAAGTTGGGAACCATCGACGATGACGGGTTGCAAGACAACCAACATCGGAGGTTCCCGTGGGCATCTTACCGCGTTTGCCGCGACACGAACGACGACGTTGCTACACATCGGGCGCAGCAGTGGCGACCCCGCCACGGCCCTGCGATTTCAGGCCGTTTACAAGCTGCTCTGCGGTCAGCGCACCGTCGCGGTTGCTCGTGCGCTCGACCTTGCCGTTTCGACCGTCGTCAAGGCCGCGAATCGATTCTCCGAGCAGGGCATCTTCGGCCTCTACGACCAGCGCAAGAAACGGGGCGCCCAAGGTCGATGCTGACTTCCGCGACGAGCTCTGGCGGGTGCTCGAGCGCGTTCCCCTCGACTTCGGCTGGGAACGTCCCAGCTGGACCCGCGAGCTGCTCTGTCTCGAGTTGGGCGGCGCGGCTTCGGCCGCATTGCCGTTGCACCATGGGCCGCGCACTGCGCGCGATCGGGGCGCGGCTCGGCGCCCAAGCCCATCGTGCTCTGCCCTGGCGCAAGGCCAAGCGCGAGCACCGCCTTCGCGCGCTTCGGCGCCTGGCGGAGACCGCATCTGCCCGGCAGCCCGTCTTCTACTGCGATGAGGTCGACATCCACCTCAACCCGAAAATCGGCCGCGACTGGATGCTCCCCGGGGTCCAACGCCGGGTGGTCACGCCGGGCAAGAACCACAAGGCCTACATCGCCGGCGCTCTCGACGCCCGAACCGGCCAGCTCGTCTGGGTCGACGCCGAGAGCAAGGCGAGCTGGCTTTTCTGCAAGCTCCTCTGGCGCTTGGTGGAGCAGAACCCGCAAGCCCGCACCATCCACCTCATCGTCGACAACTACGTCATCCACAGCAGCAAGGTCACACGCGAGGTCCTCGCTCACTTCGCCGACAAGATCCAGCTACACTTCCTGCCTCCCCTACTGCCCGGACGCCAACCGCATCGAGCGCGTTTGGCTCGACCTCCACGCCAATGTCACCAGGAACCATCGCTGCGTCACACTTCCCGAGTTGATGCGCCATGTCCGACGCTTCCTCAATGACTTCAACCGTCGCCACACTCGCGGCCTCGCGCTGCGGCGGGCGGCCTGACGCAGCCGATCGCAAATCGCTACGCGAATTGCGATCGGTCATTTAGACCTGGACCGGGGTCACGAGCGCCGCGGCGCGCTTGGCCAACTGACGCGCGACTTCGATCGATTCACCCCGCGCCAGCGCCACACCCATGCGCCGCTTCTTGAACGACTCCGGCTTGCCGAACAGTCTGAGCTCCGTGCCTGGGATCGACAGAGCCTCCGCGATTCCGTCGAAGGCAATGCCCTTCGCGTCGACTGCGCCGTACACCACTGCGCTCGCGCCCGGAGTCCTCAGGCTGGTATCGACTGGCAACCCCAAGATCGCCCGGGCATGCAGCGCGAATTCACTCTGGTGTTGGCTGACGAGAGTGACGAGCCCGGTGTCGTGCGGCCGTGGGCTGACCTCCGAGAACCAGACCTCGTCGCCTTTGATGAACAGCTCCACGCCGAAGATCCCAGCGCCGCCGAGCTTTGTCGTGATCTCCTTGGCCATTGCCCGCGCCCTTTCCAGCGCGGACGGGCTCATCGGCTGCGGCTGCCAGGATTCGACGTAGTCACCGTCGACCTGCACGTGGCCGATGGGCTCACAGAAGGCGGTGCCCCCTGCGTGGCGCACGGTGAGGAGGGTGATCTCGAAATCGAACTTTACCTCTGTCTCGACGATCACCCGAGGCTGTTTCACCCGCCCAGCCTGCATCGCGTATTGCCACGCATCCGCCACTGAAGCGCGATCCTTGACCTTGCTCTGACCCTTGCCCGACGACGACATCACCGGCTTGACGAAACATGGCACGCCGATCCCCCCGTCGATGGCGGCCTCGAGCTCCGCCAAGGACGAGCAGAAGGCGTGCCGTGAGCTCGCGAGCCCACACTCCGAGGCCAGCCGCCGAATGCGTTCGCGGTTCATCGTGATGTGGGCGGCGGTGGCGGTCGGAATCACCCGTGCGATGCCCTCGGCCTCGAGCTGCACGAGGGTGTCGGTGGCGATCGCCTCAATTTCGGGCACGATGAGCTGAGGCCGCTCCGCGAGCACGAGCTCGCGCAGCAGCGTGCCGTCGGTCATGTCGATCACGTGGGCGCGGTGAGCAACCTGCTGCCCGGGCGCGTTCGCGTAGCGGTCGACGGCCACGACCTCTACGCCCAGACGCTGCAGCTCGATGATCACTTCCTTGCCGAGCTCGCCGGCGCCGAGAAACATGACCTTGGTCGCGGACGCTGAGAGGGGGGTGCCGATTCGCATGCTGTTCTCCGACGCAGGAAGCCCGACGCTGCCGACGCTGGACGCCGCTGGCAAGCCACGACTTCGCTGCTGGAAAATTCCCTGAGCTGGCCCACTGATGCACCCGTTCCGCGCAAGCGCGCGGAGTCGCGGCGTACCGCACGCCGAAGGTTGGCGCTGCAACGGTCAGCAGCGCGCCGCCGCCCGCAAGGATTTCGCACGTTCGTGACGGCTTTCAAAGCCTGACGCACCGCGCCTCGAAACGTCGGGCGCTTTGTGGCGTGCGATTGCCCCGACCCGTGGCAGTCTCCTGCCATGACGATCGACCTGTCCACGTTCGTCCGTCCGACCGAAGGCGGCGCGCCGCGTGTCTCGAGCATGGCCGCGGGCATCGTCGGCTCGGAGATCTTGAAGATCGCCGCCGACATTCGCGTGCTGGTCGCCAAGGGCGAGAAGATCTGCAACCTCACGGTTGGCGACTTCAACCCAAAGCAGTTCCCCATCCCGGAGCTGCTGCGCGACGGAATCATCGCCGCCTACAACGCCAACGAGACGAACTACCCGCCCTCCAACGGCATGCCGGAGCTCCGCGCGGCGGTGCGACGGTTCTATGCGCGGGACCTGGGACTCGAGGTCCCCCTCGACTCCATCCTCGTGTGCGGCGGAGCGCGTCCCATCATCTACGGTGTCTACCGAACGGTGGTCGATCCCGGAGACGTGGTGGTTTTTCCGCTGCCCAGCTGGAACAACAACCACTACGTGCAGATGACCGGCGCCAAGGGAGTGGCCGTGAAGTGTCAGGCCGAGACCCGATTCCTCCCAACTCGAGAGAGCATTCTTGCCAGCTTGCCGGAAGCGCGCCTGGTGTGTCTGAACTCGCCGCTCAACCCGACCGGTACGGCCATGAGCCGGGAGATGCTTGCGGGGATCAGCGAGGCCATCCTCAGCGAGAACCACGCCCGGGAGAAAGCTGGAAAACGTCCGGTATTTCTGATGTACGACCAGATCTACTGGATGCTCACGGCGGAAGGGACCACCCACTTCACGCCGCCGGGTGTCGCGCCGGAGATGGCCCGCTACACCATCTTCGTCGATGGCATCAGCAAAGCCTTCGCGGCGACCGGCGTGCGCGTCGGCTGGGCGGTGGGTCCCGTCGACGTCATCACGCGTATGAGCTCGATCTTGGGCCACATCGGCGCCTGGGCGCCCCGCGCCGAACAGCTCGCCACCGCGAAGTTGCTCGACGACGGCCCGGCCATCGCCGCGTACCTGGCCCAGATCAAGGGCGGCATCGTCAGCCGTCTCAGTGTGCTCCACGAGGGCTTCCAGGCACTCAAGGCGCAGGGGCTCCCGGTCGAGAGCCTGTCGCCCGAAGGGGCGATCTACCTGACCGTGCGCGTGGCGCCGTTCGGGAAAAAGACTCCGGATGGCGCGACGCTCTCCACCAACGAGGACGTGCGGCGCATGCTGCTCGATCGCGCGGGCGTCGGCGTCGTGCCGTTTCAGGCGTTTGGCTACCCAGGGGATGACGGCTGGTTCCGCTTGAGCGTCGGCGCGGTGTCGTTGCAGGAAATCAAGGACGCACTGCCACGCATTGGCGAGACACTTCGCGCTCTCACCTGAACGCGCCGCCGAGACCCGCGAGACGGCGCCCCGGCCAACGACCGGCACCGGTGTCGGCCCCTGCCCCACACTCACCCAGACATTTTCGCCCTATGCTTGGCCCGGTCCGGCGTTCTCGGCTTGTTTGCGGCCTGGGGACGCGCGCATGGACGAGAGCAGCTTCTACTTCGAACCGGACCTGAACAGCGGAGTCTTCGAGAGCGCAGATCCCGCCGATCTGACTGCGATCGCCGAGCGTGTGCGCTACGCCGCGGGCAGCGAGGTCGCCGCGGTCCTCGACCTGAGCGGCAGCGTGGCAAGGCTCGCGCTCGTCGGCTCGCCCGTCGAGCTGAGCGATGAAAAGGAAGCCGTGCTCATGGCCTGGCTGCAGGAGGCAGCCGGCGTGGTCGTTCGGCCGACGCCCCCGAAGCTCGCGCTCGCGTTCGGGTGCCACGAGCTCCTGGTGGTGCCGATCGAATCCCCCGCGGCTCTGCTCGGCGCCGTGGCCGTATCGCTGCCCACCAGCGTACGCCGAGCGAGCAGCGTGCTCGCGAGTCTGGCAGCCGAGTGCGCGCTCACCCTCGAGGCCGCCGAGCGCCGCTCGTCCCACGTAGCTCGCGCGCGCTCCGAGTGCCCGACCGAGCCAGCGCCGGCTGCTCACCCGCCCGCACCCGCGTCCGGGACTCATCGCCGACGACTCCTGCACGATACCGACCGCGCACCGGCCCAGCACTGCGAGCCGCCGGCGTTTCGTGTCGTTCACGCCGGTCGCTGGTAGTGACTCGAGTCACGCGAGTCACTCGAGTCATTCGGCCGAGAGACGGTAGACCGCTCGGTCGACGGGCTTGACCGCCAGCTGGATGCGCTGATGCGTAGGCACGCTGATGCCAGCCTGAACCAAGCTGAAGGGGCCGCTCTCGGAGTCTGCGCCTTCGATCTTGTAGGTCTTGGCTGGATCGAGGTGTGTGGTCTCGATCGTCAGCTGCCCGGCTGAAAAACTGACGGGCTCCGCACCCCACGGTCGCGCCAACGGCTCACCGACGAACAGCCCTTCACCGGGCGAGGCGACGCTCTTCCAGTACGCTTCGAGCAGCGTCTCGCCGCGGTAGTACCGAGGTACGATCACCCGCGGGTCGGGGAACTTGTTGGTGTAGTTGCACGGCTCGACCACGGTGCCGAAGCTGGCGGTAGCGCCGGCCTCCAGCCACTTGACCACGCTCATCTGACTGCTGGTCGGGACCTGGCCACCGTAACTCGTGAGGTGATCGGCGATGGCGCCCGGGCGATAGGTGTTGGTCTCGATCTTCGGAACGGTGGCCAGCCCCGTGAAATAAAACAGCACGCCAGCCTGCCCCTCGATGGCGTTTTGAGCGGTTCCACCCGAGTTATCGACGTAGGTCAGCTTCATCACGCTCGGATCGGTCCAAGCGCTGGTCAAGGTCACGAACTCGGGCCAGCGAACGTTGCGAGCGGTGTCCGTCGTGCGGATCAGCCAGCCGTCCCCGGTGGGAAAGCTGTCGTCCCCGAGCACACCGCGATCAATCAGCGCCTTGGCAGCGGCGCTGTCTTTGCCCGCCAACATCATCGTGGGGCGCACGCCGTGATCCGTGAACGGCGCCGTGGAGTCCGAGTCAAACGTATCGACGATCGCCGTGGGACCGCAGCTTCCACCCGTGGTGTTGCAGTATTGTTTGTCGAAGCCAAGCGCGAACGCACTGGTCACGCTCATGCAAGTCACGCGGTAAGGCCGGGTCCAGGTCACCACGAGCGCCTGCACGCCCGCCCCGAGCGCCGCGTCGACCTTGGCCTTCTGGGCCGCAAACACGTCTTCGGCCATGATGTCGAGAAGCGGGAAGGTCAGTGAGACCCGGTTCGCCCCCGGGATCTTGCGCGCTGCCATGTAGTAGTCGGCCACCTCTTTCGACTGCGGGTCGTCCTCGTTGACCAGCACGCCGATTTCTTCTGGGGCGAGCCCGACCTTCGGCAAGAGCACCTTGGGTGGCAGCGAGGCCTCGACCACGCCGTCCGGGGCAACGTCGGTGCCTGCGTCCAGCGTTGCGTCGGGCGCCGAGTCGGGCGAGGCATCCTGGCCCGCATCACTCGTCCCTCCGCCGCCCCCCGCGTCGGAACTGCACGCCGCGCCCCACGCCAGCGCCGCTGCGCACATCCCCGCTCCGATCGTCCGCGTACGGCCGCGCCTCATCGCTGCATGATGCCACTCGTCGGACTGTGCTGCCCACGGATGCGGTCGGGTTGGCGCCAACGAGCCGAGCTCGGCGGCTCGTTCCCGAAATTACCCGCGCTTTCCGGCCCGAGATCGAGCTGTCTCGGCTGGCGCGGGAATCCCCTCGCACATCCCCCGCCGATGAGTATGCTCACGCCCCCAATTGGGCCGCTGGCCCGAAAGAACAGGTGTGCGGTGCTGGTCGGAGAGTTGATGACCCAAAAAGTGCTGACGGTGTCGGCGGACTGGTCGCTGACCGAGCTCAAGGCGTTCCTGCTGGAGCGCGGCATCAGCGGCGCACCGGTGGTAGACGAAAAAGGCAAACTGGTGGGCGTGGTTTCGTCGACCGACCTGCTGCGCTCCGAAGACGGTCGCGAGTCGACCCAGGGCAGTTTTTTTGCGGCGTCCCTCGAGCGGCCGCTCGACGAAGACGAGCTGGAGACCCTCTTCGTGGAGGGCGCTCCGACCCAGGTGGTCGGCGACGTCATGACCCCCGTCGTGTTCCAGATCGCCGCCGACGCGGAGATCGACGAGGCCGCGGACACCATGGTGCGCGGTCGCATTCACCGGATCGTGGTCACCGAGGGTGAGAGTGTGGTCGGCATCGTGACTGCGCTCGACCTGGTCCGGGCCCTGCGCGACATCTTGCGCACGACCAAGTAGCCCCCCGCGACATGAGCTCCAATCGGCGCCCTCGGGCGGTGCTCGTCGCCGTCAAGCTGCCAGAGGTGAGCGACGCGGAGCTCGACGCCAGCCTGGCCGAGCTCCGGCGTCTGGTGAAGACGCTCGGCTACGACGTGACCGAGCGTGTCACCCAGTCCCGCGAGAACCTCGCACCAAGCGCGGTACTGGGCGAGGGCAAGCTGGCAGAGCTCGCGGCGCTCACCGGCGGAAGCGGCGAGACTGAATCGCCGGCGCTCAAGCGCAAGAAAAAGAGCAAGGCACGACTCCGCTGGGAAGCAGAAGCGAACCCGGGCGACGAGGAGCTCGAGGACTCGCCGGACGCCGGAGGAGAGACCGACGCCGACGCCGACAAACTCGACCTGGTCGCAGTGGATCACGACATCTCGCCCAGCCAAGCCCGCAACCTCGAGCGCGCTACGGGGGTGACCGTCCTCGACCGCACTGGCGTCATCATCGAGATCTTCCACCGGCACGCCAAGAGCCGAGAGGCCCGGCTGCAGGTGGAAATAGCCCGCCTCGCGTACACCGCGCCGCGTCTCCGTGAGTCTCCATCGGGCAAAGAGCGGCAAGCCGGTCGCGGCGCTGGCGAAGCGGCACTGGAGCTCGACCGGCGCAAGATCCGGGACCGCATCGCCGAGTTGAACACGGAGCTCGCAGCAATCCAGCGTGAGCACGGTGTGCGTCGCGCTCATCGCCGCGAAGCGCGGCGCGTGGCGCTGGTCGGTTACACGAACGCGGGCAAGAGCTCGCTGATGCGCGCACTCACTGCCAGTCAGGTCCACGTCGAGGACAAGCTGTTCGCCACGTTGGACACCACGGTGCGTGCGTTACAGCCCGAGGCCCAGCCTCGCATCCTGGTCAGTGACACCGTCGGTTTCATCAAGAAGCTACCCCACGATCTGGTGGCGAGCTTCAAGTCGACGCTCGACGAAGCGCTGGAGGCGTCTCTCTTGCTGCACATCGTCGACGCAGCCGATCCCAGCTGGGAGAGCCAGCTCGAGGTCACCCGAGCCGTGCTGACCGAGATCGGCGCTGCGGGCATCCCGTCACGCTTGGTCATGAATAAAGTCGATCAGCTCTCCTCCGAGCAGCTCGCGACGGCGGAGACGCTGCTGCCCGACGCTTGGTTCGTCTCGGCGCACGACCCGGCCGACGTGGTGAAGATCCGCGACCGCCTGGTGGAGTTCTTCGAGCAGGGTTACTCCGAAGCGGAGCTGTTCGTGCCCTGGGACAAACAGCGCCTGGTGTCGGAGATGCACGCTTCGGGGCGTGTGCTCGAGGAGGTCTACGGCGAAGACGGCGTCACGGTGCGTGTCAAGACCGACGACCCGACGCTCTCGCGCCTCCGAGCGGCGCTCGCGAGAGCCTAGAACACCGATCAGCTTGCGCTGCTCGTGTTCTAGGACACTTACGTTGGGGCTGCGCCCCAAACCCCCGGCCTCCGGCCGTGCGCGCTCCGCGCGCGAGCGCCGAACACATTGCAAGTCGCTGAAAACAAACGACGTCCAACCTGTTCGGCGCTCTCGGCCTCCGAGGCAAGACGCGGGTGCCCCGCTAGTCTTCGTGGCGCAGGACCGTCACGACCTGGTCGACGGCACCCTCCCACGCCTCGTCGTGCGTGCGATCGGAGTGCGGTCCGGCGTGGCCCTCGGGCTCGGCACAGGCGAGCTCGACGCGCCGACGCGCGACGTTGGTCGAGGTGCCCTTGACGCTGTGGGTCACGATCAAGACGGCTCTGGCGGGGCAGCTCATTCGCGCACGCTTCCTTTACTCCCGGGGGCCACGGGGGAAAACCGTAAAGGTTCGGACTTTCGCTCGGCTTGACCCCTGCGCCGGCTGGCCCGACGATGCCGGATACGCCTCTTGCTCGCCTCGGTCATCATCGTCGAGTACTCGACCAGGCAGTTTCTGCCGAGCTGCCTTGCTGCCATCGAGCGGAGCAGCCTGCCTCGCGATCAATTCGAGGTGATCGTGGTGGACAACGCCTCACCGACGCCGGTCGCCGGGCTCTCGCGAGAGTTTCCCGGTGTGCGATTCCTCACCTCGCGGCGAAATCTCGGTTTCGCCGGTGGCAATGCCCTCGGCCTCGGGCACGCTCGTGGGCGACACATCGCGCTCTTGAACCCCGACGCGATCCCCGAGAGCGGCTGGCTCGCTGCCGTGCTCGCACCACTCCAGAGTCCCGACGTCGGAGTGGTGGGCTCGAAGCTGTTCTATCCCGGCACCGATGTGCTGCAGCATGCAGGCGGTGTGCTCCACGACAACGCCCTGAGTCGCCACTACGGGCGCGGCGAGCGCGACGTGGGCCAGTGGGACCGCCCCATGGACGTGGACTACGTATGTGGCGCGGCCATAGCGGTCAGCCGACGGGTGATCGACCAGGTGGGGTTCCTCTCACCGAGCTACTTCCCCGCGTACTACGAGGAGACCGAGCTGTGCGTCAGGGCGAGGAAGGCGGGCTTCCGCGTCGTCTACGCGCCCGACGCCGTCGCGGCCCATCACGAAGGGGTGTCCAGCGGGACGGCTCAGACCGCGCGTTACTTGCGCCGCTTCCACGACAGCCGCGTTCGGTTCGTGCTGCGCAACTACTCGAGAGCCGAGCTCTTGACGCGCTTCTTGCCGCATGAAATCGCCTGGCTCCGTCGACACTGCCCGCCCAGCGAGCGCCGCATCTGCGCCCGTTCTTACCTGGAAGCGTGGCGCACCCGGCGCGAGACCGCGCGCGGCACCCCGCGCAACGACGACATCGTGTCCGATAGCTTCGACGGGAGCCAGTCATGAGCCGTATCGTCGTGTTCGGGCATGGCCCGATGCGCTGGGAAGCGAGCACGCGCCTCTTCGCCCTCGCCCTGCGCAGCTGGCACTTCGCGAACACACTGGCTCGCGCGGGCCACGAGGTGCTCTTGTTCGCGATCCGGGGACACGCCTCCGAGGGGTGGCCACCGGAGAAGATCACTCGGGTCCGGCGCGGTCGTGTGACCGTCTGGTCGATTTCCGAGCACATGTGCCACGAGCGACCGGAGCTCATCGGGGGGAAGATCGACGAGTTTTCGCCGAGTGCGATCGTCGGGGTCAACCGCGATCCCGCCGCGGTCGCGGTGAACTTCGCCGGCGGCCTGCCGTTCTGGGCGGACATCAACGGCGACCCGCTCGCTGAAGCCCAGGTCAAAGCCAGCGCGCTGGGTGGAGACTGGAACGTCAACGAGTGGTACCGAACGCTGGTGCCCGTGCTCGCGCGGGGGGATCACTTCTCGACCTGCTCGCGCGCGCAACGGCACGCGCTGATCGGACAGCTCGGCATGTTGGGGCGGTTGACCGCAAAGAACGACGGCTACGACTTCGTTTCCGCGGTCCCCAACTCCATCGACGACGAAGAGCTCGAGCTCATGGGACGCATGCCGCGTCGGCCGCGGTTGCCGGGTGAACGCTTCGTCGCGCTCTGGAGCGGTGGGTTCAATACCTGGACGGATCCGGACGTCTTGTTCGAGTCCATCGAGCTAGCGATGGACGACGCACCCGAGCTCACCTTCGTCTCCACTGGTGGAGCGATCGGGGGCCACCACACCGACGCCTACCAGCGCTTCGAGGACCACGTCGCGCGGTCGCGACACCGGAAACGCTACGAGCTAGCCGGTTGGGTGCAGACCGCGGAGCTCCCTGCTTATTACGCCGGCGCGCACGCCGCGATCTTGGTGGACCGATTCTCCTACGAGGGCACCCTCGGCGCCCGCACCCGCATGCTCGACTGGCTCGCCGCGAGTCTGCCCATCGTCTCGACGCGCCTGTCGGAGATCAGCCTCGACGTGGAGCAGGCCGGAGCGGGGCTCCTGGCCGAGTGCGGCGACCCCCGCGGCCTGGCGAACGCGCTCCTGATGCTGGTCCGGGACCCCGAAGCCGCGCGCGCTCGCGGTGAACGCGGGCGCTGCTTTGCCCACGAAGTCTGCCGCGCCGAACGCCAGCTCGCGCCGCTCTTGGAGTGGGCGAGGAGTCCGGAGCGTGCGCCGGATCTCGAACATCGGCTGCCGCTCGAGTGGCGACCTACGTTGGCGACGCGCGCTCGCAAACAGGCCAACCTGCTGCGCGGCGAGCTGCAAGAACGCGGGGCGCGCGAGACGCTCGACAAGGCCAGCCAGCTCGGTTGGCGCAAGCTCCGGCATGGCACCGAGCGCATCGCGAGCCGATTGGGGCTGCTCACCTCCGCCGACCTGCCGCTCGAACCGGCAGCGCCCGAAGCCCCGCCGCTCGAGGCGCCGCGACTGGCGGCGTTCCAGTGGCGAGAGCGCTTGGCGAGCCTGAAGTCGATGCCCAAGGTCGCCGTCCTCTTGCTGCTCGAGCCAACGGCCGAGCCCCACGTGCTGGATTGGACGCTGACCCAGTTCGAGCTCCAGTATTTTCAGAGTTTCCGCCTGGTAATAGCGACACTCGGCGAGCCTCCACGCCCGCTTGCCGAGACCCTCGCTCGCTGTGGCGAGCGACACCGCCCCGACCGAGTCGAGGTCGTGCGACTCGGCCCCACGGCGCTCACCGAGCACTACACAGTCTCGAGTGCAGACTACGTGCTCCTGCTGGCCGCCGGCACGCTGCTGCGCCCGGACGCGATCGCCGAGCTCGTGACCCACGCGGACAGCTCGAACGCCGAGATCGTATTCGGACTCGAGCGTGTCATTGACGCCCGCGGTGTACCGCTCGAAGCGCAGCCCAAGCAGGAGTTTTCGCCGGAGCGGCTCCTCGCTCGTTCGTCACTCGGGCCAGCGGTTCTGTACGCGAGCCGAGTGTTTTCCTTCGCGACTTCGCCGCCCAGCCAGTGCCCAGCAGACGCGCTGCTCTACGACGCCGCACTCCGGTCCACCGAACGCGCGACCCGCATCGTCCACCTTCCGCATGTGCTGTGTCAGGTCTGGCAGAGTCCACACCCGGAGTCCGAGCTCCTGGCCGCAGCCCACCGCACGCGCGCCGCAGAGCTTGGCGCCGTGCGCGAGGCGCTCCTGCGCCGCGGCCTCGACGCAACGGCAGAACCGGGCCCTGTCGCCGGGACGTTCCGCGTCCGCGCCGCGCCGCCGAACGGTGACGTGCTCGTCGTCGTGCCGGAGTCGCGCTCCAAGCTGCGTAGCGCGCGCGCGCTTGCGTCCCTTCAGCGTGGCGCGCTCGGTGTCCACGTGCAGATCGTCGGCGTGCCCGGGCATGAGGACTTCGATGTTTCGAGCACCGGCGGCTCGCATCGGTTCATCGTGTTCGTGGACCCGGGGGTCGAGGCGCTGCACGCAGATTGGCTCGACGGCCTGCTTTCGGAGCTGGCCCTGCCCCATACCGCGACCGTCTCGCCCAAGCTCGTGCGTCGCGACGGCACCACATTGTGGGACGGCAGACCCGATGACACGAATACCGAGTGGTGGGACATCGCTCAGCCCACGAGCGCGCCTCACGCGCTGGTCTTCGCGACCACGGTCGAGCTGCTCCGCCAGAGCCGCCTGCCGCTCGACGTTCGTGCCCGAACCGAGCGTCTGAAGACCCTCGCCGCGGGCTGGAGACGCGCGGGGCTCACGCTGCGGTACACACCACACTCGACCTTCGCCGTGCAGCCCGAGAACGGGGAAGCCGAGCTCCGGGCACCGTCCGACTCCGACGACGGCCGAAAGCTGGCTGCGGCGGACGGCGACGTGGAGAACCGCTGGCATCGGCGTTAGGCTCGGCACTGATGTTCTCCGCGCTCGCCGAGTCCAGAGCTGCGCGCGGCGCGCTGGTCGCGGCGAAGATCCCGCTGTATCGCGCCTTCCGACGTTTCGGCGAGCCCCACCTACCACCGCTCGCGATGAGCTTCGTCGTCACCGACCGCTGCAACTCGCTGTGCAAGACCTGCAACATCGGCCAGCGATATCTCGACGACCCCAGCGTCGCCGATGGCGAGCTGACGCTCGAGGAGTACACGCGGCTCTTCAATGGCCTGAGCCCGCCCTTGTGGGTCACGTTCAGCGGCGGCGAGCCCTTCATGCGCCAGGACTTTCCTGAAATCGTCGCGCGCATGGCGGAGCGTGTGCGGCCGCTGGTGATCAACATTCCCACCAACGCCAGCTTGGTGCGTGGAACGACGCGCGGCGTGGAAGCCATTCTGCCTCGTCTTGGCAACACCCGGCTGGTCGTCAACGTCTCGATCGACGGCGTGCGTGAGAGCCACGACCTGGTCCGGGGTTTCGCCGGCAACTTCGCCCTGGCCGAGCGTTGTATCGGCGAGCTCAAGAGACTCGGCGATCCTCGCCTGACGCTGGGGGTCAACACCGTCATTTCACGCTTCAACCTCGAGCGGGCGGAGGAGATCTTCGACTACGTACTCGGGGAAATTCGTCCCGACTCGTACGTGGTCGAGCTCGCGCAACTTCGCCCGGAGTACCACAACCAGGGTGATTCGATCGCCCCCGACGGCGCCCGCGCCCGCCAGGTCATCGACGCATTCCTGGCCAAATCAGACAAACATGCGCGGCGGGGTGTGTCGCGGCTGGTGCGAGCGTTTCGCCAGAAGTACTACGCCGACGTGAAGCGGGAGAGCCTTCGGCCGACGGGGCACGATTGTTTCTCTTCGTTCACGACCTGCTCCGTGACGGCCCACGGTCAGGTCTGGTCCAACACCCAACGCGCCGACGACATGGGAAACCTGCGCGACTTCGACCTGGATTTTCCAAGCCTCTGGCGGGCCCCGCTGGCGGAGGCGGCGCGCGCGAAGATCCGCAGCGAGCGCTGTCACTGCGAGACCTCGAACGTCGCCTACAGCAACACGCTGATGAACCTCGGAGCGCTGCCCGAGGTGCTCTATCACTTCGTGCGTGGAACGCGCAGCCGGCTGGCATGACGACCGATCGTGTTTTGGTCACCGGTGCAAGTGGTTTCGTGGGTCAGCACGTGGTCAGGACGCTGCTCGGCCGGGGTTATGCCGTGCGTGCGCTGGTCCACAATGACCCGGACGTGCCGGCCGGCGTCGAAGCCGTACGCGCCGACCTCTCGGACCCGGCGAGCCTCACGCCACTCTGCCGGGACGTTCAAGGAGTCGTGCACGCCGCGGCGCTGCTCGATCCCATTTCAGATCCCGAGCAGGCGGAACGGATCAACCACCAGGGCAGCGTGCTCTTGGCCCACGAGGCAGCGAAGGCGGGGGCGCGGGCGTTCGTGTTCCTCTCGACTCAGGCGGCCATCGGTTATCACACGGCGTCGGGGCTGGTCCGGACCGACGCCGAGCCCCGACCCACGACGACCTACGGCCAGAGCAAGCTGGCGGCGGAACAGAGCCTGCTCGGGGCAGCGCTCGGGGCGATGCGCGTGGTGATCCTGCGCCCACCCACGGTGTACGGGCCGGGCGAGATGCGGAACTTCCTGGCGCTGACACGGGCCGTGGACACCGGACTCTTCCTCGTGCCGGGGTCTGGCGAAAATCGGATGAGCTTCTGCGCGGTGGAAAACCTGGCGGCCGCCTGCGCCTTCTCCCTCGAGACACGCGACGCGCGGGGTGTGCTCCACATCGCCGACGAGCCGGCCCTCCGCTTCCGCCAGATCGTCTCGACGCTGGCGTGGGCGCTGGGGCGACCGCTTCCGCCGGTCCCCTTTCCGCTGCCTGTCGCCCACGCCACCGCGCTCCTGACCGAAGCCGTGTTTGGCATCCTGCGCCGCCATCCACCGCTCAGTCGCGCGCGGCTGCACACGCTGACCTCCGACTCTGCGCTCGACACCTCCGCGACACATGCGCTCGGCTTCCGCCCACCCCTCAGGTTCTCCGAAGGAGTCTGCCGCACGGTGGCCTTCTACCGTGACCGGGGTCTCGTGCCATCGCGATGACTCGCTCCCGAAAAAATGTCTCCCCAGATCGCGCCCAACCCGGTGTGACCGGTGGCTCGACCGTGGCGGTGATTGTCGCGGCCGCTGCCCTTGCCACCTACCTGCGCACTCTCGACTTCGACTTCACCTACGACGATCACCACCACTTTCTCAAGAACGCGTTCGTGCAAGATCTCGGGAATCTTCGGGACCTCTTGCCCTGGCGCTATTTCGGACGCGAATTTCCGGACCAAGCCCGCCCCGTCATGGTGCTGTCGCACTTCGTGGACCGCGCCGTCGGCGGCAGCGCGAGCGCTTGCCACATGCAGAGCGCGCTGTGGCACGCCCTGACTGCCGTCCTGGTGTTCGTGCTCGCGCAGACGCTGAGGTTCAACCTACGCACGGCAGGCTTCGCGGGCGTGCTGTTCGCTTTGCACCCCGCTCTGGTCGAGGCGGTGGCCGGCATCAGCAATCGCGAGGACGTCCTGGCGGCTTGTTTCGGGGTTTTGTGCCTGCTGGCGGCCCGGCGAGCGCTCGGAGGGAGCACCCGATCTCTCGCGCTGGTCGGGCTGACCTACGCGCTCAGCTTGCTCGCGAAAGAGAGCGCGCTCTCCGTCCCGTTGCTGTTGGTCGTGCTGGCCGTCGCCTCACCGAGTTTTCGTGCGAGCGAGCACGCCCGACGCCGGTGGCTGAACGTGGCCCTGGTCTTCGGCGCGGTCACCCTGGCTTGGGCCGGATTTCAACTGCGCCTCGGCTACCCGTCGCTCTTGCCCGCCGCGGGCGGCACGGGGCTCGAGCGCGCTTCGATTGGGACGCCCATGCTCGGAGCCCGGAGCCTGGTCGCGTGGCAGCTCGCGGGCGGACCCCGCGCGGAACCCAGCACGCCGGGCGAGCCCAGCGTTCCTCCGCTGGCCGCCGAGCGCCGCCGACCTCAAGGTGCGGTTTCCCTTGCCGACGCTCCTGCCCTCGAAGCGTTCCGCGCGTGGCAGCTCGTCGTCCCCTGGCCCACCGCACCCGAGTATGATCTTGCACCGTTCCGCACGCCGTGGGCGCGTGCGTTCGGCGCAAGTGCGCTCGCGCTCTTGGCTTGGATCCTGTACCGCGATCTGCGCGGGCGACGGCGACTCAGCCTCGGCATTGGCTGGTTCTTCGCGGCGAGTGTGCCGATCTCGGTCCCCACACTGCTCCTGAATCCGCTCGCCGATCGCTACCTGTATCTTCCGGCGGTGGGCGTCGCGTTGATGTTGGCGTGGGCGGTGGCGGAGCGCCTCCCCGAAGCGCTGAAGCGACCGGACCTCAGTGCGCCCGCAATGCTCGGCTGCAGTGTGTTGTTCTTTGGGCTCACGTCCGCCAACATCCTCAGATTTCGCAACGACGTGACGCTGTTCACCGCGGCCACCGAGAGCGCACCACACTCGGCTCGTGCCGCGCAGAACCTGGGCAGCGCGCTACTCGGCGAGCAGCGGCTCGACGAAGCCCGCGTCGCCCTCGACCGGGCGATCGTCCTCGACCCGAACTTGCTCGCCGCCCGAGTGAACCGCGGTCTCCTCGAAGAGGTCCGCGGCCGTCCGGATCTCGCGGCCACGGAATATCGGGCCGCTCTCGAAATACCGCGCGTCGTTGCCGAGCAGAAGCTCGCAGCCCGTGCTTGCGGTCGCCTGGCCGCGATCTGGCTGGCGCAAGGCCAACGCACCGACACCGAATTGTTGCTCGCACGGGAGCGGGCCCGCGCTGCCGACGCACCCTGCACCGTCGCCGTCGAGCGCGCGCTCGGGGCACGCTGAGAGCTTCATTCGGGTACGACCGGGTCCCCGATCCTGATCTCACCCTCGGCGTCGGGGATGGCGTTCATGCCGAAATACACTTTGCCGTCACGCTTGCGGTAAGTCGCGAGCGTCGCAAGGGGCTCCTTCCCGCTCTCGCCCGTCGCCGGATCCAGCGTCGTGATCACACAGCGCGAGCAAGGTTTCACCAGGCGAAGTCGAACCTCTCCCACTCGCAGTCGGCGCCATTCGTCCTCCGCGTGAGCTTCGCCGCCGCTCACCACCAGGTTCGGACGGAAACGCCTCATTTCGAGCGGGCGTCCCACGCGCCGGGAGAGCTCATCGAGCGACGCCTGGGACAGGACCAACAGCGGAAATCCGTCCGCGAATCCGACCACGTCGTCCGGGGAGCCATAGTCGGGGTCGACCGCGCGTTCCACTTCGCTGGGCATGAACACGAGCCGCACGTCGCGCTCCAGGAGCTCGCTGAACCAACGGCTGCCGTCGGGCTGGACGCTGCCTTCGGTCAGGTCGTCCCAGACTCGAACGCTGATGCGCTCGCCGCCCGTGGGCTGAAACTCGAGGGACAGCTCGGGGTGCCCTTCCGCCGAGACAACGAAGCCGTGCCCCGCGTCGCGAACCCGGGTGCGCGCGAGCTCCGGCGCCTCACGCTGAGTGATGAACAGACCGGCGTCGTCCACCAGCATGAAGCGTCGGTCGTTTGCCAGTCCACGACGCTCGACTCGGGCAGCTGGTAGCTCGAGGCCTGCGCAGGACTTGATTGGATGAACCGAGAGCCCGGAGACGTGCACCCCCCCGACGATAGATGATTTCGGGTCGAGGTAGCGAAAGCCGACTGGAGACTGGGACAAAGCCGGCTCCAGACGGCTGGCAACGCTGATGACTTTCGGAAACTCTACTCTGGTCGGGATCGAATCGTAGAGTAGAGTAGCGCGCGTGAATCCCCGCGGCTTGCTGTTCATCACGCTGTTCAACAGCATCCTCGGGCTGTCGGTGCTGTTTCCGATCCTCGCACCGCTCGGGCGCTGGCTGGGGTTCACCGAGCTACAGGTCGGCATGCTGTCCACCAGCTACGCCCTGATGCAGTTCCTGATGAGCCCGTACTGGGGCAGGCGCAGCGAGCGGGTCGGGCGAAAACCAGTGCTCATCTCGGGCATCCTCGGCTTCGCGCTGTCCTTCTTGGCGTTTGGTGTGATCGCGGAGCTCGGCAGTCGCGGCGCGTTCGGTCACTGGACCACGTTCGGCTTGCTGCTCGGAGCGCGTGTTGCCGGCGGTGCGTTCTCGTCGGCGACCCTACCGACGGCGCAGGCTTACATCGCAGACACGACGGAGCGCGCCGACCGCACCGCGGGCATGGCCATGATCGGCGCGGCGTTCGGGCTCGGGGTGGTGATCGGGCCCGCCATCGGCGCGGGTTTGTCGACCATCAGCCTGCTCACACCGGTGTACTTCTCCGCGGGTTTTGCCCTGCTCAACGCCGTGTTCGTCTGGCTCAAGCTCCCGGAGCCGAAGAAACACGTGGCGGTTGCCCCCGAGGAGCACCCGACCTCACTCGCGGTGCGCATGTGGCCGGTGTTGGCCCTCGGATTCGTGATCAGCCTGTCGAGCGTCGCGATGGAGCAGACCGTCGCGTTCTACTTCCAAGATCGGCTGCACCTGACCGTGCACCAAACAGCGCGAACCGTGGGGTTGGCGCTGGTGTTTTACGGGGTCGTCGCGGTCTTCGTGCAGGGTTTTTTGGTGCGACGCTTCCGGTGGCCCCCCCACGTGTTGCTCAGCGCCGGGGTGCCCATCGCACTCTCGGGCTTCGTGGGACTGATCTTCTCCCATCAGTTCGGCACACTCACCGCAGCCCTTGCGGTTCAGGGTCTAGGGCAGGGTCTCGCGTTGCCCGGAGTCACCGCCGCGGCCTCGCTGGCTGCCGGCGAGCACGAGCAGGGGGCGGCGGCCGGGCTCAGCCATTCGGCGCACGGGCTCGGGCGTGTGCTCGGCCCCGTCGGCGGAACGAGCCTGTACGCGATCCGCGGCGACCTGCCGTATTACGCGAGCTCGCTGTTGTTGTTGCTGGCGCTCGCCGCGCTCTTCGGCAGCCCACGCATGCGCCGGGCGGTGACACACCACGCGGGCCCCAAGCCGGCCTAATCCGAAACCTGTCCGCCAAGGGTGTCAGGCGTCGGCTGAAAGCGCGCTCAGCGGCGCGGGCTCACTTCTTCTTGCGGCCCACCGCAATGAGCACGATGGCGATGATCATGCCGAGGATGCCGAGACCGATCCCGACCATCGACCCGACACCGAGCGCGTTCGCCGTTGCCATGCGAATGTGGAACGTGCGCTTGAGCACCCGGGTCACCAGCAGCGCGAGCGTCAGGCCATTGCCGCACACCGTGAGCAGGGCAAACACGGCGCAACCGATCCCGACCTTGCGCAAACCGCCTCCACTGCCTCCGGGCGAGGGCCCCCCTGCTTGTGCCGCAGGCGCTTGGCCTTGGTGAGGTGAACCAGGATATTGGGGCTGCACGGGCGGGACGCTATCACCGCGCGTCGCGGCGGTTTCCAGGCCAAAGCTCGAAGTTGGCCTGGCGCCGGCCAGCAGCGGCTCGAGCAAACGCGATGCACCCGGTGATCAGCGCCCATGCGGATCTCCCACGACAGCTCCGCACTCCGCGCAGCGGAATGCGCCCAACGACAACCGGCCGCCGCAGGCGGGACAGTAGTCGAGCATCTCCATGGCCGTGACCAGCTGCTCTGGCGCAAAGCCCACCGCCAGGATTTCTCGCGCCGCGGCGGCGTGCTCGGCAGCGACACTCAGCATCTGGCGATCGCGCGCGGCAGCTCGCGGGACGGAGTCGATGCCTCGGCGCTTCAGAACTGCGACGGCGCGCTCGACATCCGCGCCCGCACCCCTCAGTACGTACTCTCGAAGCGCCACGACGCTCGACAGTCTAACAAACTGTACGATCGGGGCCCAGCCGCGCTCGAGTGTCCCGCGCAACCGAGCGCGGTGGTCGCCCTGGAATGGCGGCAAATCCGCTGACGCGCCTCGGTCAGCTGCTATGCTCGAAGCATGATCATCGCCGGCACCCGCACGATGGGAAAGGTCGACACCGTCCCTGGCGTGGCTCACGTCGCAACGCAGTTCTTCCACGTCTGGTTCTTGCCACTGCTTCCGCTCCGCAGCCTGGTGGTGGACGAGAGTGGAGCTGGTGATCGCGGCGTGCCGATCGCCATGTCGTACAAGAGTGTGATCGTGGGTTACTTCCGCGGCTGGGCACTGATGGGAGGCATCCTGCTGATGGTCGTTGCCGGCTATTGTGCCTACGAGGTCTTCGACAAAGGTGTGATGGCCCAGCGCGAGGTCAGCGCCGCCTACAACGCGAACGGTGTGCGCGTCGCGCGCTACGAAGACGACGGGCCGCGGCTCGAGGCGATCGCCGCGCCCGTCTCGGGCGGTCTGGCCATCGTGGGCTGGCTGGCCGCCCTCGCTAGCTACAGACTGCTCGGCGCCTCGCCCAGCCGACGCGCGGAGCTTCTACAGAAGCTCGGGCGCGCGGGCTGATCTGCGCCTGGTCCTGTGCGTTACGGCGCCGCTCGAGACCGCGCGCCGTTCAGTTCGGCCGGCGTTCCGCCGACGCCTCGCTCAGCTTGCGCTCTCGAGCACGACCGCGATGCCCTGACCGCCACCAATGCACGCCGACCCCACCGCGATGCGCTTGCCGCGCTTCTTGAGGGTGTAGATCAGGTTGGCGGTGATGCGGGCCCCCGACGCGCCGAGTGGGTGGCCGAGCGCAATCGCTCCGCCGTTGACGTTCGTTTTGTCCTCCGGCAACCCGAGTTCCTTTTGAACCGCCAGGAACTGCGGTGCAAAAGCCTCGTTCACGTCGAACAGGTCCACGTCGCCAATGCCAATGCCGGCACGCTCGAGGGCGCTCCGGATTGCCGGGGCAGGCCCGATGCCCATCAAGGTCGGCTCGACGCCCGCCACACCCCACTGCACGAGCTTCGCCAGCGGTGACAGCCCCTGGGCTTTGGCCCACTCCGCGTCGACCACCACCAACATGGCCGCGCCGTCGCAGATGCCGCTGGCGTTGCCCGCGGTGACGACGCCGTCTTTCTTGAAAACCGGTGGCAGTTTGGCCAGGGTCTCGAGCGTCGTCTGCGGGCGGGCGTGTTCGTCGCGATCCACGTTGAGCGTCTTACGCCCCTGGGTGATCTCCATCGGCGCGAGCTCGTCCGCAAAACCGCCGGACTCCTGCGCGGCCGCCCAGCGCTTTTGCGACGACAGCGCGCAGGCGTCGGCCATGTCGCGGGTGATGCCATATTTGACGGCCAGGTTCTCCGCCGTCACCGCCATCGGCATCTGGCAATAGCTGTCGGTCAACGACTCCCACAGCGAGTCGACGAGCTTCGGCGGCTTGCCGAACTTCGCTCCGTCCCTGAGCCCCCACATCACGTGCGGAGCCTGACTCATGTTCTCCGTGCCGCCCGCGAGCACCGCCTTCGCCTCTCCGAGAAGGATCTGCTCGGCCGCGTTCACGACCGCTTGAAAACCGGAGCCACACAGGCGATTGACGGTGAGCCCGGGGACCTCGATGGGCAGTCCCGCCTTGAGCCCCACGTGGCGTGCGCCGTAGATGGCGTCGGAGCTCGTCTGTTGCACGTTGCCCACGATCACGTGGTCGAAGTCTTTGGCAGCGATGCCGCTCTGGGCAACCGCAGCTTTGGCCGCGTGCACGGCCAGATCGATGGCGCTCACGTCCTTCAGACTCCCGGACAGGGCGCCGAACGGCGTGCGTTTCGCGGCAACGATCCAGATCTCCTTCGCGAGCTTCTTCATGACAGACCTCCGTGGGGGCGCGAAACCTAGCGCACAACGCCGGCCCCGTCATGGGCTCAGCTAGAGCTCGTTCGGGGAGCGTCGCCCCGGCACCGCGCGCCCGGAAAAATTTGCCGCGCACGGGCCCGACGTTCAGCGGTCGAGAAATCTCACGACCAGCTCTGGACGATCGGTCTGCGCAATGTCGGCGCCGTTGTCGAAGACGGGGGCGTAGCTCTGGGGGTCGTTCGTGAACTTTGCCGCCAAGTCGACGCCGAAGACGTCGACGAGGACGCGGTGGCCTTGGGCGTGAAGCTTCGGTGCCAGGAGCTTGGGATCTGCGCCGTCGTGCAGCTCGACGATCACCGGCGGGTGGGCGCTGAAGAGCGCAAGCTCGGCGTCGATCTCTGCGGCGTCACTGACGCGGATCATCGTGAACAACTTCGGCTCGAGGGCCAGTGCCTCCTGGATCTTGTTGCTGTCGTCGGTGTCGAAAATCGCCCACTCGAGCGTGTCCGTGTCGTGTATGGCCTTGACGAGCAGATCGACGCGGTCGGTCTTGTTCGCATCCAGGAGCACATGGATCCTGCCCTTCGCCAGGGTCAGCACCTCTTCGATACTGGGCACCCGATCACAGGAGTAGTCACCGGCGAACTTGGAACCGTCGATGCCGAGCGCCTGGATTTCGGCGAACGTGTGCTCGCTCGCGTTTCCGCTGCCGTTGGTGGTGCGGTCGAGCTCCGGATCATGCAAGTTGATCAGCACGCCATCGGAGGTGGGGCGGGGATCGGTCTCGATGAAGTCACTGCCGATCACCACTGCAGCGCGGATTGCCGAGAGTGTGTTCTCCGGGGCGAGCACCCCGAGCTCACCCCCGGCGCTGCGGTGCCCCGAGACCAGATGCTCTTTGCAGCTACGGTCCGTCGCACACGCGACCGGCAGCGGGTTCGTGCGCGCCGGCGGAGCGCTCGCGCTGCAGTCGAAGCTGGAGGGCGCCGGCGACGAAGCACTTCCGCCATCACCACCGGCACCGCCGGATCCGGAAGGCTCCTCGGACGACGACGAGCCGCACCCCACACACAGCAGGCAACCGAGCAGCGTGACGACGACGGCGTTCACTCGCCGATGATGCCAAAGATCCAGGCGCCCGTGGGGCGAGCTCACTTCGGCGTGGAAAAGGCCGCCGTTGGAGGGCGGCTCGCGCTCTTGGGCGGATCGCCGGCGCGGGCGGCGAAGCTCACGACGCTGGGGAGCGCGGTGAGCGGCGCTCTGGCGGGCTCGGCAACCGGGGCGCGCGGCTTCGCGGGCTGCGGCGAGGGTGCCCTCGGCATCGCAACGACCCGAGCGGACTCGGGCGCGGAGCGAGTGCTGGGCGTGGCGGTTGGAGGCGCCTCCGCCGGCGCCTTCACTGCGGTCGCCACCACGGCCGCAGCGGCTGCCGGCTCTTCTGCTTCAGGGGCAGGTGGAGCTGGGACCCGTTGCACCGAGCGGGCGGTGTTCACCCGCGCGGGCGCGGCAGCCAGGGTCGATGTGTCCCTTTGTGATGCGCTCGCCCGCATCACTCCGAGCGCCAGCACCGCCGCAAAACAACCGACCACGGTCGCGACCACGGGGATTAGGCGAGCGCGGCGCGCGTCCATCTCCGGCGTGCGTACGACGCCCTTCGGCGGCTGGAGATCGAGCTCCGGCTCGTCAGCCGTTGGCGCCAGACTGTCGGTGGTCGCCGGCCCTCCCTCGTAGCCGCCGGCGTCGCCGACGCTGAAGAAGCCCTCCGCAACGACACCAAGAGAGATGCGGTCACCGGTCTCCAGGAGTGCTTGCGGGCCGTCGGGCAGGGTGTGCCGACCTGTGCCAGAGCGCTCGGAAATCGGGGCGAGCAAGCCAGGGTCCATTTCGAAAGCTGGTCTCATGGGGGTCACCTTCAGAGCCCGATTTGGGCTCGCAACCCAGATAGTGAGCAAGCTGCGTGCCGCTGCGAAATGGGCCTGAGCCGGATGCGCGTGTTAGAGCGCGCGAACGTCGTGACGCGCTGTCGATCGAGACTCTTGCCCACCGCGCTCGTCGCGGTCGCCGCCCTCGCGTGCGCATCTGCGGTCACGCGCAGCGCGGCCGCCCAGGCCGCCGCTCCCCAGCTCATCGTTCCGCTCGACGGTCGGGACGAGACGGAGCCGGCACCGGACGAGTTGCTGAGCCCCGATGAGGGGGCCGATGGCACGCCGGTCGAGCGCGCGGACCAGCCCTGGTGTTTCGACGGGGAGGGCATCGAGGCGCTCACCCCGACCGTCTGTCACTACTCACCAAAGCCACCCGAGAGCGCGCCCGACACCCTGGTGATCTTCCTGCACGGAGTCACCAAGTTCGGAACGACCTGGCAGTGGAATGGGCAGCGCGGCCTCGCGCGTGCAGCGAAAGCCCGAGGCTTCGAGGTCATCACACCACGGGGCCGCCTCGGCGCCGGCTCGAAGAAGTTCGCCGACCACTGGAACTGGCCCTCTTCGGCCGAAGGTCAGAAGGCGCTGGAGTCGGAGGTGTTGGCCGAATGGAAGGCAGCCCAGCAGACGCTGGAAAAGCGCAACGGCCGAGCCTTTGCTCGAGTTTACGTGTGGGGTTTCTCCGCCGGCGCTTACTACTCCGCGTCACTCGCGCTGCGCGGTCGGCTCGACGTAGCGGGCTACGCGATCTTCGCGGGAGGTGGCGCGCCCAAGGGAGTCGAGCGCTGGGCCAAAGGCACACGCCCCAAACCCCCGATCTATGTGGGGTACGGTCACAAGGATCGCGCCCGACGTGATCCGGCACGCTTGGGCCGCGCTCTCAAGGCGATGGGATGGAAGAGCCTGGTCGTGGGTCGCCCCAACGTCGGCCACTCGATGACGGACGCACAGGTGCGCGAGGCGTGGGCCTTTCTCGGTGGAGGCAAACTGCCGAAAGGGAATGCCAACGCAACTGCCCGGCCGAGCGACGGAGCTTCGAGCGCGAAGCCGGTCAAACCCGGGCGGGGATCAGCCTCGACAAGACAGTCCAAGCCGTCCAAGCCGTCCAAGGCATCGAAGACATCACACCGACCCAAGCCTCCGAAGAGCGCGCGCTCCAAGAAGCAGTCACGCAAGTGACGAGCACTCTGCCGAAACAAGTCGGCCCCCGGCCGATGATGGCCGAGGGCCGCTAGAACACCTTGCAAGTCCCGGAAAACAAACGACGTTCAACCTGTTCGGCGCTCTAGCTGCCCGGATCAGCTCACGCTCAAGGAGCGCATGGGGCAGCGCACTTCTGCTGCTGACAGGTCTGAATCGGTGTGGCGAGGCTCGCACCGCTCAGGAACGAACCGCAGTTCTGCAGCGCACACGCGGTCAGATTGGGCGCAGTGGCGCACTTCTGTTGCAAACACGTGACCAGATTCGTGCACGGCACGCTGGCCTCGCACGCTTTCATCTGCGGACAGCAGCTGCTCTTCATGCACGTGTCACACGCCGGCTTGAAGCCAGTGTTGATGTTCGCGCACTGTCCGCCGCTCGTGCCGCCGGTGCCCGCGCCGCCGGTGCCCGCGCCGCCGGTGCCCGCGCCGCCGGTGCCCGCGCCACCCGTGCCGCCGGTTGCCGCGCCGCCGGTTCCAGCGCCACCCGCTCCGCCGCTGGCCGTGCCTGCCGCACCGCCGCTGGCATTCCCCGCTGCACCGCCGCTGGCAGTCCCCGCGGCGCCGCCGCTGGCCGTGCCCGCCGCACCGCCCGAAGGGTTACCGCCGCTGCTCGCGCCGCCGCTGCTCGTGCCGCCGCTACTCGTACCGCCCGTGCTCGCGCCACCGGTCCCCGAGATGCCGCCGCCGTCGTCGGACCCGCAACCCACCACGACACCCAATGCCAAAGACAAGAATATCCATCGCCCACTCATGCGCGCACCTCGAGTCCTAGGATATCCGAGGGCACACCGAGCGCCAGCCCAATCCACCGGCACCCATCCTCCCCGCCGCGCCACGGCGTCCCTCCGGAGCGCGCGGATCCCCCGAGAGTTCGCGACGGTTCGGCCACCGCCGACGCCGCCTCGCGTTGGCCGTGTATCGAAGAAATTCGACCCCAGAAGGTGCTATGGTCGCGCCCCTTCTTCCCCGCCTGTCGACGCCAAATCGACACGAGAGGTCAGCATGTCCGTCGCTCCGTCCGCGCTGCGCAAGATCCCCCTGTTCGCCAACATCACCGACGAGCACCTCGCCCAGCTCGTCTCGGCCTGCAAAACTCGGCGAATCGAACCGAACGAGGTGCTGTTCCGTGCGGGCTCGGTCGCCGACCGTTTCCAGATCCTGACCAGCGGCGAAATCTCCCTGCGTGAAGGTGAAGCGGAGCGCTTCCGCCTCAAACCCATCGCCCCGGTCGGCGAGCTCGGCGCGCTCGTGCAGCTCGAGCGCAAGACCACCGCCGTCGCGGCCACATCCGGGGAGCTGCTGGAGCTTCCGGTCAAAGACCTGATGCAGTTCTTCGAGGACCACGGCGACGTGGCCTTCCCGTTCCACTACAACCTGCTCCGGGTCGTTGCAGAGAAGATCAGGCGGGACGTGCGGCGTGTGGAGGAGATGCGCAAGAACCTGATCACCACGCAGAAGGCCATGAAGCGCATGCGCGACGCGCTGCTCGATGGCGACGACACGCCGCTGAACAAACTGCTCTTCGACGAGCTCGAGACGCTGATCGAGCAGAACAAGAAGGGCCACTACTTGGTGACGCCAGCCGAGGCGCTGCAGACGTCGGTGCGCCTCGACGATGGCGTGATCGTGACGATCAAGGCCATGAGCAAAGACTGGCTCCACCTACCAAAGACCGGTGCGGCCCCGAAGGACGGCGCCGACTGGAGCGGTGTGCTGTTGTTGCCCGAGCGTGAGATCGCCGTGAGCGGAACTGTCGTCAGCAGCGCTGACGACGGTCTACACATCCGCTTGGACATGTTGATCGATGACTACAATCGCGCGGTCGAAGATCACCTGACGCGGCTGCAGATGCTCGATTTCGTGCTGTGACCCCACTCGGGCGGATCCCCGACAGATCGCAGCGATTTGAACCCACGCCAACGAGCGTGCTAGAGAGGTTACCTGGCCGCCCGAAGAATGAACCGCCCGCTCAGCGAGGCTGCTCAGCGCTCCGCTGAGCGCCGTCAGCGCGAAGATGCGGCGCCGCGGCTCCAGGCCGCGCTCCCCAAGGTAGCCAGCCTGCGGCTCGAGATCGACGAACGCACGTCCGCGTCGGGGCTGGCTGGCTCCTCGCATATCCGCAGAATCGTGGTGGAAAGCGCGCCGGCCCTGTTCCTGGTGGCGTGTGGGGACTCGGCCTGCCGCGACGGCGGCCACGACATCACCGACGTCGTGATGCGCGCGCTCCGCAACCAGGAAGCGCGCTTCGACGGCACCGACACCTGCCGTGGCATGCTCGGCTCCGGCTACTGCTCGCGGACGCTGCACTACGTCGGCGTGGCCACCTACACGGACTGAGCGCTTGGCTCGCCCAAGCGCCGCAACGAGCTGCGGGTCCGGCGCTCACACCGCGCAACGCTTTGCAAACGTGCGGCCTTCCCTCACGGCACGGGGACGTCGGCCAGCGCGAACTCGAGACCAAAGCGCCGCGCCTTGTAACGTTTGGTGAGACCGCGCGCCGCCGCCGTCCGAACATACTCGTCGCCGACCTTGGCCGCACGATAGTCGCCGAGCGCCTCTGCTCGCCTCCCGCGTGTATCCCGGACCCGAGCCCGCCACAGATGAAATGAAGCCCGCCTGTCGTCGGAAGCGTGACCGATGGCGAGCGCGCGATCGAGCGCGGACTCCGCCGCAGCGCCGTCGCCCTGGAGCAGTGCCAGCAGCGCGAACATGTAGTGATAGAGGGCCTGCTCGGGCTGAAGCTCGAGCGCCCGGGCGAGCTGCGACCTGGCAGCACCGACGTCTGCCCGATCGAAGTAGGCAGCGTACGCCTCTCGGTAGGCGTCGAACGCGAGCACCGCGCTCGGGTCGGAGAGCCGGCCGCCAGTGAGCGGCTCGAGATCGGACCGCGGCCCCTCACTTCCGAGGTCGAACGCCACGTAGTCCCGATTCGACACCGGCGCGCGCCCTGTTGCCACCCAGACCAGCCCATCTTCGGGCCGGAACACCACCGAGGCCACGGTCATCAGCATGGAAATGGCGCTCTCGAACCGGCAACCGTCCGCGCCGGGATCACCCAAGATGGAAGCGATGGTGTCCTCGTCGATCTGTCCGCGCTGCGCCCGGAGCAGAGCATCGGCGCGGCGCAAGCGAGCGAGGTTGTTGCGCCAGTGCGACGCATACAGGTGACGCTCGGTGCGCCCGACCTCTCGATCGAGGAACACGTTTGCGTAGGCGAACGTACCATGGTCGACGACCTGGTGCGCCCTGACCTTCGGTGTCACCTCGTAACACAGCGCGGCCTTCTCTCGACCGGACGCGATCACGTAGGTCCAGCATCCGTTCGGCACGTGGTCGTCCAGGATTCGCCGTGCGTCGTCCAGGTTCTTGGCGTGTCGCATCACCTGGTCGCCGGTGACACCGATCGGGACGCCACCGAACTCGAGCGCGTCGCTCGCCATGTGTTGGTGCACGACCAACGAGAGCCCCGACGCGTTCATCGCCGTGACTCCACCGAAGAGCACTCCCGCTGCCGAGACCGACACGAACGGCTGACCGTCCTTGGGCCGATGAAACACCACAGCCTGCTCGGTGTCCCAGGCGCCGACGCCTTGGTAGTCGAAGTTTCTGCCGTGTAACAGGCGCCCGTGGCGGGTTGCTGACCCCCACGCCAGCGCGCTCGTGCAGCCGAGCAGTGGCATTCCTGAGCGCGGGGCGAGCCGGGGGCGACGCACGGACATCACCTGCCCGAGCAGCCACAGGTAGGTCTCTGGCATCGTGACCGCGCCACGGAGCGCGCGGCGATCGAGCCCCGCGCCGTCCGCCAGACCATCGAGCGCGGTCCGCACGTGGGCGGGAAAGCCCCGGGCGATCCTGCGCCCCACGGTCAGCTTGAGCGCGCTGCCGATCAAGCGGCCCGCGCGTGGTCCGAGGGCGGAGCCGAGCATGCTGTCGACGTAGCGGTCGAAGTACGGGATCGGTCCGCGGCTGATGGCCTCCTTGAGCACACTACCGTGCTGGTAGCCCATCTCGTAGTCGTCCCCGGCGAGGCGAAGCACGTGCAGCCCAGCGTGCATTTCGTGCACCGGGCGAGGGCCCGCCCTCAATGCGCCCGAGCTATCGATGGCCGTCTGAACCATGGTCTGCATGCTCAACTCTCCGTGCTCGATTTTTCGCGAGCGGTGCGTCGGGTGTCTTTCGCCGCCGCAAGCAAACGCTGATTCGCCCATTGATGAAACTCGGCGACGAGGCGACCCGCCAGCTCCGGGTCGCGCTGTTTGATGGCGTCCACCAGCAGCTGGTATCCGCGGGCCTCTGCCACCGGCTCCCGGACGCGAGCGAGTAGCGGCTCCAGATCCTCTGCGATCTGCGCGTGCCAGTGGGCCAGCATCAAGTAGATCCGGTTCTTGGTCGCGGCTGCCAGCGCAGCACCAAACGCATTGATGGCGGCGAAGCGCTCGGCGGAGCCGGGCACCCCCCCGTCGATCAGCGCGGCCGCGTGTTCGATGGCCTTGATGTCGTCGCGCGTTCGGCGCTCGGCAGCGAGACGCGTCATTTTTTCGTCGAGCTCCGCGCGGATCTCGAGGAACTCGGCGAGCATCGCCCGATCGACCCGACCCCGCTCGTCGAACAACATGGCCCGAAGCACCGCCGGGGTCACGGAGCACAGCGGATCGAGGACCACCGTGCCGCGGCGGCGGGTCGGGCGCACCAGCTGGTGCACCTCGAGGAGTTTGTTGGCCTCGCGCACGACGCTGCGCCCGACACCGTAGCTCTGGGCGAGATCTGCCTCCCGGGGCAGTACGGATCCGACGGCAATGTCGCCGGACACGATGCGCCGAAGCAGATCGTCGGCGACGTCGTCGGCCTTGCGCTGAGCGGGGTTTGCGGACACCCGGACCCAATAAGTCTGACTTAAAGCCAGGTCAAGGCAAAAGTCAGACTTATTGCCCGAGCCGGGCGTTGCCCCCGCAGCCCGTCGGGGGTCGTCCGTGACGCTCGTCATGCCCGGCAGCGTCCAGACGCGCAACGCTCGGGCTGATGTCGGCGGCGGAGAGCACCCCCAAACCCAGGCCGAGCCTGGCGTCGCGGGCCATGCCGTCGCTGCGCGTGCGCTTCTTGTTGTTGTTGACCGCTCTCGCCGCCCTGGCACTTGCGCCGTGGGTCGTCGCCGAACACCTGCGGGTGAACACCGACGGCTTCGCGGTCGCACTTCAAGATGCGGGCTCGCTGCGTTTCCGCCTGCTCGAGATCTTGACCGAACTGCCGCAGGCTCGCCAGGACGCGGGAACCCGGCGACGCGTCGAGACGCTGATGCAGGAGCAGCGTACTTTGCTCGACGACGCCCTGCGCGGAGAGCCCGCGAAGCGCGCAGCGGCGTGCCCGACGCCGGCAGTCTGCGCGCGCCTCGAGGTCCACCTCCGGACCTGGGACACTGACATCCACCCGCGCTTCGTGGCCTATCTGAACGGCTCGCCGCAGCCACTCGACGCCCTCTCGCGCGACGTCTTGCTGGAGGTGAACGAGCTCGACTTGACGATTCGCGCGACGGCCCGCGCCGTCGAGTCCCGCACCAAGGACAGCGCCCGTCTGGGTGTTTGGGCGAGCGTGGTGTCGGTCCTCCTGGTGATGCTCGTCGCGGCCGGCATCTGGCAGGTGTTCGCCCGCATCCAAGCTCTGAGTGCATTGGTTGGAGGCAGCGCTGATACCAACCTGAACAAGGCCCAAGCCAGCACCGACGAGCTCGACGCCCTCGCCGAAGCGCTCGCCAGTGGCCTTGCCGCCGAGCGGGAGCAGCGGCTGACCGAAGCGCGTCGAGCGGAAGAGCTCAGCCTGCAGCAGCTTGCCACGCACCAAGTCGCAGACTCATTGAGCGCCTGGATCGCCGGAGAGAGCTCGCTGGATGGCGCCCTCGCCGAGGTCGCGCGCGCGACCGGGCACCAACACGCCGAGCTGGTGAGTCACAGCGACCGGGAGGCTGTCTGGCGCAGCAAACACCTGGCGTGGGCGGGCACCGATCTCGGTACCCTCCGGCTCGGAGGTCCCGGGGCGGCGGCTCATGAGTCCGACGAGATCTTGCTCGACACGCTGTCGCAGATCTTCGCTATCGCCTGCCTTGCCGATCGGCTGCTCGCACAGAAGACCGCGCAAGGACGCCTTGCGATCGCCCTCGGTGGGTTGGTGACCAATCCGGACGCGGCGGAGCTCGCTCGGAGTCTCGGAAACCTGATCGCCCATGACGCGGCGCTCGTGGAGCTCTTCGACGCTTCGGGGAGGCTCGAGGATACCTGGGCTGTCCACGGCGAGCAGCTGACACGACTGGCTCCCGCTTCGGAGGCACGCATCCCCAGCAAAGTCAGCGCATTTTCCGAGGACTCGAGCGAGGGCTGCGCGGTGCTGCGCCAGCGCTCGCCGGGTGCGCAGCTCGCGATCCCCCTCGAGGTGGAAAAGACGGTGATCGGCGCGATCCACCTGGCGCGCACCACGGGGGAGTTCTCGCGCCAGGAGCTGCGAGCCGCCGAAGCGCTTGCGCCGGTTGCAGCCAGCGCCCTTGCCCGCGTTCAGCTCGAAGCGCGCCTGCGCTTTGCCGAACAGTGGAGCACCATGGGCGCGTTCGGGCGGCTCCTGGCTCACGAGATCAAGAACCCGTTGAACAGCCTCAGCTTGGAGCTGGCACTGCTCGAGCGACGCGTGAGGAAGCTGGTGTTGCCGACGGCGGATCTAGAGCGCCTCGACTCGTCAGTCCAGGTGGTGAAGAGCGAGCTTGCCAGGCTGACGGGGCTCACCAACGAGTACCTCTCGATGAGCCCGAAGACCGGGCAGCTCTCGGTCCTCCCGGTGGACCTGCACGAGATCGTCACCAGCGTCGCCCGCGCGCACTCCGCGAGCATCACCGACCGCGGGATCCGCCTGGTCGATGAGCTTGGACCCGGACCGGCCATGGTCCTGGGGCACCCGGACAAACTCAAGCAGCTGGTGCACAACCTGATCGGCAACGCCATCGAAGCCATGGCCAGCGCCGATCTCCGGGTCGCAACCCTGACCATTCAACGCCGGGACGACCACTATGAGCTCCGCGTGCGGGACACCGGTCCAGGTATCAGCGATCCCGTCGCGATCTTCTCTCCGGGGTACACGACCAAGCCGAGCGGCACGGGCATGGGTCTGGCGATCTCGCAACAGATCGCGCGCCAGCATGGTGGGCGGCTCATGGCTCGGGCGCTCGACACGGGCGGCGCAGAATTCACGCTGAGCCTGGCGGTCCACGACCTGCCCCCCAACTCCACCCACTGAACCGCCAACCACGCGTAGAATCGCCGTCACCATGAGCGAGAAGATCTACGAGATGCTCTGGGATTGCGGCTACTGCGGCGCTCGGAAGCTGCTCGCAAAAACCCACCGACACTGCCCCAGCTGCGGTGCGCCGCAGGAGAACGCACCCCGCTATTTCCCTCCCGAGGACGAAAAGGTGGCGGTGGAGGACCACGTGTACGTGGGCGCCGACGCGCTCTGCTCTGCGTGCGGCGCCAGCGCCAGCCGTGCCGCCAACAACTGCGGCGGGTGCGGCAGCCCGCTCGATGGGACCAAGGACGTCGCCCGGCGGCAGGACCTGCTCCACGCCGAAGGCGCCGCAGTCCCCTTCGATACCGCCGAGCAAGCCCAACGCGAGCTGCGCGGAGGCGCGCCCGCCCTCGCAGCCCCTCCGGCGCAGAAGTCGAAGTCGGGAATCGTCTTGGGCTGTGCGGGCTGTTTGCTCGTTACCGCCATTGCGGTCGTGGTCCTGGTGCTGCTGTTCTGGCGGCGAGAGGCGGCGTTCGAGGTCACCGGTCACAGCTGGGTGCGCAGCATTCAGATCGAGCGCTTCCAGACCGTCAAGGAGACCAAATGGTGCGACGAGCTACCCGCAGGCGCGACCGACGTGCGCCGAGCAAAGGCCGAACGCTCCAAGAAGAAGGTGCAGGACGGCGAGGACTGCAAGATACGCAAGGTCGATCGCGGCGACGGTACCTACAAAGAGCTCAAAGAGTGCACACCGCGCTTCAAACAAGAGCCAGTCTACGAAGACGAGTGCCGCTACGAAATCAACCGCTGGCAGCTCGACCGCAGCGAGAAGGCCAGCGGCGCAGATCTCTCACCTCGCTGGCCCGAGCCGAAGCTCGGCAAGACTGGGGAGGGCTTGGGCGCCGAGCGAGAGGGCAAGCGCGAAGAGACCCTCAGCGTCGAGCTCACCGACACGCAGTCACACGCCAAACACCAGTGCGACGTCGACGCCGGCAAGTGGAGCCAAATGAAGGCCAAGTCGCGCTGGAAAGGATCACTGCGAGTCGTGGGCGGCGGTCTCGCGTGTGGGTCGCTGACGGCGCCCTGACACTTCCGATGGCATCGCGGCGCACTCGAGTCTAGGCTGCGAAGAAGAGGTCGACATGCTGAGGAAAGCCGCCAAGTTTCACCGCGATGCCGTGCGCCCGAAGGCCCGCACGAAGGCACCGACGAAGTCGAAGCCCAAATCCGTCGACACCTCGCTGCCCGGGGTGAGCGCAACGGACAAGAAGCGAGGCAAGGGCCACACGGATGCCCGCAATGCCTCGGCGCATGCCGACAAGAAAGCGTCGTACAAACTGGAGGACTCGGCGACCGGCAGCCCCTCACGCAAGTCGACGCGGGGCGCGTCGAATCGACAGAAACCGGACTCGAACCTGAAACGACGCCAGACGCGGAAGACCACCTCGCCAAAAGCGCGCGCCAGCCGCGGCAAGTGACTCCGAGATCGGCCGCCGGCCACCCGAGACGCGCGCCGGGCCTGGCTCGAAGAATGTGCGCGCGCAGTCGCCGGGCCTTTGATCTAGGCTGCGGCGCATGCGCTTGGCGTGGCTGGTGTTTGCGGGGCTTCCCTGCCTGATCTCGTGTAGCGACGACGGCGGCGGTGGCCCGTCACACGATCCCAACGTGTTCGTCCAGACCTTCAGCGAGTTGCCGGGTGCGCTGATCGGGATCTCCGGCACCAGTGAATCAGACGTGTGGGCTGTCGGCGGCAACCCCGGCGATGGCTCGGGCGCGTTCGTGCTCCACTTCGACGGCAAGGCTTGGGCTCGACGCCCGACGGGTCAGGATGTCGATCTGTGGTGGGTCCACACAATCCCGGCAGGTCCCGCGTTCTTCGGGGGCAGCGGGGGAACGATTTTACGCTTCGTCGGCGGCGCGTTCGAAAAAATGCCAACGCCGGGCACCGCGACGGTGTTCGGCATCTGGGGCGCGAGCGCAGACGACCTGTGGGCTGTCGGGGGTGATCCGGCAAAACCCGGGAACGCATTCGTCTGGCGCTGGGACGGCACGAGCTGGGCATCGGCCAACGGTTTCCCGAGTGTCCCCATCTCCAGCTGGTTCAAGGTCTGGGGACGAGCCGCAAACGACGTGCGCTTCGTCGGCATGGACGGCGCCATCGTCCACTTCGATGGCTCGACCTTCACCCAGATCAACTCCCCGACCAATCGCCGGTTGCTGACACTCTTCGCGGAGCCGGGCGGGCGTTACACCGCAGTGGGCGGAGTCAGCCAAGCCGTGATCTTGGAAGACGAGAACGACACCTGGACTGACGTGAGCCCGACGACGCCGGGACACGCCATGATCGGCATCCGCACCCGAGGCGACGATGGCTACGCCGCGGGCACGGGCGGCAGTGTGATGCGGCGCAAGGCCGGGGACTGGGTTGACGAACCACTCGGCTTCGACGTGTTCGCAGACTTTCATTCCGTGTGGATCGATCCCAAGGGCGGCGTCTGGGTCGCGGGCGGAAACATCTTGAGCATACCGCTCGTGAACGGGATCCTCATCCACAAAGGGCCCAAAATACCCGGCGGAACCTACGATTGAGCACGAAGCTTGGCGGGGGCGGGGTCGCTGCTATCCTGCCGCGTCCTTGACGCCGAAGGGTGCTCGCTCGTGGACGGAAAACGAAAATTGGTCGACGTGAAGAAGAAGGCGGTTCTGCTGCTGGGTGTCGTTTTGGTCTTCATCGCGGCCGTGCTCCCGGCGTGCTCTCGCGCGGCCAGCACCTTCGGCTTCGGCGGCACCAGCGAGAGCATCATCCACGGCAAACCGCCGACCAAGTCATCGGGCTTGAGGCGAGAGGAGCGCCTCACCGACAACGTCGTTGCACCTCGCGGCGACGCCTGGAAGAGCGAGCTGACGACCATCTTCTCGTCATCGGAGGCGTTCGCCGAGTGGGACCTCGGCAAACCGACACCCATCGCCGCCATCTATCTGCTCGGCGACGACAACGATACGTACTCGGTCAGCATGTCGGACGATGGCACTACCTTCCGACCGCTCTGGGACGGACGACCGGTCGGAGGTGGCGGTCTGCAGCCCCGCTCGACCGACGACCTTCAGGCAACAGCGCGTTTCATCCGCGTGAACGCCACGGGCGGAGACGGCTCGTTCGCGCTCGCAGAGATCCAGGTCTTCTCCGAGAAACCTGGAACCTGGCCGCCGCGACCCGTCGTCAAGGACTCCATCCCACCAGACGAGGTGCTGCGGAACAAGATCCTCGCGCTCGGCCTGGCGCTGGCGCTGTTCGTGGTGTTCACCTGGAAGGGCGCGCCGTTCTGGTGGACGCTGCTCGTCATGCTGGTGCCCTGCGTGGCAGGCTTCGACGCCTGGCGCGCGCTGAGCGTGGCCTGGCCTCCGAGTACACGAGAGGTCGCGCTGGTGCGCGGAGTCGTCGCGGCGGTGGGAGCGCTCCTGGTGGTGCGCGAGGTGTTCGCGCCGGCCAAGCTGCTGGCAAATCGCCGGGTTTCCGTGGGAGTCCTGGGCGTTTGTGCGGCGCTCGCCATCGGTGCGTTCTACAACCTCGGGCACCCGCAGTTTCACGATTACCAGAACGGACGCCCGGGTTTCGTCCACAACTTCGACATGCGGGTGTACTTCCCGATCGCGAAGTACTTCAAGGAGCTGCGCTTCGACGGGCTCTACCTGGGCAGTGTCGCTGCCTATGTCGACGACGACAAGAGCGTGACACTCGACAGCCTGCGGACCCAGCAACTGCGCAGCCTCCGCACTCACCGCATGCAGAGTGTCGGCGAATCGGTAGCGGACATCCAGGAGGTGCGCAGCAGGTTCTCACCCGCACGCTGGGAGGACTTCAAGCGCGACATGCGCTACTTCCGGGAAAACATGGGGGTGCGCGACTACCTGGGGAGCATGAGCGACCACGGGGGAAACGCCACACCCGTGTGGTTCATGTTTGGCCACGCGTTGTTCAGAAGCGCCTGGGCTTCGAACCAGACTCTGACCATCACGGCGATGCTCGACCCCATCTTGCTGATCGTCGCGCTCGGCATGATCTGGCGCGCGTTCGGGGTCCGAACGGCCTTGGTGTGCGCCATCATCTTCGGCGCCAACGACTTCTACATGTTCGGCACCTGCTGGGCCGGCGCGACCCTACGCCACGACTGGCTCGCTTATCTGGCCATGGGCATCGCCGCCCTCAAGCTGAACCGATGGATCCTGGCCGGAGCACTCCTGATGCTATCCGGAATGATTCGCGCATTTCCATTCTTTGCGCTGGTGGGCGTCGCGCTACCGACCCTGTGGTGGTTGATTGATCACGTCCGCACCACCAAACGTCTGCCGTCGATCGCGTTGATCAAGAGCGAGCAGATGCCGTTCTTGAAGATCGTGCTGGGCGCGCTGGTGACCGGCATCGTGCTGTTCGCCGCGTCCTCTGCCATGTTCGGGCTTCGCTCGTGGCCCGAGTGGCTGCACAAGGTCTCGATGCTGCAGCGTGACCCCCACGTGAATCACGTCAGCTTGCGTGCGCTGATCGGCGGTCCGGACGGCATCCACACTCGGGTGATGCTGGCGCGCACCAACCTGTTCGTGGCCGGCATCGCGGCGTTTTCCGTGATGGTGTTGATCGCTGGGCGGCGCAAGAACCTGGCGTTCGCCGCGACCCTCGGCACCCTGATGATCCCTGTCGTCTTCCACCCGGCAAACTACTACATCCACTTCATCTTCGTGCTGCCGATGCTGGCGACCGAGCTCCGAGACACCAAGAAGGGCGGCGAACTCTGGCCGCTCAAGGCCGCGGACGGCGGGCTCTGGATCGCGCTACTCGGCTTGTGCGCGGCTCAATACTTCGTTGCCATCGAGAAGGACCTCGGCCTGCATTTCTACTACTCGAGCGCGCTGATCGTGCTCGGCGTGGCCACCCTGCTCTTGCTGATCTTGAGCAGAGACTTCGGGCTCGCCGCTCAGCTCGTCCCTGCCCCGGCAGCAGCCGGCGGCGAGGGTTTGATGGACTCCATCTCGACGGCCCCGCTCGCTGAACCCGCAGACGGCGACACCACCAGCGAGGTGTCAGTCGCTGCGGAGAGCGAACCGGAGCCGCGAGCGCCGGCGGTAGAACCTGAACCTTCCGCTGCCGCGCCGCTCGAGCAGGCCCAATCCGCGCCGGCATCCGAATCGGAAGCCAGCGACGCCGACACGAGCAGCCCGACGGCCGAGGTGAAACCTCCCGCCGACGAGCCCGGCGCGAGCAGCTGAGCAGCTCCGCCCCGGCTGTCCGGTTTTGTTCCACGGGACGGCATAGCGGAGCCCCCGCACGGATTGCGGAGGCCGTCGCCTGGCCCGCCCTCCAACCGGCGTGTTAGCCTTCGAGCCTCGGGTCTACAGCTTGGCTTTGGGATGAACGAGGTGAACAGCATCAGCTTGGGCACCGTGGTGGCAGGCCGCTACCGGGTGCAGCGTCGCCTCGGTGAGGGCGGCATGGGCTCGGTGTACGTCGTCGAGCACGTCCACACGGGGCAGGAGCTCGCGCTCAAGGTCCTGAACGCTAAGATGCTCAAGGACGAGATCGCGGTGGAGCGCTTCCGGCGCGAAGCGCGGGCGCCGGCCCGCGTCCAGAGTGATCACGTCGTGCAGGTCACCGACGCGGACGTCGCGGCGGAGCTCGGCGGGGCACCCTTCCTGGTGATGGAGCTCTTGCGCGGGCAGAGCTTCGACCAGCTGCTGGAGCACCGCCTGCCGCTGAGTGACGCCTTGGTCTACCTGCAGCAGATGGCCCGCGCGCTGGACAAGGCGCACGCCCTCGGCATCGTGCACCGCGACATCAAACCCGAGAACCTGTTCCTGACCCATCGCGAGGATGGAACGCCCTGCGTCAAGCTGCTCGACTTCGGCATCGCCAAGCTCACCCAGGGCTCCGAGAGCGTGGCGTCGAAGACCGCGACGGGCGCCATCTTTGGAACCCCGCTCTACATGGCGCCGGAGCAAATCCTGGGGCAGCCCGAGAAGATCTGCGCGCAGACGGACATCTGGGCGCTCGGCATCATGGCCCACCGCATGCTCGTTGGCTCCGAGCCCTGGACCGCCGAGACCCTCCCGCACCTCGTCGCGCAGATCGCCTACGAGCCGCTGCCGGTCCCGAGCGGGCGCGGGTCGACGCTGGGCCCCGAGTTCGATCAGTGGTTCGCCTCCTGCTGCGCACGTCAGACCGAGGACCGCTTCAAGACGGCATCCGACGCCGTGAATGCGCTAGCCCTCGCCCTCGGACAGGAGTCACAGGTCAATTCGGGCACGGACTTCTCGGTGCCGCCCGGCCGCGTCAGCAGCCGCCGTTCGTCGAGCAAGGACGCTTTTGCGGCGACGGCGGTGGCCAGCGGCGCCCAGTCGGGCATCGGCTCCGACACTCTCGCGGCGCAGGTCACCAACAAGAGCAGCGCCAGCAGGTACGTGGTGCTCATCGCGGGCGCGCTCGTCGTGGGCATCGGCATCGGCGGCATTTGGCTGGTCTTTCGCGCGCCGACCCCCAAGAGCGAACCGATCGAGCCGGCGGCCCAGCCCGTGACCGAGCTCACGGCTACCGCGCCTACCCCGAAGAATAGCGCCGAGCCGCTGGTCGAACCCGCCACGACTCCGTCGGTGCTGCCGGCTCCTAGCGCGGAAGCGAGCGCTGCTCCCTCCACAAAACCCGCGTTGAAACCGACCGGCGGGAGCACCAAGGTCAACACGACCCCGCCGCCCACCACGACCAACCCCACGCCCATCAAAGACCCCCTCGACATGGGACGGAAATGACAGCAACGAGCACTGCGAGCGCCTACGCCCGCCACGCCACCGCCGCGCTCTTGATCACAACGCTCGTCACCGGCTCCGCCGCCGCGCAAGGCGACGCCGCTGCTGCCGAGGCGCTGTACAAAGAAGCCAAGGCGCTGGCTAAGGCAGGCAAGTACGCCGAGGCCTGCCCCAAGTTCGACGCCAGTTACAAACTCGACAAAGGCCTCGGCACTCTGGTCAACCTGGCAGACTGCAATGAGCGCATCGGCAAGACTGCGACCGCGTGGGCGGAGTGGAACGAGGCCGCCGATCTCGCCCGCCGCGACAAAGACAAACGCGAGAAGTTCGCCACGGACCGCCGTGACAAGCTCGAACCCAAGCTGCCGCGGCTGAAGGTCGAGGTGAAGAATCCCGTCGCCGAACTCTCCGTGCATCGCGGCGAAGTGACGCTCGAACCCGGCACCTTCGGCGTCGGCCTTCCCGTTGACCCCGGAGAGCACACCGTGACGGTGCAGCGCGGTGAGAAGGTCTTGAAGAGCGAGACCGTCACTGCCAAGGCCAGCGAGACCGTCAGCGTGAGCTTCGATCTGGCAGCCATCGACCAGGAGTTCCCGGAGGAGAAGCCCCCGCCCCCGGTTCCGACGCAGGCGCCGACCGCCGCGCCCACTCAGGCACCCCCGCCTCCGCCGCCACCCTCGAGCTCGCAGAAGACCATCGGATACGTGGTCGGCGGTGTCGGGGTGGCAGCCCTCTTGACCGCCGGCGTGCTGGAGCTCGTCGCCCTCAACAAGAAGAGCAAGGCGGACGAACCAGACCAGTGCCTGAATGGCTACTGCAGTCCCAACGGCTTCGACACCATCGACAGCGCAAAGAGCTACGCCACCATCGGCCAGTGGGTAGGGATTGGAGGGGTGCTCTTCACCGCAGTCGGCGCGACCTTGATCCTGACCTCACCTTCGGCGCCAGAATCCCGCGCTGTGCCGGCAGCCAAGACCCGAGTCACGCCAGCGCGGGCAGCCCTCGCCCCGTACTTCGCGCCCGGCGGTGGCGGGCTCGTGTTGTCGGGAGCGCTCTGATGCTGGTCCTTCGCCCGATCGCCCCGCGAGTGCTCGCGACCTTCGGTGCGCTGGCAACACTCAGTTGTTCTGGAGTGCTCGGGATCGACGACGAGCAGGCCGACGCCGCGGATGCCGTGTGCCAGTGCCGGCCGGAAGCGCTGTCCGACTTCAACCAGTGCACGGACCTGGTGTCGGGCCGACTCCAGATCGCGACGCCGAACAAACGTAGCGCGTGGCTGGAGAGCTTCGACGAATACTGTTCCAGCGGCTGCAGCGGCGACACCTGCTTCAACCAGCTCTATTACATGCCACCAGCCTGCACCGCGGACGGAGAGACGTGTGAGCTCGACGGCTGCGAGGATTGCTGCGCGACACCCACCCCGGGCAAGATCTGTGGCGGTGCACCGTGAGCGCGCTGCAGACCTCCGCTTCGATGCGGCGTTGGTCGAGAACGGCGATTCTGGCAGTACTGCTTGGAGCGACGCTGACGCTGCTCTCGAGCTGCAGCTCGCTGCTCGGCTTCGACGACTACAGCGATTCGGCCGACGATCTGTGTGATCTCGCCGAGAAATGTTACGACTTCTCCACCTGCAAGAACCTGGTCGGGCCGCGACTCGATACCGCGAGCGCGGACGCACGCGCGGAGTGGCTCTCGCAGATCCCAGGCAAGAACTGCCTCGAGAGCTGCAGCAAGAGCCGGAAGTGCCTGAACGCCGACCCCGTGTGCGGCTCGGTCTTCACCGCCTGCGACCGTGAAGAGGAGTGCTGTGGTTTTCTCGGCGGAACCGCCCGCTGCCAACAACTGGCCAATGCTTCGACCAGCCCGGGCGTCGACTCGGACGCGGGGGCGCCTGGGCAGAAGGTGTGCTGCCGGCCTGACGGCGTCCAGACCCCGGACGCCAACTCGTGTTGCTCCGGCATCTACAACCCGAAGAACCAGGCGTGTGGCAAGAACGTGTGTCGTCCTGCGCTGGAGGACTGCACCGACGACTTGCAGTGTTGCTCGCAGTTTTGTCGCGACGGAAAGTGCGCGGAGGACCAGTGCCTGCCGCTGGGAACGCCTTGTTCGTCAGCCGACAACGACCGTTGCTGCGACGGCGCCGACTGCCTGGCCACGACGGGCACCTGCGAGTTTCCGCAGGCGTGTCGTGAGGCCTTCAAGCCATGCAGATCTACCGATCCTCCCGGCACTTGCTGCGCCGGCACGGAGTGCAAGCCCGCAGTGAACAAACACCCGACGACCGAACAGTATGACAGTTTGTGCCTGCCGACCGACAATCCCTGCATGCCCAAGGGCTACGGCTGCGCGGACACTGCGTGCTGCACCGGCCTCGAGTGCCGCCTCGGCGAGTGTAGAGCCCAGTGCAACGCCGTAGACCAAGCCTGCGGCGACAACGGCGACTGCTGCAGCGGCAAATGCGTGGTCGGTGACCAGGGTCCCGTCTGCGCCTGCGCCCAGATCTACTGCGAGAAAGATCCCGATTGCTGCGATGGGATCTGCATCGGAGGCGTCTGTACGGCGGCCTGCGCCAAGTCCAGCGCATGCCACGACGAATGCATTCCGGGGCCCCCGCTCCTGAAGACTCAGTCGTGCCCGAACGTCGACCCGACGTGTGTGGCGAAGGTGTGTGCGCAGGATGCCTACTGCTGCTGCGTGGAGTGGGACGCCACCTGCGTGAAAGAGGCAGTGGATGTGAACAACTGCGGCGTCGCGGCCTGCAACTGATGCGGACCCCCTGGCACAGATGTGCCAAATCGCTGGCCCGATGGCCGCGTTTCCTGGGAAATCTTGGGTCCAGAGCCGCGGCACGGCACGTGCTAGATTTCCGATGCACGCTCCCGGAGTCAGGTCCGGGGCGCTCGCGCTGGAGGCTACAGATGAGGTCGGTGCTAGGTCAGTGGTTCGTCGCGGTGACCCTGGGCAGCCTGGCCTGCGCGTGCGCCGCCGAGTCCTCGAACGGCGGGGATGATGGCTCGATCCCAGCCGGCGCGGGCGGTTGGCTCAACAACGGCGATCCTGAAGCAGACTTCCCGACCGTCGAGTCCGGCCCCGGCGACCTCTCCACGGGCGGTGCGGGCGGCCCCGGACCGGGTAGCTTCGGCGGCGCCAATGGCACCGGCGGCTCCGGTGCGACCGCCACCAAGTCTCCCGTCAATAGCTGCCCGAACTACGATCCCAGCCTCCACAGCCATACGCTGACAGCCGCGCCGACCGATCCCGGCAACACCGCCAGCGCCACCCGCGCTCGAGAGCAGTTGAACACCGGAAAGACGCCCGTTCCCGGGGCGGTGCGGACTTCGGACTTTTTCAACTACTTCGCGGTCCCTAGTGCAGCCGATGCACAACCCAATCAGCTAGCAGGGAAGTATGAGCTCCGGAACCGTGTCATCAACGGGCAGGTGATTCCGGCGCAGTACGACCTGTTCGTCGGCGTCGTCGCCGGGCCGGTCTCTCCGCGGCCGCAGGTTGCGCTGACGCTATTGACCGACGGGTCGCTGACGAAGCTCGCGCTCACGCGGGTGCAGTCGACGGTCGCCGCCCTCGGCCAGGGGCTCAAGGCGGGGGACGTCGTCAGCTTGATGTCCACCGACCCGAGCTTCGAGCCGCTCACGCTCACCTTGAGTGATCCGACAAAGGAGCTCGCCGACCTGGCACAGAACGTCAAGCTCGGGGGTGGGTCAGTCGCGAAGCGGCTGCCGGATGCCATTCTTGTCGCCCAAGAGACAGCGAAGAAGCTGCCGGCCGGGAGCTGGAACCGAATCCTCGTGATCGGGGACGGCGAAGAGGACGCCAACGCGCCGGATTACGAAGCCATCGGCTCGGCGGCGTTCAACGCCCAGATCTTCCTGACGACCGTGGGCGTGAGCCCGGAGCTCGCCTACGGCGACTCGATTCTCTATCGCCTCAGCCATCAGGGGCGCGGGCGCTACCTGTACGTCGACTCCGAGACAGAAGCGGACAAACTCTTCTCGCCGACCCAGTTCGACGCGATCTTCGGCATCGCTCGCGATCAGATCCGCATTCGAGTGAGCCTGCCCCAGTACCTCCGCTCTCTGGACGCCCAAGAGAGCCCAACCGCCGGCAGCGGCAGCGGCGGAACCGACAAGTACCTCGCCCCCGGCGAGTGGGCGCGCTTCGTGTTTCACCTCGGCGCATGTAGCGAGGGCTCGATCTTCGATTCGATCGATGGCGTTCAACCACTCGAGGTCACCGTGACCTCGGCATTCGCAGACGGCACCCTGAAAGCGGCGCCAGATTTCACACTGTTTTCTCATCCCGGCAAGAAACTCCTGGCCCTGAGCACCGCGACACCGGAGCTCGACCAGATGGACTCCATTCAATCGTTCGTCGACGCACTCAAGTACCCGGAGGTGACCCGCTTCACCGAAGCGACGGCGGTGCTGTCCGCCCAGAAGACCAACACCAACGTCGCAGCCGAGCTCCTCGCCTTGCTCAAGATGCACCCCAGTTACAAGACCCAATGACACACCAACGTATTGCACTGCTGGCCCTCTCGACACTGACGCTGGGACTCTCCGCAGCGTGCTCGAGCTCGTCGGATTCTGGCGGCGACCTCGGAGGGCCAGGAGGCCCAAAGACGGGCGTCGGGGGAGGCTCTGGAATAGGTGGCAGCGGGGCAGCCCCAGGCGTGTCGCCCGAGGACTTTGGTTACGCTGAGGAGGCAGAGCGATCGTTCGTCCCGCATGACGGGAAGCAAGCCTCGGCGGAGCCTCTGGTCGCAACGGTATGCGGCACCGCCGACGTCAAGTCCACAGAGGTCATCGACGCCAGTGTGCCGAACGCTCGCATCATGGCTTCGGCGACGCGGGCTCGAGAGACGTTGAACGCCCACCAGGCTCCGGTCTCCGCCAGCCTGCGCACCCAAGATTTCCTGAACTACTACGACGTCGGCCGTAGCCAGAACACCGCAGCCAGCGGGCTCAGCCTGACCGCCACGCTGCGCGCGGTGACCATCGGGACGACGCCCATCCCGCGCCAATACCAGCTGTTCGTGGGAATTCAGTCGGAACCCTTGGCAACACGCCCGCCCGTCGCGCTGACGGTGGTGGTCGACACCACGCCGTCGATGGCCGGTGAGCCCTTCGCGCGCGCGAAGAAAGCCCTGCGCGCCCTGACGGATGCTCTGGCCCCGAACGATCACCTGAGTGTGTTCGTCCCTGGACTTGGCCTCGTCTTCGACCAAACGCTAGCCGATCCGGCAGCGGAGACGCTGGGGCTCGAGGGCTCACTCGATCTCGGTGACGAGAGCACGCTGCGCGAACCCCTCGAGACCGCTTTGTCCCACGCCACGACGCTGCTTCAGCCAAAACAGTGGAACCGCGTCGTGCTCATCAGCGATGGGCAAGGCGACCCCGCAACCCTGCCCATTGGCCCGCTCGAGTCCGCCGCCCAAGCTGGGATTTCATCGAGCAGCGTGGGCGTCGGTGGCAGCTTCGTCGTTGGCGACGCATTCCTGAACGCCGTGAGCCAGGCAGGTCACGGGAGCTACGTCTACGTCGAGGCTGCGGAAGCGGCCGACGCTTCGCTCCGGCAGCGCTTCGATCGCGTGTTTGGGCAACTCTACAAGGACGTCAAGCTGACCGTCACGCTGCCGTGGTTCCTCACTTCGCTCGATCCGCCGTCCCAGAACGGTGGGGCCGCCGATCTGACGAAGCTCGAGTCACTGCCTCCAGACAGCGCGGCAGCGTTCGTGTTCAACCTCCAAGCCTGTCACGACAAGGTCATCCTCAAAGACGGCGCGAACTACCCGCTCTCGATCCAGGTCAGCGCAACGAACACACTGACCGATCAGCCAGCGAGCGCGGGAAAGACTCCGACGGCCACCGAGCTGCTGAACGGCTCCCCGCTCGGGCTGGACCAGGTACTCGCGACTCAATCGTTCGTCTCTGCGCTCAAGGCCCCAACGAAGAACCGCTTCACCGAGGCCTTCGAGCGCCTGGTGCCGCTGAAACAGCCGGGAAACGCCTTCGAAGACATGTGGAGCCTGCTCGATCGCTACCCCAAGAAACCTTGAGCGCAGGGCCAATCTTTGGCGGGCCGCAGCTCAGCGCGGTGGCCGGAGCCGCAGCAGCTTGCCGGGTTTGTCCGGCGGCTCGATGGGCGGCAGTGCCATGACCAGGCGTTCGATGACGGGGAGCGCGTGGAGCGCGGCCGCTTCGGCATGCAGCGGCGAGAAGGTCCCGTCGAAGCCGAGCACGAGCGCATAGCTCGCCGCAAACGACCGGGCGACGACGCCGAAATGTTCGTCCAAGCTGCGAGGCTCGACGGGCGACGACGGGCCGTCGGTCCACACCTCGCGCAAGCTCGCGAGTGCCGAAGCGGCAGCCAGCTCACGTCGGAACGTGGAACCGGCCCCGCTACAGCGCTCCTGCTCCCGCACCAGAAACCGAGCGCTCCAGGGATCGAGTCCTCGACCCGTCAGCCGTAGCTCGAGCTCTGCGGCGTCCCCGGCGAGCGAGACCAACTCGAACGGATTGATTCCCGCCTGTTTCGCGCGCCGGAGCACTCCGGACAGGCGTGTCACCATGTCGACGCCGTCATCGAGGTGGCGCCTTCCCGACGTTCCCCAAATCACGGGAGACTCGGCGTCGACCACAAAAGCGCAGGCCGCCTCGACCCGGGCCGCAAGTGCATCGAGCTCCGCGTCGAGCCTGCGCTCGATGCTGGAATCCGATCTCAGCTCCACCCCGTCCACGCCCGCGTTCACACCGGCGAACGACTCGAGCAGCTCGACCAAACGCCTGTGTTTGTCGCCCGGATCCGCCGGGGCTTCGTTGAAAACCACCACGACTCGAAAGCCACCGGGATGAGCGGCCCAGACCAGCTTCGGGTCAGTCGGCTCCCCCCCGCCGATCTCCGCGCGCGCGTCCGCGGCGCCCAGGTCTTGGCGCACCAGGTCCAGCAGGCGCAGCAGCGAGTTCACCGTTCCGAAGGTACCGCCCCAGCCGGAGTCAATGAGAGGCTGAACCGCGGTTTTCTCCCGAGCCTCGCTCCAACGAAAAAAAACCCCTTGCAGACCGGCAGGCCAGCACTATTCTCAGTCGTATGATAAAGAATGACTGGCGTGGTTGGCTCCCGCTCGTCGCCCTTCTGGCCCTCGGCTGCAAACCTGCAGCGCCCGAGGGAGAAGAACCTTTTCAGGGTGTGATCGAGCTGGACGAGCGGGTGCTCGGGTTCGAGGTCGGCGGCCGCGTCGACCGGGTCGAAGTGATGCGCGGCGACACGGTGAAGGACGCTGCCCCTCTGGCCGCCCTCGACTCGACCCTGGAAAAGACCAGCCGGGAAGCTCGCGCGTTCGAGGTCGAGGCCGCGAAGGCCCAGGTCGCGCTGTTGAAGGCGGGCCCACGCCCCGAAGAGCTGCGCGCTCTGGACGCGCGCATCCGCGCGGTCCGAGCCAGTGAGACCCAGCTGGCGAAAAACCTGGCCCGAGAGCGCGAGCTGGAGAAACGGGGCGTGAGCACCCGAGCGGCGGTCGACGAAATCGAGACTCGGCTGAACATCACGGTGGCGGACCGTCAGTCCATCGAGCAGCAGCTGAAGGCACTGAAGCGCGGTGCGCGCTCTCAGGAGATCGCCGGCGCAACTTCCCGCGCCGAGGCAGCAGACAAGACCGTGAGCCTGCAGACCGAGCGCATCGAACGCCAGGTGCTCAAGGCACCCAAGGCCGGAGTGGTCCTGGACGTCCACGTCGAATCGGGCGAGGTCGTCGCACCGGGCGCCCCAGTGGTGACGCTCGGAGATACGACCCACCCTTACGCCGACGTCTTTGTCCCCATCGGTAGGCTGGACGGGATCCAGGTCGGGGCGAAGGCCTCGGTACGCGTCGACTCGACCAACGCGGTGTTCACGGCGAAGGTCGAGCACATCGGTCGTCACACCGAATTCACACCGCGCTACCTGTTCAGCGAGCGCGAGCGACCCAACCTGGTGATGCGCGTGCGCCTGCGCATCGACGATCCGGAGGAGCGCTTGCACGCCGGCGTCCCCGCGTTCGCCAAGATCGAGCGGGCCCCATGAAGGCCGGCGAGCCCATCATCAAGACGGAGCATCTTTCCCGGCATTTTGGCGCCTTGATCGCGGTCCGTGACTTGAACCTCGAGGTCAAGACCGGCGAGATCTTCGGCGTGCTCGGTCCCAACGGCGCCGGCAAGAGCACGACGATTCGCATGCTCTGCGGCATCCTCGACCCCACGGCCGGGCGAGGCACCGTCGTCGGCCTCGACATTGGCCGAGATGCCGAGCGCATCAAGGAGCGCATCGGCTACATGACTCAGCGCTTCAGCTTGTACGAAGATCTGAGCGTCGAGGAGAACCTGTCCTTCTACGCCGGCATCTACGGTGTTCCGCTGCGGCGCCGGCGTGCACGCATCCGGGAGGTCCTGGAGGCGACGGGTCTCGTCGGGCGCCGGAAGCAGCTCTCCGGCACACTCTCGGGCGGCTGGAAACAACGCGTGGCGCTGGCCAGCGCCACCATCCATCAGCCTCCGCTCCTGTTCCTGGACGAACCCACCGCGGGTGTCGACCCCGTGAGCCGTCGGGAGTTCTGGGAGCAGATCCATCGCATCTCGCACGACGGGACGACGGTGCTCTTGACCACGCACTACATGGACGAGGCCGAGCGCTGTCATCGTCTCGCCTTCATCTTCAGCGGTGAAGTGCTCGACATCGGGACGCCCGACGAGGTCGTTCTCCGCCGCAAGCTTCGCGTCGCGGAGCTCGAGGTAGAAGAAGCAACTCTGGCGGCCACGGCGTTGCGCGAGCATCCCGACGTCGACGAGGTCGCCCACTACGGCCACCTACTGCGCGTTGCGACGCGCAACGACGCCGACCCGGTCGCGCTCGCCGAGCAGGTGCTTGGCGCCGCAGGCCTGTCGCTCACGCGCTCTCGTGCCGCGCGGGTCACGGTGGAGGACGCCTTCGTCAGCATGGTGCGCGCGGAAGCGCGCGGCGCGAGCGAGCGGAGCGCCGCATGAACCTGCGCCCCTGGGTCATCGCGAAGAAGGAGCTGCTGCAGCTTCGCCGCGACCGCATGACGCTGGCCATGATGCTGGTCCTGCCGGTGATGCAGCTCCTGCTCTTCGGCTACGCGATCAACACCGACGTTCGCCACATTCCGACAGTGGTCTACGACCAGGATCAGAGCGCTCAGTCCCGCGATCTGGCCCAGAGCCTGCGCGCCACGGGCTTCTACGACCTGGTGGGCGAGGTGCGCGACTACTCGGAAATCGAACATGCGCTGCGCGCGGGCCGCGCTCGCGTGGCGCTGGTAATCCCCACACAGTACTCCAGCGACCTCGTCCGAGGGCGCCCCACCCAGGTTCAGCTGGTGATCGATGGCTCCGATCCGCAGACCGTCGCCAGCGCCACGAACACGGCCGCGTCGATGGTCGCCGCGCGCAGCAGCGAGCTCCTGGTGACGCGCCTCGCACGACAGGGTGCGGGTGCACCCGGACAGCCGATCCAGCTCGAGCCCAGCACCTGGTACAACCCTGATCTCCGCACGGCCATCTACATCGTGCCCGGGCTCGTCGGTGTGATCCTGACGATGACCATGGTGATGCTCACCGCGATGGCCATCGCGCGCGAGCGCGAGCGCGGCACGCTCGAACAGCTCATCGTCTCGCCGGTCAAGAACCTCGAGCTGGTGGTCGGCAAGATCGCCCCGTACATCGTCATCGGTTATGCCCAGATGACCCTCATCTTGCTGGCAGGACGGGTCGTCTTCGACGTGCCCCTGGTGGGGTCCCTCGGCATGCTCTACGCGCTGTCCTTCGTCTTCATCGCGGCCAACCTCGCCCTCGGGCTCTTTTTTTCGACCCTGGCCAAGACGCAGCAGCAAGCCATGCAGATGTCGTTCTTCTTCTTGCTGCCGAACATCCTCTTGTCCGGCTTCATGTTCCCGTTCGAAGCCATGCCGCGGCCAGCGCAGTGGTTGTCCCAAGCGCTGCCGCTCACCCATTTCCTCCGCATCGTGCGCGGTATCACGCTCCGCGGAGCGACCTTCGCGGACCTGTCGTCGGAGCTGCTCGCCATGACGGCAATCCTGGCGGTCCTGGTGACGGTCGCCTCCCTGCGTTTCAGCAAGAAACTGGCCTGATCATGCCCCGACCTCGAAGTGACATCGAGCCTCGCATCGTCCACGCAGCGCGGCGCCGTTTCCTGACCGACGGCGTCGACGGCGCGACGCTCCGGAACATCGCGAAGGACGCCGGCACCAGCATCGGCATGATCTACTACTACTTCCCGACCAAGGACGACCTGTTCCTGGCCGTCGTCGAGGAGGTCTACGGAAAGGTCCTGGTCGAACTGGAGGAGGCGCTCGCCCGCGAAGCCTCGTTCGAAGCCAGAATCGGCCAGGTGTATCAGCGCATCGGCGCCCTGGCTCACGACGAGCTCGACGTATTTCGGCTCGTCGTGCGAGAGGCGATGGTGTCGTCGGACCGGCTCGACCACCTGCTCGATCGCTTCAAGCGAGGCCACATCGGCCTGATGTTGAAGGCCGTCGCCGAAGGGATGGGCGCAGGCGACCTGGACACCTCGCTTCACCCGGCCGTCATGGTCATGGCGACGTTCGCGCTGGGCATCGCGCCGCAAATGATCCGCCGCATCGCAGTCGACCGCGTGCAGTGGTTGGAGCTCCCCCCAAGTGGCGAGTTCGCAGCCGAACTGGTGCGGGTGCTGCTGCATGGCATCGCAAAAAAGCCCGAAGCTTCGTCCAATCCGGAGGCAAGAAAATGATCCGATTCGTCCGCTGTTCCTTGCTGCTCGTGGGGCTGCTTGGTTCCAACCTGGTCTCGAACGAGGCGCTCGCACAGGAGACTCCGACGCCTCCCCTGCCCGTACCGGACGAGCGCGCGGCGCCCCCTGCCGCCGACGAGCTCGCGTCACGACTGGCGAACCTCAGCGCGCGCCCGGGCGGGCTGACCGCGAGTGAGGTGGGCCGACGCGCCACCTTGAACAGTCAGGAAGTTCGGGCGCGGCAGGCGGAAATCGCGGCCGCCAGCGCCGAGCTCGACAAGGCCTTCGCGGGCTGGTTTCCGCGTCTCACGTTGACCGCGCGCTACACGCACCTGTCACCCGTCGACAGCCAGAGCCTCGGCCCCGGCAACGCGAACTTGGTAGCCACACCCGCGCCCGCCGGGCCCCTACCTCCCGGTGCGCCCCTGGTTGCAATCCCAGGCTCCGCGCTCTCGTTTCCCAGCGTTCAGGATCAGTACACGCTGCAGGCCTCGCTCTTGGTCCCGGTCTCGGACTACTTCCTGCGCATCAGCCAGGCTCAGGCTGCGGCCGAGCACGGGAGAAGCGCCGCCGACCTCGTGCATCGTGCGGCTCGCTTGAACGCGAGCGCCGACGCCAAGCTCGTCTACTACGGTTGGGCAAGAGCCAAGCTGTCACACGAAGTCGCCCGGCAGAACCTGACCCGTGCCAAGACCCATCGCGACGCCGCCAAGACCCTGCTCGAGCTCGACCGCGGCTCGAAGGCCGACGTATTGCGCTCCGAGTCACTGGTCGCGAGCGCCGAGCTGCTGGTCGAGCGAGCTCGTAATCTCACCGAGCTGACTGAAGACCGCCTGCGGACCCTGCTCAGGGATCCGGCAACGGCCCGCTACGAGATCGGTGAGGATCTCCTCGGACAAGCCTCGCCCCCCAAGGAGCGCTCCAGCTTCTCTTCACTCTACGCCGAGGCCCAGAGACAACGCCTGGAGCTGAAGGCCCTGGAAAAAGCCGGGCTCTCCTTGGCGCAGCAGAAACGCGCCGTGAAGAGCACGGGGTACCCCCGCCTGGATGCGTTCGGAAACGCCTATTACGCCAATCCAAACCAGCGCTACGTGCCTCAGAAAAAGGAGTGGCACGCAACCTGGGATGTTGGTCTGCAGCTCACGTGGACACCCAACGACGTGCTCGGCGCGAACGCAGCAAGCGCTGGGCTCGACGCGCAGGCCGCGAAGCTGGGCGCACAAAAAGAGCAGCTCAGGGATGCCCTGCGCGCCGAGGTCTTCGACGCCTCCCAAGCACTCGCCGAGGCTCGTGTTGCCATCAGCACGGCGGAGCGAGGCGCGAAAGCAGCCGAAGAGGCCTACCGGGCCCGCGCGGAGCAGTTCAAACTGGGACGTGCCTCCAGCCTCGAGCTGACCGACGCAGAAGCGGAGTTGCTGAACGCCCGGCTGGAGGTCATCAACGCGCGTGTGGGACTGCGGATCGCGCGTGTCAAGCTCGACCACGCCCTCGGTCGGGACGCACGCTGAGTGCTCAGCGCTCGCGCTCGTGGATGGCGGCGAGGCTCGCGTCCTCGGTGCCCCCGTAGTCCTCACTGAACCAGGCATCCAGGATCTCGCCCGCGACCTGCTCGCTCGTGCTGCGTAGCGAGAGCGCCAAGACGTTGGCGTCATTCCATTTGCGCGCGCCGCGTGCGGTCTCCGCGTCGCCACAGAGTGCCGCCCGGATCCCCCGGACCTTGTTGGCTGCGATGGACACGCCGGTGCCCGTGAAACAACAAACGATGCCGCAGTCATTCCGGCCGGCCACGACCCCATCCGCGATTTCCAGCGCGGTAATTGCCCACGGCTCGTCCACGCCCGCCGCCCGACCGAAGCGGGTCACGACATGTCCTCGTTCCTCGAGCCAGCGGCGGATGGCCGTGATCAGGTGGGTGTCCTCGTCGGCTCCTAGCGCAACTCGCATGGGCCCACAGCATACCTCGATGCGATGTAGCCCGAACGCACGCAGACGGACTAGGCTCGCGCTCGCCATGAAGCTCCGTGTTTGGGCCGCGCTCGCCTTCCTGGCCTGCGCCTCCGCCTGTGATCGCGCTGAACCGCCCAAGGGTCCGGGAGGGCCGACGGGCGTCGCCAGCGACACCCCTCCGCGTCGCGAGCGGCGACTCACCAAACCGACACGCCGGCCGACGAACAGCCCTCCGCCGCCAGCTTCGAGCGACGCTTCGAAGACGGATGGCGGCGGAGCGCCGGAAGTGCTGGATGGCGGTGCTGATGCGACGGCGGCTGCCGCGCTCGTGCCGCCCGCGCTGCTCGGGCCGGACGGGAAGCCGTTGCCTCAGACCGACGTCGAACCCACCACGAGCTCACCCTGGTTCGAGGCCGGTGTGCGCGCCGTCTTCCGGGCCATTGTCGGGGACGACCCCGCGATTGCCGAGCCCTTCTTTTTCCCGCTGGCTGGGTACCAACAAGTCAAAGACGTACAAGACCCGAAGCGCGACTGGGAGCGCCGACTGATCGCGCACTTTCGGCGCGACGTGCACGACTATCACAAACGCTTGGGCAACCAGGCAGCCGGCGCGCGCTTCATTGGTCTCGAGCTTCCGAAGGGCAAGACCCGCTGGATGAAACCGCATACCGAGGGCAACAAGCTCGGCTACTTTCGCGTGACTCACTCTCGACTTCGATACGAAACGGGCGACGGCAAGCCGGCCTCACTCGAGGTCACGAGCCTGATCTCGTGGCGCGGAGAGTGGTACTTGGTGCACCTCAATGGGTTCGAGTGACGCTGAGCGCTCGGCTCTGAAAACTCCGTCTCACTCGCCGTCGCTGCGCTTCGGGAAGGCACTGCCCGAGCGGACCTGAGCGCGACACGCCACGCAATAGTAGTACCCGCAGTCCGGGTCGAGATGCACGTGCTGATACCCACGGCACGCCGAGCAACGCTGCTCCCCGAACGCCGCCTCCGCCAGGCCTATGCGCTCGAAGTCGCTGCGCGTCACGATGCCCGACAGCTGCGCATCGGACATCACCAAGAGCGAGCCAACGCCGTGCTCCGCCATGTGGGCCGCCGCCTCGGCCATGATGGCGTCAGCATCCACCGACACGGGCGGTGAGTGCATCAGCGTCGAGACTTCGGCCACAAGGGAGGCACGCTCCAGATCGCAGATGCACACGACTCCGATCGCCCGCCCGTCGACACACACAGGAAGGTGAGTGATCGCATGCTCTTTCGTGAACGCGAGGGCGTCGATCACGCGCATCGTCGGCGCGATGCCTAGCACCGCTTTTGTCATCACGTCTCGGACCCGCGTCAACCCTGTTGCCATTCGCCGTCCCCTCTCCTTGTTTCCTCAATCGGTCTGGGTGGGAGCGGGCGCAGAGAGCGCCTGCGCCATCAGTGATTCGGCGATCGCTTCCCGCTGATCAGCCAGCGTCACGAGCGCCGCTCGAAAGCGGAGCCCGGAGTAGAGCTCGATGATGCGCCGGAGCAGCGGCTGGTCGTCTTGTGGGCGCGACAACAGGTCGTGGAGTCGCGTACGGACGTTGTGTGCAGTCTCCGCCCACACCACGCGCTCCTCCAAGTTCCGCCCACCGCGGATCAGCACGAGCACGCCAGGACCGTTCGGCGCGCCACCAACTCGATCGAGCTCGAGCAGCGTGTCGTCGGTCCACGAAACTCCTCGCGCCTTGTCCCAATGAGGGAAGGTCGCCGGATGAAACGCGGGCATACCGAGGAGCCCTCGAACCAGATCGAGCGACGAAGCCACACCCACCGCCCGACCCTTCGCATCCACGACAACGACACGATGCACGCCGCCGTCCGCTGCGGCCCGAGCCGCGTCTTCGATGCTGGCCGTGGCCGGTACGGTCACCGCCGGAACGGTCATGCAGGCAGCGACCGTCCCGGGTGCCGGAGTCCGCAAGAGGTCGCGCATCGATACCACTCCGATGGGTCGCTTGGCCGCGTCGAGCACGGGCGCTCCCGTGATGCCCAGACCCAAGATGTAACCGAGCGCCTCGCTGGTGCCATCACCCGAGCGCAGGCTGAAGAGCTCAGCGTTCATCACTTCACTCACGGTCCTCGGCATGACATGTCTCCTTACGGAACTATCCAAGTCGCAACCGCGAAACGAGCAGATGGGTTCCAGTGAGGTGGGCAGCAAGCGCCATTCCACGCACCGATCCACGTCGAATTTCATGTTCGGCGGCGTGTGCCAGCGCAATCCCTGCAGCGATTCCCGACGCTGCGGCAACGCCTGCGCTGGCCCGAGCTCGGCCACCGCCTCGGAACCATCGCCGCTACGTCAGAGCCCGCACCGGAACGCGCTGATGTTCATGCCCGAGCACCTCGGGGCGGCCGACGATTTGAAAGCGCTCTCCCGCCTCGATGCGCACCTGCAGCTCCACTTGCGCTGAATGGTCTCGTGAGTCGACCCAGAGCTCCGGGCTCGGCGTGTCGACGGCTCCCTCCAAATCCCTGGCCAGATTCAAGAGCGCGCCCTGTGTCACGTCGACGCCGTAGGTGAGTGTCCACGGCTCGCTGTGCGCGGGAGTCCAGGCACTCAGGAGCTCGAGTGGGCCGAGCCGGGTGTGAATCGAGAGTGCGCTCGAGTTCCACTGCGTCGCGCCAATCTGCCGCTTCGCGCGATACACCGCCAAGCCGTACGCCTTGGTCAATCCCCCAAGCCCTTCGAGGTCCTCATCGGGCACCTGCGGAGCGAGGCTCGCCAAGTTGTGCGCCATCCAGGTTCCCGGCTCGTGCGTGGGGATCGCGATGAACATCGAGAGCGGGACCAACCCCGTGTGAGCGTCCTCGACCCGGAGCAGCGCGCGGGTGGACGCGGCGAGGCTGGAAGCGTCGGCGCCGAAACCGACGATGCCACCGGGCAGCTCCGCCCCGTCGAAGAACACCCAGCGCGGCATCGGCATGCCTTCGGGGCCGAACGTTGCGCCATCGAGCCTGCGCAGGAGCTCGAGCGTGGGCACGGATGAGAGCCGCAGGGGATCGAGCCACTCGGTCGCTCGGGACTGCAGTCCCAGCGCTTCGGCGTCGAACTGCCGCTGGTGCTCGGGGATCGCCACGACGAAGGGGCGAAGGCGGGTGAGCAACGCCTTGTTCCGGGGTTTGATCCTCACTTCGTTCTCCAGCGAGCCTGGGCCGAGCCGGCGTCGTCAACTCCACAGACGTCCAAGCGTGCGCCGGCTTCGAGTCGAACCTGGAGCCGCTCGAGCCCGAGGTGGTCCTCGGGATCGACCGAGAACGCCCCTTCGCCCTCCGCCGTGCCACCCGCAAGCGCTCGTTCGATGCGAGCAGCGTCGACATCGAAGGCAAATACACAAGTCGCCGCGTGGGTGTGGGCGGGGACCCAAGCCGAGCGAACCTCCAGGGGCGCAAAGCGCGCATGAGCTGCCAGGCTGGGCGAGCGCCACTGCATGGTGCCGTGCACGCGGCGAGGCGAGAGCGCTCCGAGCGCCAGCGCCAGGGTCTCCACTCCGAGCTCGACGGCGTCCTCGCCGGGCGTGAGCTCGAACAAACTCGATATCGAGTAGATGAGCCACTCCCCGGCTGTCACCATCGGGGTGGCCATGCACATCGAGAACGGAAACGTCTCCGTCGCCTCGGGCAGCAATGACCGAGTCTTGTCCGGCAACACCGCCGGCGACCCGCTGAAACCAAACACGGCGCCCGGCAGCTCGGCGCAATCGTAGAACGCCCAGCGTGGCATGCGGAGCCCATGCGGGCCGAACGTCAGTTCGTCGAAACGCTCGAGCTGATCCAGCAGCGCCTGGCTCGCGCGGCGTGTCGGATCGTGCCACGCGAGCTCGGTGCGATGAAATCCGAGCGTGCGCTCCGCCAAGCGTGCCCGCAATCCGGGAGTTGCTACCACCCAGGGTTCGAGCTTCAACCCGCCGAACAGCGTCACAAGCGCAGCTTACACCAGCTCTCCGGCCAACTCCCAACCTGACCGCGGAGTCGTCAGGGTTTGCAGCTGATGGAGACTTCGTGCACGTGACCGTTGACGCTGGTGGTGCGGGTCGTGACGGGCTGCCCCGCTTGCAGCTTCTTCATGTCCTCGTCCTTCAACGCAATCGCGTGCTCGTGGTCGCCGCCCTTGACGGCATAGGTGCCGCCAATGCCGCGCTTCACCCCGTCAGCCGGGATGTCCACGGTGTGGCCATGATTGCCAGACAACTCCACCAGCGTACCGTTCTGCACACACTTGCTGTCCGTTGCCGATGCCCCCTTGTCACAGGCCACGGTGAGGGGTGCGAGGCTGAGTGAGGCGAGAGCGATTGAGAAGTGCAGCCAGTTCGTCATGGGTTCCTCCAGAGTAGCCGTCGGATTGGTGCTTCACGAAGGAATTCTTGCGAAGGCCGTGCCGCCATGGGTCACGGCGGCGTCGAAGAGCAAACTTTGCGGGCGGTTTGCTACCGTGTCGCAAACGCTGCATACCGTGGCAACACGGCAGCTCGGGCGTCCTGACTCACGGACATCGGTCAGGCAACCACATCTCGAAGCGGCCCTCCTTGACGAACCACTGCGGCGGCTCGTCCTCGGTGCGCTCCGTGTACTTCACGAGCTCGGCGGTGCGAGTCCCAGCCGGCAGCGCCCCCGCGATGCGTTTCATCACCCCACTGATGCTGCACTTGGGCTTCAAAATGATCGGTTCGTCACAATCCGAGTTGGTGAAGCTCGCGATCTCACCGTCGCGCGATAGGGTGACTCGGATGATGCAGGCCGGATCGTCCTGGCCGCCGGTGCGCTGTGCCTCCTTCGGTGAGAGGAAGTAGAAGTCCGCACGCGGGCGCCCCGGACCGCGGAAGTCGAGCTTACCGTCGGGACTGACGTCGTGCGCTTCGATGCGGACGAGCTGCGCATCACTGGCGAGCGCCTGCGCCCGGACCCGCGCCGTGTCGAAGAACTCCGTCGGCTCTCGCTGCGTCGCCGAGGGCGCCTTACCGGGCTGGGCCACGGGGCCAGCCGCCGGCGGGCTCGCGGCTTGCCTGTCGTTCACGGAAAGCCCCCACGCGACGAGGCCGACCACGAGCAGCGCGGCCAGGAGCGCGAAACCCAACCCCAGCGCAGCGAGCCACGGTGCGAGCCGAAACGGTCGCGAGCCCGGCGGCGTCGGTTGAGCCGCGGCGGGCAGGGTGTGGGCCAGCGCGCCCAGGCTCTGAGCCGTCGGCAAGAGGCCCGGCGTTCTCTGCGCGCTCAGACTCCGGTCTGCCGGGGCCACACCGACGTCCAGCGCGACAAAAGCCTCCGGCCCGAGGCCGGCGGCCGCCGCCTCGAGCGCAGCTCGCATTTCTTGTGCGCTGCGGAAGCGCAGGCCGGGGTCTTTCTGCAACCCGCGCAGCAAGACTTGCTCGTACGCCGGCGGCATGCCCGTCAGCAGCTGGCTGGGCGGCAGCGGGGGCTGCTCGATGTGCTGGCGCAAGAGTTCGAACAGCGAGGTGGCATCGAAGGGTTTGCTGCCTGTGACACACTCGTAGAGCACGACCGCTAGCGAGTACAGATCACTGCGGAAGTCCACGGGCTGCCCCGCGGCCTGCTCTGGCGACATGTAGTGCGGCGTTCCCATCAGCGCGCCGGTGTGGGTGTGAGGCGTCCCGATGTCACCGGCCGCGTGGAGCTTTGCGATGCCGAAATCGAGGACCTTGGCGTGACCCGCGGGCGTGACCCACAAGTTGTCGGGCTTGAGGTCGCGATGGACGATGCCGTGTTCGTGGGCCCGACCGAGGGCGTCGAGTACCTCGGCGAAATAGCGCGCCAGAAACCCCAGCCCTGGCCGATGGCTGGCCCGATTGAGCGCCGAGAGCGAGCGCCCCTCGAGGTACTCCATGATGATGTACGGGCGCCCGTCCGGAAGGGTCGCCAGATCGATCACGTTGACGATGTGCTCGTGACGGATCCGATTGACGGCCTGAGCCTCGGCGAAAAACCGCTCGAGCGCCGCGCGAGACTCAACGAAGGCCCGGGACAGAAACTTGATCGCAACCTGACTCCCGATGTTGGGGTTCACGGCGCGGTACACCTGCCCCATGCCTCCCGCGCCGAGCAGCCGAGTGATGCGAAAGCTCTGCACCATCGTGCCCAGAAGCTCGTCGTCCCCCGCGCGCGCGAGCTCCGATCCATCCCGGGTGCAGAATCCCGGCTGCGCGGCCCCTTCACCGCACTCGGTGCAGACGAACTGCGCGGTCATGCTCCGACCAACGCCCGAGACGCCCCTGATGACATGAGAGGCACGAGCCTACCAGCCCTGGCTCGACGATGTTACTCGTCCTCGAATAGCTCCTCTGCCGCCCGCAGCACGTCGACGTAGCTGATGATGCCCACCAGGGTCTGGCTCCCAGGGCGAACCACGGGGATGGCTCCTACCTTCTGGTCGATCATCATCTCCACGACCTCGGAGAGTGCTGTCTCCGGCGTGACGCTCAGAAGATCCGTGTTCATCACCGTCGAGATTGGCTGAGCGAGGCGCGCCTGAACGTCGGCGGGCCTTTCGAGCTCCAGCATGCTCGGCGCAAGGAATGTCCGGAGATCGCGATCACTGACGATGCCCACCAGTTCCTCCCCGTCGACGATGGGGAGATGCCGAAAGTCGCTCTCGAACAGCGTCGCGATCACAGTCCGGATTGGCGTATTTGACTGAGCAGTAGTCGGTTTCAGAGTCATGACGTCTTCGACGACCATCGTTTCTCGCTTTCCTTCGAGTGATAGCTCGACTGTGATGCAACCCGCATGCCCCCAAGGTTCGAGACTCGCGAGCGCCGCAGATCGCTGGGCGCTCGGAAACGCTCGCGCAAGCCATGCGCCGAGCAAACCTCGCACCGCAGGCGCTGCGCACGAACAGTGAGGACCCATGGCTGAACAACCCGCGAAGCACAGCGAGATCGTCCCCCACTTGGCAAGTGGCCAAGCCGCGGGACCGGCGGAGACGACCCCCGTCTCGAAAATCATGACCAAGAACGTGGTGTGTGTACCGCCGGACCTCGGACTCGAGGCTCTGACTGGGCTGTTCCTCGATCGCGGGATCAGCGGCGCTCCAGTGGTCGACGCTTCCGGGCGCACGCTCGGTGTGGTGTCGAAGACTGACGTGCTGCGCGAACACCAGGATCGCGGGGACACCGCGGAGCAAGGGGAGCCCGAGGTGTTTCGTGACGGAATTCGCGCCGGACTCGACCGCGGGATGCATGTGGTCGGCAACGACGAAGCGACCGTCAAAGACGTCATGACACCGCTAGCGTTCACCGTTGCAGAGGGGACGAGCATCGCGCGGGCCGCGGCCTTGATGGCCCTCGAGGGAGTGCATCGGGTTCCCGTGGCCTCCGCCGCCGGGAAGGTGGTTGGTATCCTGAGCGCCCTCGACATCTTGAGGTGGCTGGCCCAAGAAGAAGGCTACCGCGTGCCTGATCCGCACGCCTGAGCGCTGGACGCGGCACGAGACTTGCGACTCGGGCGGAGCATGTTGAGTGGCTTCCGCCGCATCCTCTGCCCGGTCGACGCATCGGAGTGCTCGCGAAGAGCTCTCCGTAGCGCCGTCGATCTGGCCGGACGTTTCTCTGGCGAGGTCGAGGTCCTGCACGTCTACCAGCTGCCGGCGTACATTCAGCCGGGCGTGTTGGTTTGGGCGGCCGTCGGGCCCCGCACGCTGGCGGAGGTGGCCGACGAGCAGGCCCAGACCGACGTCGAAGGGCTGTTGGCCGGTTTCTCGTCCGACGAGCGCGCAAAACTCCGAGTTACTCGGGAGATCGGCGACGCCGCCGCGGTCATCGTCGAGCGCGCCCGGTCCCAACCCATCGACTTGCTCGTGATGGGTACTCACGGCCGCACCGGCGTGCGACGCTTTCTCATGGGAAGCGTGGCGGAACGGGTGCTCAGGCTCGCCCCCTGCCCCGTGCTGGTGGTACCGCTGAACGAAACGGCGAAAGACGCCGAGCCTGGTAGGCTCGTGGATGAAGTGAACCTCAAAGGTTCCGAAGGAGCCCAGAGATGAACAACCTGCGCCGAATTCTGGTCCCCGTGGATTACTCGGCCTGCTCGAAGGCCGCACTCGAGCACGCCGCCATGCTCGCGAAGAGCTTCAACGCGACGATCGATCTGCTCTACGTCTGGGAGGCGCCAGCATTCGTGGCACCCGAAGCCATGGTCGGAGCCGCGGGAACCACGCAGACCCTCGCCCAGCTCGCCAGTGATCAGGCTGAGGCTGCGATGCGGGAGTTCGCCAAACAAGCCGAGAGCGACGGCATCGCCATCGCCCATACACGCGTCGAGCAGGGAGATCCGTCACAGACGATCGTAGAGCTGGCCGAGCGCGAAGACTTCGACCTGATCGCCATGGGAACACACGGACGGAGTGGCTTCGCCCACCTCTTGCTCGGTAGCATCGCCGAGAAGGTCGTGCGCCGAGCGACTCGCCCGGTCCTGACGGTTCGAACGACCGACTCGAGCGGCTGAGTCCTCAGCACGCAATGGACGAAGCCACCTTCGCAGGCATCAAGCGCTACGTCGGTTTCGACGCGCGCACCAGCGCCACCCTTCGGAGTGTCGCGCCCCGCATCGCATCCGCGATTCCGGCGATCATCGACGACTTCTACGCCACGATCGAGGGTGATCCCGACGCCCGAGTCGCCATCACGGGCGGCAAGGAGCAGATTGCTCGGCTGAAACACAGTCTCGAGGCGTGGCTCCGCAGCTCCCTCGACGGACCTCACGACGCCACGTGGGTCGCCCGGCGCGAACGCATCGGTTTGGTCCATGTTCGGGTTGGGCTGCAGCAGCGCTTCATGCTCACCGCCATGGCCCGCATCCGCACCGGCCTGATCCAGGCGCTGCACGTGGTCGATCCCTCCCAGTCGGCGGCGCGCGCGGACGCGGAGCGGGCGCTCCATCAGCTGCTGGACGTCGAGCTCGCCGTGATGCTGGACGCCTACCACTCCTACCTATCGGAGGGCATTCGTAGCCACGAGCGCCTCGCGACAATCGGGCAACTGGCCGCGAGTGTGGGGCACGAACTGCGCAACCCGCTCGGGATCATCGAGTCGTCGCTCTACCTGGCGCAGCAACGGTTGAAGAAGCTCGACGTGGTCGACCCCCAGCTCGAAAAACATCATCACAAGATCCAGAAGCAGATCGGGCAGTGCAGCACCATCATCAAGAACCTGCTGGACCTCGCCCGAGACCGCCCTCCACGCCGCAAGGCGCAGCTTCTTCACCCACTGCTCTTGCGCGTTACGGAGGACCTGGCTCTCGACACCAAGCTCGTTTTCGACCTGGACGAAGACCTGCAAGTCGATGTGGACGAAGACGACTTCGGACACCTGATGAGCAACCTCATCGGAAACGCTAGCGAGGCCATGGCCGGCGGTGGCACGGTCACCGTGCGGGCCGCTCGACGCGGGGCCGGGACGGAGCTCACCGTCACCGATGAAGGGCCCGGTGTGCCGTCGAATATCCGAGACCGGATCTTCGACGCGCTGTTCACCACGAAAGCGCGGGGAACGGGCCTCGGGCTCGCCCTTTGTCGACGCATCGTTCGTGCCCACTCCGGGGAGCTCGAGCTGATCTCCTCGGGGAAAGGCGCCTGCTTTCGGCTCTGGTTTCCGGATTCCCCCGCCGAACCCGCTTCGTCCCCCGGAAGCTGAGCAGGGCGGCTTGCGGTGGCGTCGACTGACGACTACCTAGCCACTGTGGTCGACCGCGCGCGCCTCCTCGTCGTCGAAGATGACCCGGACATGGCCGAGAACCTCGCCGAAGTGCTGTCGGAGCTCGGGGCTGTCGCCGATATCGCTCATTCCGCCGAGAGTGCCCTCGAACAGCTCGGGCTCCACGACTACGCGGGCGTCATCACCGATCAACGCCTGCCAGGCCGTGCCGGCGTCGAGCTGATTCGAGACATGCGCCGCAGCGGGATACGTACCGCCGTCGTCATGATGAGCGGCTTCATGGACCACCAGACGGAGCTCATCGCCGAAGAGGCCGGAGCCCTCGAGGTCTTGGCGAAGCCTGTCGAGATTGCCCGGCTGGCCCGCATCGTTCAGACGTTCGCGAGAGAGCGCATGGACGTGCTGGTGGTCGAAGATTCTCACGAGCTTGCGGAGGACTTGGCTGCGGCGCTAGCCGACCTTGGGCTTGCTCCCATCGTCGCTCATTCTGGCGAGGAGGCCCTCGCGCAACGCAACTTGCCCCGCGTCGCTGTCGTCGACATCCGGCTACCGGATTCCAACGGCCTCGAAGTGGCTCGCCGCTTGATGGCGCGTGACCCGGGCCTCACGGTGATGTTCCTCTCCGGTTTTGCGGAGGAGCACGCGGACGAGCTGGGCCACATCAACATCCCAGGGTCAAACACGCTCATGCCGTGCATCCCCAAACCGTGCAATCTCGGATGGCTGGCGCAAAAAGTGCACCATGCGGCGGAGCGAAGATGAGCGCCAGTCGGGTCTTGGTCGTCGATGACAACGCCGACCTCGCCGAGAACGTCGCCGAGATCCTGTCCGGCATCGACTCGCTGAACATCGAGTGTGAGCTGGCCGGGTCCGGTGCCGCTGCGCTGGCCGTTGCTCGGAAACACGGACCGGCACTCGATCTGTTGCTCGTTGATCGCCGGCTTCCCGACGTCGATGGGCTGGATCTGGTCACGGACCTGCGCCGCACGTGCCCATTGGCGGAGGCCATCATCATCACCGGCGACGCCAAGGTGGAGAGCGCCGCGGCGGCCGTCGGGCAGGGCGTCTTTGCCTACCTCCTCAAGCCGTTCGAACCGGCGGACCTGCTCGCCAAGGTCGGCGGCGCGCTCGCCCGACAGACCCTCGTGAGCGAGCGCGAAACCCTTCGAGCGCAGCTCGAAGAGTCCGAGCGGCGTTATCGCGAAGTCGTCGAGGCGGTTCCCGCGTTCGTCACCGCACTCGACCCGGACGGTACCATCCGGCTCTGGAACCGGCGACTCGAAGAGGTCACCGGCTTCGCGCGCCAAGAGATGCTCGGCAAGCCCGGGCGCGATCTCCTTGGCACAGGCGGCGACCGCCGCCTCGGCTTGAAGTCCGGAGGGCGCTTGCTGATCCGCTGGCAGCTGGCGGAGGTCCCCGGTCCCCGAAGTGGCCCGACGACCTTGGCGGTCGGGATCGACGTAACCGAGGAGCGCACGATGCAGCGCCGAACGGCGGTCGCGGAGCGCCTGGCGGCGGTGGGAACGCTAGCCGCGGGCCTGGCTCACGAGGTTCGCAATCCGCTCAACTCGGCGAGCTTGCAACTTCAGGTCTTGCGTCGGCGCCTGGAGCGCGGCCAGAACACGCCCGCCACACTGCTCCCCGTGGTGGACATCGTCCATGACGAGATAGGTCGTCTCGATCGCTTGGTGTCCGACTTTTTGGCTTTTGCGCGCCCGAACCCCTTGGCCCTCAAGACCGCGGAGCTCTCCGAGCTCGTCCAGTCCGTGGCGGTTCAACTCCGCCCGGAAGCAGAAGCCCGTGGCGTGACCATCAACGCTGGGTCGCCCGGCGCGCGCACCCAAATCGAGGGAGATCCGGAGCGGCTGCGGCAGGTCTTGATCAATTTGATGCGGAATGCGCTCGAAGCGACGGCCACAGCCGGCGGTAGCGTGAACGTCGGTGTCACGGATGGCGTCGACGGTTTTGTGGAAGTCTTCGTGGAAGATACCGGCCACGGCTTTGCAGACGACGCCCCGATCTTCGACGCCTTTTACACCACGAAGGAGGCGGGGACGGGCCTGGGCTTGGCGATCGTGCATCGGATCGTCAACGAGCACGGCGGCACGATTCACGCGGAGTCTCGCCCAGGGCGCACACGTTTTACGCTGCGTTTTCCCGGACTCGTCGGGCACAGCTCGTAACCCGCGAGACCCGCCCGACGCGGCCGCGGTCCAGCGCGAATAACCCACCCGCCCGGGCTCGCGGAGGGGAGGGCTGGAGGGCGTGCGAATTCTGCGCGGGTCCCACGCTGTGCACGCAGAACTTACGATTCTTCGCGGCTCTGAATCACAGATTCGGGCGCGCCCAACCGCAGATCGCCCGCGGAATGGCGAAGGCACAACGGATGCATAGGTCTGTGCCGGAAAGGGACGGCCATGGGTCAACCAGCACGAATTCTGATTGTGGACGACGAAGCCAATGCCCGGATGGCGTTGGCCGATCTGCTGCGTGAGTCCGGCTACCTCGCAGACACCGCCGGAGACGCCTTCAAGGCCCTGGCACGAGTAGCTGAAGCTCGACCGGACCTGATCCTGACGGACCTGCGGATGCCGTCGATGGACGGACTGGAGCTGTTGCGCCGAGTGCGGCGGACCGACCTGAACATTCCCGTAGTGCTCATGACGGCGTTCGGCAGCGTCGACACCGCGCTCGAGGCGATGCGCGAGGGAGCCCTCGATTGCATCGTGAAGCCGCTCGACACCGAGCGCCTCTTGGCCCTCATCGCCGAAGCCGTCGCGCCCAACCGCTCGGAGGGCGCCGCATCGCCGATCAATGAACCGTCGGAGCTGCCCGACGTAGTCACACGGTCGCCCGAGATGCACGAGGTCGCGCGGCTGGTGCGCCGTTTCGCTCCTACACAGGCCAGTGTGTTTCTGCTCGGCGAGCCTCAGACGGGGCGGGCGCGGCTCGCACGGGCGCTGCACCTGTTGTCGCGCCGCGCGCAGGCCCCTTTCGTCCTCCTCGCCTGCCACCCCCTGGCAGAGCGCGCGGCAAACCCACACGCGGTGCGCGCCGAGACCCGCACCGCGGTCGAGCAAGCGTCAGGCGGCACGTTGTACCTTCCCGATGTGGCTGAACTGCCGCTCGTCGCACAGAGTGCGCTGCTCGATGCGCTCGTCGACGCCGGCCCCACGCGAGCACCGCGCTTGATCAGCTCCGGGCTCTGGGACCTTGCCTCGGCCGTGGCCGCGGGCACCTTCCGCGAAGACCTTGCGCGCCGACTGACGGTTCTCCAGGTCCGCATTCCGGCGCTCCGCGAGCGCCCGGACGATCTCGTGCCATTGGCACGCTCGGTCTTGGGCCCCAGAGGTCCCGGACTCAGCGCAGAGGTCGTCAACCGACTGAAGCGCCACGACTGGCCCAACAACATCGCAGAGCTGCGCCAGATCCTCTCACTGGCTCACGCCAAGAGTGATTCCGGTGTGATTCGCGCGGAGCACCTGAGCATCCCAGCGCGCAGCGACCGCCGGCGTCCGACCGTACCCGGCGCCACACTGGCCGACATCGAGCGCTTCGCCATCCTGCAGACCTGGGCAGCGCACGGCGGCAGCACGTCGAGAGCTGCGCGGGTGTTGGGCGTCAGCATCCGCAAGATCCAGTACAAGCTTCAAGAGTATGGCGCGACCCGGGGGACTGCGGAGGAGCTCTTGCGCGCGGCCGAGAACCGGGCTGCTGAATGAACGGACCGCGGCGAATCCTCGTCGCCACCGATTTCTCCCCTGACTCCCACGTCGCGCTCGCCAGTGCGAGCGCCATCGCGCGGAGTCTGTCGGGACGTGTCGAGGTGGTCTACGTGTGGGAACCGCCGGTCGGCCTGTCACTGACCGACGAAGCGCGCGTGCGCGATCTCGCCCGCAAGCGGGCCAAGCTTCACATGCGAGAGTTCGTGCGCGGCGCGGGCTCCCCTCCCCATCACACTCGCGTCGAGGTCGGTGCGCCGCACGAGCTGATCGTTACTCTGGCCGCCGCCGGAAAGTTCGCTCTGATCGTGATGGGGGCGGCAGGGATTGGAGCCAATCCCAGCCGGGTCGGCACGGTGACTCGGCGCGTGCTCGGCTCGGCGCACTGTCCAGTCCTGACGCTGCGTGCACCCAGCACTCCACAAGCGCTGCCCGTGCCTCCGCGCGGTGTCGGAGCTTGACCCTCCTCCAACCGTACGCGAACCTTCGAGAACCAATGAACGCCATCACCCACGTCGCCGTAGACGGCAACGAAGCCGCCGCATCCGTTGCTTATCGCGCCAGCGAGGTCATCGCGATCTACCCGATCACCCCCGCCTCGGCGATGGGGGAGCTGGCTGACGACTGGTCTGCACACGGCGAGCCCAACCTGTGGGGACGAATCCCCAGCGTGACGGAGATGCAGTCCGAGGGCGGCGCCGCCGGCGCGGTTCACGGCGCGCTGCAGGCGGGATGTTTGGCCACCACCTTCACGGCGTCCCAGGGCCTGCTCTTGATGATCCCCAACATGTTCAAGATCGCCGGCGAATTGACGCCGTTCGTGCTGCACGTCGCCGCCCGGACCATCGCGACCCACGCGCTCAGCATCTTCGGTGACCACTCGGACGTGATGGCGTGTCGCGGCACTGGCTTTGCGATGCTCTGTTCCAGCTCGGTGCAGGAAGCCCAGGACTTCGCGTGCATCGCACACGCCGCGACGCTCAACTCCCGAGTGCCATTCCTGCACTTCTTCGACGGTTTCCGGGTCTCCCACGAGATCGCCAAGATCGTGCGCTTGGACGACGATCAGCTGAGACACATGCTCCCGGAGGAGGCCATCAGCGCGCACCGCGACCGGGCACTCACGCCGGATCGCCCAGTGCTGCGCGGGACCGCGCAAAACCCCGACACCTTCTTCCAGGCACGGGAAGCCATCAACAGCGTGTACGCAGAATGCCCAGGCATCGTCGAGCGCGCGATGAGCCGGTTCGCCGAGGCGACCGGCCGAAGTTATCGACTGTTCGAGTATCAGGGCCACCCGGAGGCGGAGCGGGTGATCGTGATCATGGGCTCCGCAGCCGAGACCGTCGAACAGACGGTCAACGCCCTCGTCGCACGAGGTGAACGCGTGGGTGTGCTCAAGGTCCGGCTCTACCGCCCCTTCTCGGCCGCCCATTTCCTGGCGGAGATCCCCAAGTCCGCCCGGACTGTGGCGGTGCTCGATCGGACCAAGGAACCTGGAGCACCCGGCGAGCCCCTCTACCTCGATGTCGTTGCAACCTGGTTCGCCGCCGCAGAACGCCCGGCGCCCCGGGTCGTCGGCGGCCGTTATGGCCTGTCGTCGAAGGAGTTCACGCCGGCGATGGTCAAATCCGTGTTCGATGAGCTGGCCAAACCCAGCCCCCGACACGGGTTCACCGTCGGCATCGTGGACGACGTGACGCAACTCTCGCTCGATGTCGACTCGAGCTTCCGCCTGCCCGCAGACGGCGCCTACCAAGCGGTGTTCTGGGGACTTGGTTCCGACGGGACGGTCGGCGCGAACAAGAGCTCGATCAAGATCATCGGTGAAGAGGCCGATCGGTTCGCACAAGGGTACTTCGTCTACGACTCGAAGAAGTCTGGCGCAGTGACCATTTCTCATCTGCGCTTCGGCCCTCAGCCGATCCACGCACCGTATCTGATCGATGAGGCGGAGCTCGTCGCTTGCCACCAATTCGATCTGCTCGAGCGCTACGACGTCCTGGCAACGGCGCGCGACGGAGCAATCTTCTTGCTCAACGCTCCCCAGAAAGGTGCCGACCTGTGGGCAGCGCTGCCGCGCGAAGTTCAGGCGACCATCCTGGGAAAGAAGCTCGTTTGTTACGTCGTCGATGCCCACGGGCTCGCCCGAGAACACGGCCTCGGCGGTCGCATCAACACCGTGATGCAGGCGTGTTTCTTCGTGCTGTCCGGGGCGCTACCCCGGGACGAGGCGCTCGCCCGCATCGAGGCCTCCATCAAGAAGAGCTACGGGTCGCGCGGCGACGAGCTCGTGCATCGCAACATCCTGGCGGCCCGAGCGGCGGCCGAGCACCTCGTCCCGTTCACGCCCCCGACGCTGGAACAGAACGGCAGACCGCGTCCTCCGCCCATCCCGCCCCACGCTCCGGATTTCGTGCAGCGGGTTTCGGGCATGATCCTGGCCGGCCAGGGCGACTTGCTCCCGGTCTCGGCCTTTCCCATCGACGGAACGTGGCCCGTTGGTACGTCACGCTTCGAGAAGCGCAACCTGGCGCATGAAATCCCGGTCTGGGACGAAGGCCTGTGTATCCAGTGCAACAAGTGCGCGCTGGTCTGTCCCCACGCGGCGATCCGCGCCAAGGTCTACGATGGCGCCGCGCTGGCCGGCGCCCCCGAAGCTTTCAAGAGCACCGAGTGGAAGAGCGGCACGCTGCGCGGACAGAGTTACACCATTCAGGTCGCGCCGGAGGACTGCACCGGCTGTTCGGTCTGTGTCGCAGTTTGCCCCGCAAAGGACAAATCAAACCCCCGGCACAAGGCCATCGACATGCAGGCCCAGGCTCCGCTCCGCGAGACCGAGCGCCGGAGCTACGAGTTCTTCCTGGGGCTGCCAGAGGCAGCTCGCTCGGGCCTGGCCGTGGACGTCAAGGAGTCGCAGCTGCTCGAGCCGCTGTTCGAGTACTCGGGCGCCTGCTCGGGCTGCGGCGAAACCCCTTACATCAAGCTGTTGACCCAGTTGTTCGGCGACCGCCTGTTGATGGCAAACGCCACGGGGTGTTCGTCCATTTACGGTGGGAACCTGCCAACCACGCCCTACACCACCAACAAGGCCGGGCGCGGACCGGCATGGGCGAACTCCTTGTTCGAGGACAATGCCGAGTTCGGCCTGGGGTTCCGGCTGTCCGTCGACTACCTGACGGACCGCGCGCGCAGCCTGGTGCGGGAGCTCGGCAGCGAGCTTCCCGGTGAGCTCGCGGACGCACTCTTGGGCGCCTCTGCCGAGGACGAGGCGGCGATCGCTGCACAACGCGAGCGGGTCGGGCTCTTGCGGGAACGCCTCGGGCGCTCGTCGAACCCGGCGGCGCGCGCTCTCTCCGAGCTGGCGGACTACCTGGTGAAGAAGAGCGTCTGGATCGTCGGCGGGGACGGCTGGGCGTACGACATCGGGTTTGGTGGACTCGACCACGTGCTGGCATCGGACAAAGACGTCAACGTGCTCGTGCTCGACACCGAGGTGTACTCCAACACCGGCGGTCAGCAGTCGAAGGCGACACCCCGCGGAGCCTCGGCGAAGTTCGCTGCCAGCGGCAAAGGCACCGCCAAGAAGGACCTCGGGCTGATCGCGATGAGTTATGGCCACGCCTACGTGGCGCGAGTGGCCTTCGGCGCCAAGGATGCACAGACTGTGCGGGCCTTCGCCGAGGCCGAGAGTCATCCGGGCCCATCCCTCATCATTGCCTACAGTCACTGCATCGCGCACGGATATGATCTCGTTCACGGACCGCGTCAGCAGAAGCTCGCCGTCGAATCCGGGATGTGGAATCTCTTCCGTTATGACCCCCGGCGCACCGATCGCGGTGAGCCGCCGTTGCAGATGGACTCGGGAACCCCCAAGGGCAACGTGCTCGAGTACGCGCGCAACGAGGCGCGCTTCCGCATCGTCGAGCGCAGCAACCCGGAGCGTTTTGCGCTGTTGATGAAGGAAGCCGAGAAGGACGCCAAACGCCGCCTGGTGCTCTACAACGAGCTCGCCCGCTTCGCCCTTCCGTCGGAGAAATGACATGGATCTTTCCACAGAATATCTGGGCCTTCGCCTCGAGAGCCCGCTCTTGCTGGGCGCTTCGCCGCTGGCGCACGACCTGGACGCGGTTCGGCGCGCAGTCGACGCCGGCGCGGCGGCAGTGGTGATGCACTCGTTGTTCGAGGAACAACTCACCCTGGAAGAGCTGGCGCACGACCGGCACGCGGCGGGCGGAACGAGCACGTTCGCGGAGGCGGAGAGCTGGCTGCCGGTGCCCGTGGGGTACGCACTTGGGCCGGATGCCTACCTGGAGCAGATCGCGCGACTGAAGCGCGAGCTCAGCGTTCCGGTCATCGGGTCACTGAATGGCGTGACCGCGCGCGGCTGGCTGCGCTACGCAAAGCTCATCCAGGAGGCTGGCGCGGACGCTCTCGAGCTCAACGTATATCAGTTGTCCGCTGACCCGCTGGAGAGCGGCGAAGCGGTCGAGGAGCGTATCCTCAGCATGGTGCGGAGCATCGAGGAGAGCATTCAGATCCCGCTGGCGGTCAAGCTATCGCCCTTTCACACGTCACTCGCACACTTCGCCCAGCGCCTGACCGACGCGGGAGTGGCCGGGCTCGTCGTCTTCAATCGTTTTTATCAGCCTGACATCGACATCGAAGACCTCGAAGTCCGCCATCGGCTGCAGCTCTCGACGTCCACGGAGCTGCTCTTGCGATTGCGTTGGCTCGCGGTCTTGCACGGGCGCGCAGCAAGATCCCTCGCGGTCACCGGTGGTGTCCAGGACGCGACGGACGTCGTCAAGTCGATCATGGCCGGAGCCAACGCGGTGCAGATGGTGAGCGCGGTGTTGCGGCGAGGCCCGTTGCACTTTGCGACGGTCAAATCGACGTTCACCTCCTGGCTCGAGGAGCACGACTACGAGTCCGTCAGGCAAATGCTGGGAAGCATGAGCCTCCTGCGCTGCCCCGACCCGCAAGCCTACGAGCGCGCGAACTACATCCAGATCCTGCAAACCTGGCGCGATCTCGACCGGCCCGCGCACTGAGCGAACCTGCCTCAGCTGGGCCGGCGCCGCCGGCGCCGTTGCTCCTTCGCCACCACGGCGGCCGCACGGGCATAGCGTTGTTTGGGCGTCGGAGCGCGTCCGGGCCCTGGTGGTTGTTCTGCGAGCGGCTCCTCGAAGCTCCCGGGTTCGTGTCCTAGCTCGAACACGGTCAGTTCGCGCCGGCCTCGTTCGCCGATCCGGATCGGCATCACGGACGCGCCAACCCCCGCCCCGACGTACACCGCACCCGAGGCACCGCCGTCACCGCGCCGTGCACCGTACAGTCCGTGCACGTAACGATGTCCGGCCAGCCGCCCGATGGCGATCTCGTGCAGCCGCGCCAACGTGACCTGACCGGCGTGGGTATGACCGGAGAGCACCAGCGGAACACCGTGCGCCCAGAGCGCGTCGGCTTCCTCGGCGATGTGGGAGAGCCCCAGGGTCGGCAGTCCAGGAGCGAGGCCTCGCACGGCATCCTCGATCGATGCGTGACCCGTATAGGCGTCATCCAGCCCAACGAGCTGCAGTCGCTGACCGCGGAACGTCAGCACCGTGTGTTGGTTGGACAGGATCTCGGCGCCGCCGCGCCGGAGCGCATGGCGCACCTCGTCCGCACCAGCCCAGTAGTCGTGATTGCCCAGCACACACACGACGGGAGCCTCGAAGCTCGACACGATCCACGAGAGCTGATCGAGGTAGAGTTGACTGTGACACACGAAGTCACCCGTGATCACGACCACGTCGGGCCGCTCGCGGTTGGTGAGCTCGACCGCCGTTTCCTGGACCGCCTCGGGTGTGACCCGGCCCACGTGCAGATCCGTCAGATGGGCGATGCGCAGGTGCGAGAGCACACCGACATGGGCGCTCGGGCCAGCGTATCGGCGCACCCGAAACTGCGAGGCGAGTTTCTCAGCCCGCGCAGTGAGCGGCTCGGCGGCGCGACCCTCAGGAGCCACACTTCGGTGCAGGTTGACGCGCGGCAAGACCCCCATCCTACGACGGGAGGCCCGGAAGGGAAGGCTCAGAAGCGCCCGCGGACGATCAGCTCGCCACCGCCGGGTCGTCGAAACGCACGAACCTGCGACCACATCCGCTCGACAGCGAGACTCAGCGCTTCTCCCGGTTCGGGGGTCGTCGACTCTTGCCGCGGCGTATCCGTCTTCTTCAGAGCGACCCCGGCGCTCTGCCCCCGCCAGCCTTCGAGCAACTTGACCTTCAGCGCCGGGCGCTCCCACAGAGTGGCAACGCTCTCCTCCGCGGCAGCGGGCCGTGCAACGCCCGTGACGAGAATCGCTCCCAAGATGACCAACCCGAGGCGCATGACGCCAGACTGTGCACTCCCTGTGCCAGCCCGGTCAGCACAGCGGCCGGTCAGATTTCAAGCAGATACGTGGGCGCCGGGAGCGCGAAGTGGTCTGGATCGATGGCGTCAGGCTGCACTTGATGGCGACTGCCATCAGAAGCTACTTGCCGAGCTTGCCGCTGATGTCTGACCCCAACTTGTCCAGGTCGTCCATCTTCTTCTTCTCGACCGTAGTCGGCGCCTTCTTCTTCGGCGGGTCGTCTCCGGCAGGAGCCTTCGCCGCTACGGTCGTGGGTTCACCACCACCCGCCGCGGGGGCGGGGCCTCCGCTCGGTTTGGCGGCCTCTTCCGCCGCCTTGGCTGCTTCAGCGGCCTTCTTCTTGGCCGCTTCCTCGGCTTCTTGAGCCGCGACGCTCGCCAGACTCTTGCGAGTGATCTCGATGTGGCGCTTGCGGTCTTCCGCCGACATTCCAGCGAAAGGATCCGCCTCGGCACTGGCCGCCACGGCGTTGGCGTCCTTCTTGGGCTTGCTCTTCATCGAGCTGAAGGCGACGGCTCCGCCGACCAACAACACGCCGCCGATGATCCCGACCATGAGCATCGGGTTCGACTTCTTCATCGGGATGACGTCGAGCGGCGCCTGATCAACTTTTGGATTGGTGGGTGCGGCCATGGGCTGATGAAGAGTACGTGCGGGAGCCCGGTCGGTCCAGGTCCGAGCGAGCGATCTCCGGACCCGGTCGCCACAGGCACGCGAGGCCCCGGGATTTTCCCGCAAACATTCGAGGTCCGACCGGATTTCGGCCCCGCCGGGGGCAGCGTGCCCCGGACGTCTGGCCTGAACGGGCTCCGGATGGCGGCTCCGGGAGCCGGCGCGGCACGCGAATTAGATGTTGTCCCAGCTGAACTTTTCGGCCTTGAAGGCGTGCTCCGCGACGCCCTTGATCAGCTCGTCGTCGTTGATGTCAATCAACCCGAAGGCGTGTTTGACGCGACGCTGCACCTGCCCGGAGAAGACCTTCAGGATGTCCACCTCGTTCTGCGCCTTCTCGGGGCCAAGACTCGCGAGTGATGCGTTCACACGCGCGATGACACACGCGAGCACGAACATGTCGATCATGATGTTTGCCAGCCGCCGCGAGGCCAGCTGTTTGCCGATGATGTTGCGCCCGTGTTTGCGCAAGATACGGTCGACCGCCGCAGCAAGATGCCGGGTGAGCTCCTCGAACGCCGTGGTCGCTTCGTGCAACTCCGGGCTGACGAGGGTGAAGCGACTGCGGGCGCGCCGGATCCCGGTGACGAGACTGGCCTGCTTCAGCGCGTACTGGCGCATCACACCGAAACCCTTGATCGGGTCGTCGAAGATACCGCGGACGCTGGAGGAGAGTTCCTTTAGCTGACTGCCGACGTCGTTCATGGCGGTCAGCGCGATGAACAGGCGAAGGATCTCGTTGGTGCCCTCGAAGATGCGGTTGATGCGCGCGTCTCGCAACATGCGTTCGTATGGGTACTCGCACATGTAGCCGTTTCCACCTGCAATTTGCAGCGCCTCGTCGGCCGAATGCCAGAGAGCTTCGCTGGCAAACACCTTGCTGATGGCCGCCTCCACCGCATAGTCGTCGTAGCCGTTGTCAATCAGGGCCGCCACCGTATCGACCACTGCCTCGGTGGCGTAACAGTCGACGACCATCTGGCCGACCTTCAGCTTGATCATCCCGTACTCGCTGATGGGTTTGCCGAAGGTCGTGCGCTCGTTGGCGTACTTCGTCGACTGTTCGATCAGGCGTTTGATCGCGCCGATGGCGCCTCCTCCGAGCCCCGTTCGGCCGTTGTTCAAGATGGCCATCGCCACCTTGAAGCCCTTGTTCTCCTCGCCCAGCATGTTCGTCGCGGGCACACGCACGTTGTCGAAATTGACGGTGGTGGTCGAGCTGGCGCGGAGCCCCATCTTGTCCTCGTGGGGGCCGATGCTGACGCCGGGCATGTCCTTGGTCACGATGAAGGCGGTGATGTGCGGTTTGCCCCCCAGATCACCCGTGCGGGCGAAGACCGTGAAGAACTGCGCCATTCCTCCGTTCGTGATCCAGAGTTTGTTGCCGTTCAGAACCCAGTCGTCGCCGTCACGTTCGGCCCGCGTCTTCAGCGCGCCGGCGTCCGAACCGGCGCCAGCCTCGGTCAGGCAAAACGCCGCGATCATCTCGCCGGTGGCGAGCTTGGGTAGAAAGCGAGCCTTCTGTTCGTCCGTTCCGAACAGCAAGAGCCCGCGCATGCCGATGGAGCTGTGGGCGCCGATCGTCACGGCAACGGACGCATCGTGCTTGGCAATCTCTTGCAGCGTGCGCGCATAAGCCGCGCTCTTGAACCCGAGCCCACCGAACTCCTCGGGGATCACCAGACCGAAGAGCCCGAACTGCCTCAGCTCTTCCACGAACTCGCTCGGCATCTCTCCGGCGCGGTCCCACTTGCGAAAGTCTTCGGTGTGAGACCCGAGCAATCGACCGACGGACTCGATGACGCCGTGCAGGGTCTCCTTCTGCTCCGCCGCCATGCTCGGATAGGGAATCAGAACCTGCTCTTCGATGTTGCCCATACACAAGGACCGCATGAAGCTGACGCTGGTATCGACCATGCCGATCGAATACCACGAACGCGGCGCGGCGCCGCCCGCGACCGTCGCGCACTCGATGTCAGCCTCGGGCTCCCGAAGAGGTCCGGGGCTCGCCCCAGCGAAGGCCCCGCGTACACTGGCAGCGCGGACTTGCTGACGGCAGGGTTGCCTCGCGCCGACGTCCGCATAAAGTGCGGCGCGAGATGCCCAAGCACCCGCCCCTCCGACGCGCAGGCATTGCAGGCGCAATGCTGCTTTGCCTCGGCGCCGTGCGTTGCAAGTCGACTGGCCACGCGAGTGCTGCAGCCGATGCCGGCCCGCCTGACGCTGAATCGCCTGCCAGCGCCTCGGCCGTGCCGGCCACCTCGGCGCCGAGTGCAGCTCCTGCGGCGGCCGACAGAGGAGCAGGAGCCTCCGCCTCGCCGCCAGCGCGCACCGACGGCTGCCCCGACGGCATGGTCCGCGTCGAGGGCGAGTATTGCCCAGCCGTGATCCAAGACTGCATCGTCCACCACCCCGAGTACAACTCTGGAAAGGGCGACAAGAACGTCTCGGAGCGTTGCCTCGAATACAAGAGCCCGTCCAAGTGCTTTTCCAAGGAGCGCAAGCACCTGTCGTTCTGCGTGGACCGCTACGAGTGGCCCAACAAGGCCGGTGAAATGCCGCGGGTTCTGACTTCTTGGCTCGAGGCCAGAGCCCTGTGCGAGAAGGCCAACAAACGCCTGTGCACTGAAGACGAGTTCAACTTCGCGTGCGAAGGGCCGGACCTCTTGCCTTACGTCTACGGCTTCGTCCGCGACGCGGCGAAGTGCAACATCGACAAACCCTACGTCCAGCCGGATCAGTCCCGCCAGCTCCCGACCTACGACAAGTGCGCAGACAACGAGTTTTGCAGCTCCGAGATGAAGCGTTTGGATCAGCGCCACGCCATCGGCTCGCGCCTCACCTGTCTCTCCTGGGCGGGCGTCGTGGATCTGAACGGGAACGTGAACGAGTGGGTCGAAATACCGGGCGAGAAACATCCCAATCGCAGCGGATTGAAGGGCGGCTGGTGGGGGCCGGTTCGCAGCCGGTGCCGACCTACCGTGACGTTCCACAAGGAGTTCGACTACGGCTACGAGGCCGGCTTTCGCTGCTGCACCGAAGCTGCGGGCACCCCCGGCGACGGCGGCTGAGCAGAGCCCGCTGTTTTGGCCGCCGCGCGCGGCGACTTCCGGCATACTCGGGCCTTCCGCATGCAGGATCCGCGTATCGCGAGCGCCGTCATCCGTGCGGCAGAGATCGCGGGCCTCGGCGTGGTGGTGATCGTGCCAGGCGACGCCGGCGAGTCGAGTGTGTTCGTGAGCGAGCGCGCCGCCGAGATCATGGGTTACCCGCCGGCCGATGCGGGCGGCAGCGGGAGCGTGGAGCTCAGACGACACGTTTCTCGTTTGCACGAGGACTGGCTGGAGCGCAGTCGCAGCCAGAACAAGTGGGAGGCGGTGCTCGAACAGAGAGCTGGCACGCGAGTGCCGGTCGAGATCGCATTCAGCTCGCTGGACCTGGACGGACGGACCGCCGCCGTCACCTTCATCTCCGAGCTCAGCAAGCGGCATCGCACCGAAGCGGAGCTGGAACAATCCGAGGCTCGCTTTCGAGAGTTGATCGAGACCGCGCCCGACGGGGTGGGCATCATTCAAGATGGACGTTTTGTCTACGCGAACGCTCGAGCCGCGGCCATCTTCGGCTTCGACTCCGTCAAAGACCTGACTGAGCGTACGCTCGATCAGCTATTCGAAGCCGGGGACGTCGCGCTGATGGGTCAGCGCATTCGCAAGATGCTCACCGACGGCACGCGCTTCCCGCCGTACGTATACACTTGCATCAGGGGCAACGGCGGACGGGTCAGGGTGGAGGTCACGTCCATCCCCACTCGGCACGCGGGACGTCCGGCCGTGCTGGGGTTCGCCCGCGACGTGACCGATCGCACGCGCATGGAAGCCCAGCTAGCTCAGGCGGATCGGCTGATCGCGCTCGGAACGCTGGCCGCCGGCGTGGCGCACGAGATCAACAACCCGCTGACCTTCTTCTACCTACGACTGGACGCGCTGGAGCGCTGGCTCGACCGACTACCGGCTGAGCTGAGGCAGGAGGCTGTGGCACAGCTGGTGGAGCTCCGGGGCGGAGCCGATCGCGTCACGCGCATCGTGCGCGACCTCAGGACCTTTTCGCGTTCGGCGGACCAGCCGCGCGCCGCAGTGGACCTGCGGGAGGTTTTCGCCTTCGTCGAGCGGATCACCGTCTCGGAGCACAAACACCGCGCCGCTCTCAGCATCGATTGCGAGAATGTGCCGGCGGTGCGGGGCGAGAGCGGACGTCTCGAGCAGGTGTTCTTGAATCTCGTGCTCAACGCACTGCAGGCGATGCCGGAAGGCGGACCGGGCGATAAGACGGTCTTGGTCCGCGCACGCCCGGATGGCGACGGAGTGTTGGTGGAGGTCGCCGACAACGGGCCAGGCATGCCGCCCGAGGTCGCGGAGCGCGTCTTCGATCCGTTCTTCACGACCAAACCAGTCGGCATCGGCACGGGGCTCGGTCTCTCGATCTGCCACGGCATCATCAGCCAGCTCGGCGGAGAAATCAGCGTGGAGTCGTCACCCGGCGTCGGGACGACGTTCCGCGTCCGCCTGCCCGCGTCCGCTCCAGGCGAGTCCCAGGCCGACGCGCGACGCCGAGTCCTCATCCTGGAGGATGACGCGGAAGAGGCGGCGTCGTTGTGCGCCATGTTATCGGAGCGGTACGACGTGATCGCAGTCGGGGATCGGGCGGCGGCCGAAACCGCACTGACCGACGGCGCGGCGGTCGACGTGATCTTGTGTGATTTGATGCGCGAGGATCTGGCCAGCGTCGAGCTCTACCAGTGCATCGCCGCGGAGCGCCCCGAGCTGTGTCGACGTTTCGTCTTCCTCACGGGCGGGGTCCTGACCGAGCGGGCGGCACGTTTCCTGGCGGAGGTCAGCTCCCCTCGGGTGGTGAAACCCTTCAGTGCCTCGACACTCTCCCACGCCCTGGAAGAAGCCCAGCGCTGACTCGACGCGGCGGGCCGCGTTACTGCGGACGCCCTTGGGCAACCCAGCTCTCGACCAGCTGAACCGCTTCGGCGGACAGCGCCGGCAAACCGAGCGGCATGCCGCGCGCCTCGGGGTCGATATCTCCGCTCTCCTCCTTCTGGCGAGCAATCAGTGACGCCACGAGGAGCGGCGTGCCGTCCTTGGTCTTCGTGAAGACACTCATGCGTTCGCCCTTCAGATCCAGGAGCCCCCCGTTGGTGCTCTCGTAGGTCGAGAAATCCAGCTTGCGCGGCACGAAGCCAAAACCGCCGGTCATTCCCGGGCCCCCGTCGCCCCGGGCGATGTCGGGATTCGTGTGGCAGTGGCGGCAGGTCTTGAGCAAGACGACCTTCTCGACCTCCTCGAACGTCACCTTCCGCTCGAGCACGGGCAGGCGCGCTGGCACGGGTTTCCTGGCGACCGGCTCGAGCTTGGCACTGAGCAGGTAGGCCGCGACGTCCTTAGCCTCCGCCTCAGTGAAGCCCAGCTTCGGCATCAGCGTGCCCGGCTTGACCTGTGCCGGGTCGAGCAGCCAGCGAGTGAGCTTGGTGAACGACATCCGGTCCCGCGTGTAGCGAAGGTCGGGGGCGAGCTCGATGGCGTCGTTGCCTTTTTGCCAGGGTGTGGTGAGCGTCGGCTTCACTGGCAGCTCGGGGACGCCGGAGAATTGATGACAGGTCCCGCACGCGCGGTTCTCGACCAGGGTGCGCCCCAGCTCCGCGTTCCCACTCACCGGATCCGTTGCTGGTTTTCCGCTGTGAGTCAGGTAAGCAGCCACGTCCGCGGCCTCTTGCGCGGTGATCCTCAGCCGCGGCATGCTCGAGACCATGTTCGGCCTGATTTTGTGGGGCTTCAGGAGGAACGCCTGGATGAACGCGGGATCGAGGTGCTCGGCTGCGCTCTCGAGGTTCGGCGCGTTCAGGTAGTGAACCACCGTCTTCTTCCACTTGGCGAGTTTGTCCGGAGGGGCTTTGAACTTGTCGGTCCAGATCTCCTGATGACAGGTCACGCAGTGCTTCTCCAGCGGAGACCCCGCGAGCTTCGTGCCATCGTGGCAGCGGCTGCACTCGAACTTCTCGGCGAGCAGCTTGCCGCGCTCGGCATCGCCGGGCAGGAACGCCGCCTTCACGGCGCTGGCAGGTGTGACCTCGGCGGAGGTCGAAGCGCGCGGACTGGCTGACCCCTCCGGGCTCGGGCCACTCTGGGGCTTCTTGCAGCCCGGTGCACCAAACCCCAAAAAGCAAACGAGCGAGAGCGACAGGAAGCGGGTCATGGGCCTCCGAGTCAACTCTCGCTCGCTCAGAGCTTCAACTGTCAGGCCGAAGCGCGGCAAACATTCGCGGTCTTTGCCATGGACTCACAGCGCTTCAGCGCCAACTTCTGTCCAGCACTGTCGCCCGCCTGACTGCGGAGGTCGGCCAGGGCGGCATACGCCTCGGGTGAAGAGACCAGGTCTTTCGTCGCCAGCTTCTCCAAGATCTCCTTCGCCTCCGCGCGGTGGCTCTCCACCTTCGCCAGTGCTTCGGCGAGATCGCTCTGGACCGCCGCGTCGTCCTTCTTGATGTCGTTCAGTTTGCGAAGTGCAGCGACCGACCACTCGAGATTGGCGGCTTTGTCTTTGCTGGTCTTGCCAATCCACGTGCCCTGGATGTAGCCGGGGATCTCTTTGCCGATGGGCAAGGCGCCGTTGTTGCGAGCCACCGCGAGCGCCAGGATGCGCTGGGCCCGAGCGACCAACGTGCCATCCTTCTTCGCCTTGAGGTCTTTGACGTGGGGCATCATGCGGACGACCATCGCCGCCGCCTGGGCGTGCTCGCCCTTCTTGAGCGCCTTCTCTGCGCGGGCAATGCCCTCCGGGCGGTGGTCGATCTCGACCGCAGGAACCCACTCGCCGCCGCAGGCCTTGGCATCACTTGCCACCGAGCCAACCACCGCGAACGCCGAAACCGCCACCATCACCATCGCGCCAAACTTCTTCATGACCCTGTTCCTCCTGAACCTTTCCTGCCGACCGTGGCCGACCGCGATCATCGCGCCCTGCCGTTGAACTGTGACCGTCCGAATCTGAGAAGGTTCCTCAGCAATTGTCGGACCAACCTTGGAACGGCCGAAGTGCGAGGATCTTTCACCTGCCACGTGGCCCTCGACCCACACCCGATGTGTCGCTCCGAGGTCGCCCCCTCTGATGGTCCGAGCCCCGGGAAGCTTGGGTCCGGGCCTCCCGTACGACGCGCCGGGCGGGACGGAAAAACCCTTCCCGTCCGCGGAGGTCGCCCGTAAAAGGGTGCCGACATGCGCGCCGCTACGCTGCTCCTCACCGCCGGCCTGGGTGGCTTCATCGCCTGCGCCACCATCCCTCCGCGCGAGCCCGAGACCGACCCGGCCGACCTCGTTGGCCCCGGCGCACCTACATCGGCGCCCGACGCGAGTGTTACGTCACTCGCGGACGCGAGTGTTACGTCAGAAGGCGGCGCGGTTACGGACGCGGGGCAGTCTGCGGACGGGGGTGGGGCCAGCTCTCCCACAGCCGCCGACACTGATGCCTGCCCCGCCGGCATGAAGCTCGTCAGCGGCGATTACTGCACGGACGTCGACTACAAGTGTGAGAAGAGCTGGTACGCGAAGTGGAATAAGAAGACCGTCTGCGAGCGCTTCGAAGACAAGAGCGTGTGTGTCGGGCAGAAGGTCAAGAAGCGGTATTGCGTCGACACCTATGAGTGGCCGAACGTAAAGGGCGAGCGCCCGGAGGTGATGAACCGTTTCCACCAGGCCCAGCTCAAGTGCGCGGCGGTGGGCAAACGCATGTGCACCGAGTCGGAGTGGAACTTCGCCTGTGAAGGGCCGAGCACCAAGCCTTTCCCCCAGGGGTACACGCGCGACTCGTCTCAGTGCAACGGGGACCACAAGTGGGACAACCCCGACATGAAGAAGGTCGCGCAGCGCGACCCGAAAGAGTTGGCGCGACTCTGGAAGGGCGTGAAGAGCGGCAGCCAACCCGACTGTATCAGTGACTTCGGTGTGGCAGACATGCCCGGCAATGCGGACGAAGTGGTCGCCAGTGAGCACCACAACCAGAGCGACTTTCGGGGAAAGTACGACAGTGTGCACACCGGTGGGCCCTGGTACGAAGGTGTCAGAAACCAGTGCCGCCCAAAGGTCTACACCCACGACGAGGGGTTCTATTACTACTTCCTGAGCTTCCGCTGCTGCGCCGAGGCCGACGGGAAGGCCACCGACCCGCGCACGCCGCGCCAAATCAAGGAACGCTGGTCGATCGAGAAGGTGGAGAAACTGGCCGGCTGGACCGTGGCCGAAGTGAAGGAGAAACTCGAGCTGAAGAAGCAGGGGAAATGCAGCTGCGCGGCGAAGGACACCAACTGCAAGACCCTGTGCGGGACTCTCCTCGGCCCGAACGCGAAGGATGCGGTCGTCGGGGAGAAGCGCGGGGAATTCGGCAGCAATGCCAACGACAAGTCCGGGGCGGCCGACGGCACGCCCAAGCCGGCACCCAAGAAGAAGTAGTGGAGCTTCAGTGAAGCAGTCCGAAAACTCACGCTTCGAGGGCCTCTTTCGCGTCGCCGTGCTGACGACCGGCGGGACGATCGAAAAGACTTACGACGAGACCGACGGCTCGCTCCGCAACGTACGTTCGGTCCTCGACCGCCTGATCGATGAGCTGCGACTTCCCGAGCTGCGGGTCACGCACGTGCCGGTGATGAACAAGGATTCGCTGGACATGACCGCCGCGAATCGGGACGAGATCCTGAGCGCGGTGCGCGACGCCGTCGCCGGTCACGATGGGATCCTCGTCATCCACGGGACGGACACCCTCGCCGAAACCGGAGCGCACTTGACGGACCACCTGCCCGAGCTCTCGCTGCCGGTCGTGCTCACCGGGGCCATGCGCCCGTTCGAGTTTCGAGACTCCGACGCGCTCCAGAACGTCACCGAGTCACTGCTCGCGGCGCGGCTTCTGCCGCCCGGCGTCTTTGTCGTGATGCATGGACGGGCGCTCGCCTTTCCCGGAGTCGAGAAGAGTCGGACGCGCCGCACCTTCGTGCGCAAGTAGGTCGAGCCAGCGAAGAGCCGACGCCGCCACGGCGGCAGGACCCGCTTACTCGGCTTCGGGTGCGGGCGGTGCCGGCGGCGGAGCCTTCTCGATGCCGGCCTTCGGGAGGGCGGGGTTGTCGGGACCCGGCTTGTCGACCCCTGGCTTGCCGAGAGCCGCCTTGGGCAGGCCGGAAGCCGCCGCGACCGCCCTGCCAGCGTGGATGGGAGCGAGGCGAATCGTCACCGTCGCCTGCTCGGTGTCGAGAGTTGCCTTGCGGGTCCAGTAACCGTCCCGCTTGACCTCCACCTCGACCTTCCCACCCTTCTTGACGGGCACCTCCAGCGGCATGCCGCCGAGATCCTTGCCGTCGAGAAAGACGTGGGCGTCGATGGGCGACAAGACCACCGCCACCGGGACGGTCTGCGCTCCTTCCGCTTCCGTCGTGGCTTCGAAGTGCTGACCAAACAGCAGCTGCCGCGCCGGCTGGAACGCCTCCCCGAGCGTGGCAACCTCGAGGGACACTGCCACGTACACGCCGCCGCCAAGCAGGGCGGCCAGACCGAGCACACCAGCCACGAGCGGCCAGCGCCTCGAGGCGCCCGCCCGCGCCCAATCGCGCTCGGCCTCGGCGGCCTCGGCGGTCGCGCGGAGGTGCTCTTCCATCGGGTCGACAGCGCGGTACGCCCCGGAAATCGACATGCGCTGGCTTCCCGGCAGCGAAGCGCGCACGTCTCCTGCGAAGGAGTTGCGAGCGGGATCGGAGCTCGGCGGAACCATGTCGCGCACGGAAGGCACGCCAGAGACTCGATCACCGAACGCAGGCGCAGAGGGCTCGGGCGGCATCATCAGCTCTGGCGGCAGCCCATCGGCCGGAGGCGCAACGCTGATGGGGACGTCGATCTCGACGCTCTCGCCCCGCGCGATGGCCGCCAGCGCGACTTCGACCTCGGTCATGGAACCGAAGCGCTCCTGGGCCTGTTTTGCCAGGCACTTCAGCACGAGGTTCTCCAAGCCCGCAGGCACCTCCAGCTCCGGCACCACTTCGGCGAAGCGACGTGGCGGCTCGTTCAGGTGCATCGACAGGATCGTGAGCGGGTTCTCCGTGTCGAACGGGACGCGTCCCACGATCATCTCGTACAGGATGACCCCGAGTGAATAGATGTCGGTGCGGTGGTCGACCGGGCTGCCACGGCACTGCTCGGGCGACATGTAGTGGGGCGTGCCGAACACCGCACCGGCGCGCGTGATCTTGTTGTCGATCCCGACCACCTTTGCGATGCCGAAATCCAAGATTTTTACGAACTCTTGCCCGTCCTTTTGGATCAGGAACAGGTTGTCGGGTTTCAGGTCGCGGTGGACGATCTGCTCCTCGTGCGCCGCAGCAAGCCCCTCCGCGATCTGGCGACCGAGCACGACGACGCGCTCCGGCTCCAGCCGACCCCGCGAAATGCAGGCACCGAACGTCTCGCCTTCGAGGTACTCCATGGCGAAGTAGGTCGAGCCGTCGGGCACCTCTCCGAAGTCGAAGACGTCGACGATGTGAGCGTTGCCGATCCCCGACGCCGCCTTGGCTTCGGTCACGAAGCGGCCGAGCACTTCGGAGTTCTTGGCCAGATCGGAGCGCAAGATCTTGAGCGCAGCTGGGCGATCGAACACCTTGCGCGTGCACTTGTAGACCACGCCCATGCCACCCTCGCCGAGTATGGACTCCACGATGTAGCGGCCGTCGATGGTGGTCCCGATGTATTTGTCCGGTTCGCGCCCGGAGGGCGGTCCGGAGAGCATCCCGACGCCGCTTGGTGGAACCGCGGCCTTCACGCGCTCGTGAGTCACGTCCCGGGCGTGCGGTGGTGCTAGCAACGTCTCTTGCTCGCGCGCGGCGGCGGCAGCACTTCCGGCGCGGGGCGGAGGGGGTGCGCCGGCCGCGGGTCGCGGAGGAGGTGCGTCCCGCGCAGGTTTCGGCGGCGGTGCACCAGCCATGCGGGGCGGAGGCGGCGCCCCGGCCGCGGGTCGCGGCGGCGGCAGGGCGGCGCCAGACTCACCCGCGGCCGATGGCGCTGGCTCCCGACCGACAACGGGCCGCGGCCCTGCCCGCTTGGGAACGGGCGGCGGCCCGCCAGCTCGACCGGGGGGCTTTCCGGGGGGTTGGTTGCCTGCCATCTCTAGCGCATGCGCCGGGAAGCGCGAGCCTCGAAGCTTACCACTTTCGAGACCGGCGACGCCATGCCGGCGATCGGCCCTTTGCCCGGGGCCAAACGCCTCAGACCCAGGGGGTTTGTCGCCCGCCCGCCCGCCGCCAAACCCGCCTGAATCAGGGGCAGAAGTTCGGGTCGACGAGCTCCCTCAGGGCCAGCATGTCGCCCAGCGCCTCGAGTCGCCCGAGGGCGGACAGCTCGAGCTGCCGGATGCGCTCCCGCGTCAGGTTCAGGATCCCGCCGACGTCCTCGAGCGTGGTCGCTCCGTTCTCGGCCACGTCCAGTGCGCAGGACACCGGCATGTCCCAGACTTCGAGGTCGGGGAAGTTGAGCTTGATCGCACCCGTTCGCGGCGAGACATCGAGGTAGAGGTGGTGCCGGCACGAGACGTGGGGGCACGGCCGAGGTCCACTCTCACATTCGCCCCGAGTCTTCGGACGGAGTGCGTCGAGCCTAGCTCTGATTTCGCGTCCGAGCTCCGATTCGTTGCGCGACATGCGCTTCACACTCAAGGTGCGAGCGCGGACCGCGCGCTTGCGCCGCGAGCGCCGACGGTCCCGGGACTCCCGTCGCTCGTGCGCTGAACTCTCCGCCATGGAATGGCCGTCGCTCGGGCTGTGTTCCACCTGACCCACCACGCATCCTCCCCAGTCGCGCTCTTGAATGCCCGAACCGAACGCGAATGGAAATAGGCGATGTGCAGTCGCAGGTCAGAATGGAAGGACAACGTGGGACATGGATGACATGGACCTACACGGCACCAGCCTGGCGGCATGTGCCGCAAGCGCGGCACGACCGTGGGTCAATCGACGGGATCGGCGGAAAGTCCGCCCACGGCACTCGTAGGGCGATTGGCCGCGATTTCGCTCGGGGCTCTCGTGGTCCCGGGCGAGTCGACCGAGAGCACGGACTGCCAGCGGCGCGTTGGATTCTGGAGGCGGCGCGGCGCGCCCCGCCCTTGGCTGCGCTTCGCGCCGCTCGGGAAGGGCACTCCGTCACACACCAAGCCCGCGGTGAGCGCTAGCTCGGCGTCGTGAGCCTCCGGCTGATCCCGAGTCCCGAGCTCGCCCCGCGGAGCGAGGTTCACTCGGACGATGCTCGCCTCGCGAGATAGAAACACCAGGTCGATGCTGCCGAAGGGCTTCTGCTCGCGAGCCACCGCCGCCCAAGCTGCATCGCGTTCGATGCTGAGGGCCGCGACCGCCGCCCCCATGAGTGCATCGGGTTTCGTCAGTTGGACGCGCGCAGCTCGAACCAGCGCACTTCGGTCAGCACTGATTGGGGGTATGAGCAGGAACTTCGCCAGGGCGTGGGCAGCGGTTTCGAGCAGCCCGAAGCGGCAGCTCTGCAGGATGAAGATCACGGCTTGTGCAGTCCGGTCGTAGTCGACCGTCCGACTCAGTCGACCCGTGGTTGCCGCGGCCTCCGTGTCGATCGAGAGTTCTATGTCGATGCGAAGTGGCTGTGGTCGACCCCGCTCGCGAGGGTAGACCCCGACCACGCATTCAGTCTCCAGACCGCGGATCGAGATGACATCGCGATGTGCCAAGCGCCCCCAGATTTCCACGCCCCGCGACGCTAAGGAAGGGGTCCGAGGAAAAGCGAGTGTAAGTGGCCGGGGGAACCCGCGTTTCGGCCCTATGACTTCCGCATGCTCCCCCGGCCCGAGGCCGATGACACGACGCTCCGGTGTACCAGCGGCCATTCTGCTGTTGATGGCGTTCGCCAGCGGATGCGCGGCGTCGCCGCCCAAAGCTGCGCTCGCCCCTGGCGCACCCGCCGCCGAGATGGGCGCTCAGCCGCGCGCTGCCGATGCTGCGAGCCAAAGCCCCGCCATGGAAGCTGCGCCCGCCCCGCAGGCCGAGCCCGCGGCGACTTCGCCCTCACCGATGACGGCGCGCGCGGCGCAGACACGGCCCACCACCCCGGCCGCAGGCGGCTCGAGCCACCCGGTACGAGCCAAACAAAGCACCGACTCACCCAAGCTGGACGAATTGGCCAAGCCGCTGCTCATCTACGAAGGAGCTCTCGGTGTTCAGGTCGACAAATCCGACCTGAGCGGCGTGCTGGAGAAGTCCATCGACCTCGCCGAGGCCCACGGCGGCTACCTCGTCTCGCGCACGGACACGGTCGTGCAGCTGCGGGTCCCGTCCACTCATTTTCGACTGGCGCTCCGAGAAATTGCAGCGCTCGGAGACGTCACCCGACGCTCGGTCAGCGCCCAGGATGTGTCGGAGCAGTATCACGATCTGGAAGTGCGCCTGAAGAACCTCGAGGCAGTTCGCAATCGGCTGGAGCAATTTCTGGTGCGCGCCACCAATGTCGACGAGGCGCTGCGCGTCGGGAAGGAGCTCGAGAACGTGGTGAGGCAAATCGACGAAGCCAAGGGGCGCATGCAGTTTCTGAAGACGCGCGCCAGCTACTCGCTCATCACGCTCACGTTGACGCCCGCGCCGGAGAAGGCCCCAGTCGTGGCTGGCGGGGGGAAATCCCACACACCGCCCGCGCGGCCGCTGCGCATGCCGGTCAAGTGGCTGAAGAAAGTCGGCCTGGCCGGCCTACTCGAGCTGTGAAGCTCCGGAGACAATGAAATGAACCGCAACACCCTGGTCATCGCCCTCGCCCTCACCACGACGCTGCTCGGAACCGGCTGTAGCAAGGGCTTCGACATCAAGACACCGGATGGTTTTGCCGAGCTCGATACCAACGACGACTTCCGCTACCGCGCGACGAGCGCCAACGGGATCGTGCTCGCCGTTCGCAGAGAAAAGAACGATCCCAAGGGCGGCCTCGACTTCTGGGCGCAGGCAATCGAGAACGAGCTCGAGCTTCGCGGCTACGGGAACCCGAAGGTCCAGGCGGTCGAGGCCAAGAACGGGACCGCAGGCAAACAGTTCCGTTACGAAACGACGCGCGGCGGTCGCCCCAACGTGCTCTGGGTCACCGTCTTCGTGAGCGGCGACCGTGTCGTGGTGGTGGAGTCGGGCGGGGACAAGGACCACTTCCGGCAGGTGGAAAAACAAGTCGACGCCGCCATCCGGGCAGTAGAAGTCGGCTGAGGCCCGGCAGAGCCGGGAAAAATGCCGGGCGGACTGCCGCGCCGGCAGTAGGATTGGATCCCCCGGCGCGGCGGGATAAGGTGGCTTGCTCATGAGTCGCGCTGACAACCGCGAGTCGCGGAGCCTGACGCGCGTCCGGCTCCGCCACCGAGGGCAGGAGTTGCTGCTGACCGAAGGCGTGTACCTGATGGGGCGAGATGCTTCTTGCCACATCCTTTTGGACGACGCCAAGGTGTCGAGGCGCCACGCGCGGCTCAACGTGCACGGCGAGCAGGTGAGTATCGACGATCTCGGCAGCATGAATGGCCTGTACGTGAACGGGGTGCGACTGACCGGGTCGCAGCCCCTGTTCGACGGCGACTGGTTGACTGCCGGGGCGGAGGAGCTGGAGGTCCTGATCGGCGACCCGAATCGACGGCGGCAGGCTGCCTCGACTCAAGACGAATTCACACCGGTGCCGTCGAGCAGTGAAGCGGAGACCACCCGCCGGATCTCCGAGCCCCCGAACGATCCCGAGACCACCCAGAAGAGCCGCGCGCTGGAGATCTTGGCGAGCATCGCGGATCGCGCCCTGGAGATGGGCAGGCTCGACGACGCCGAAGATCTGCTCAAGACGACCCTCCTCGACATGGCGCAGGAGTCCAGCCTGGGGCATGCGCTGGAGCAGGACTCTCTGGAGTTCGCCGTCGGTTATGCTCTGAGGCTGGCAGAGGCCAGCGGAACGAGCCGCTGGTTCGACTTCACGGTGGATCTACTGAAGAGCCAACGCGCCCCGTGCACGCAGCTGATGGCCTCGCGACTGCGGTCGGCCATGAAGAAGCTGACCACGGTGGACGTCGATCGACTCGTCGCCTACGCCAAGGCGCTGCGTGCGAGCGGCAACTCGCCCGCTGAAAAGTCTGCAGAGCTCGTCGATGAGCTGACTCAGGACGCGGTGCGAAAGCGAGCGGATTGATGCTCCGACACGCCGCCCGCGCTCTGCCCGGGTTGTGCGTCGGGCTCGCGCTCGTGATCGGCGCGTGCGCCAGCGAGACCGACGCTGGGGATCCCACCAGTTGTTCCGGAAGTCAGCCCATCGAGTGCCGGTCACCTGAGGGCGCGCTCGTGGGCTGCTGCCCCGAATCGCATCCCGTGTGTTCCAACGACGGACAAAACTGTTTCGAGTGGGGCGCCGTAGGCGGCGGCGGTGGCGCACCGAGCGGCGGCGGCGCACCCAGCGGCGGTGGCGCACCGGGTGGCGGTGGCGCACCGAGCGGCGGCGGGGCGAGCGGCGGCGGCGCACCGAGCGGCGGCGGCGCACCGAGCGGCGGTGGCACGCCGGGCGGCGGCGGAACGACGAGCGGAGGCGGCGGCGCTCCAAGCGGCGGCGGAACGACGAGCGGGGGCACCGGCGGCACCGGAACGGGCGGCACGGGAAATACTCGAGGCACCTGCATCGATCAGGGGTACGAGCCCAACGAAACCGAAACGACCGCCACCGGTTTGAAAGCGGTGACGGACTGCGACGGCACCGGCTCTACGGTCTCGGGCAAGCTCGATGGCTCGAAAGACGTCGACTATTATTCGTACTTCGGGACGGACACGACCGGATGCCTCGTGGGCCCCGTCGCCTCCACGACGGCGAAGGTGCGGCTGTGTTTGTTCGCCGAGTGTCCGGGCGCGTCCGTGACCTGCTCGTCGGGAACGCCGAGCACGTCGCCGGGCGGGAAGCCAGGTTGCTGCGTGGTGTCTGGCGGCACCGTGAACGTCTCGCTCGATTGCAACGGCTGGTCCGACGACGCGACGGTCTTCGTGCGCGTCGATTCGGGTGCTTCGAATACCTGCACCGCGTACACCGTGGCCTATCACTACTGAGCGGCGGACTGACCCGACGCTCGGTCGGGCAGCGCCTGCGAGTCCACGTCGAACCCCGTCGCTTGGTACGCGGTGCTCCACGCGTAGCTTGCCTCACCGAGCTTGCCCGGTGGACGCTTGAACGTGGGTTTCGCCGCGCCGAGGCACACGAGCAGCACGAACGGGTCGATGCGACGCGCACGCCAGATCAACTTGTGATGCGCCTCCAGGCCCGACGGGCCGAGACACCGCTGTTGCAGGGCGAGGCCGAGCTCGCCCGCAGCAGCCGTCTCGCTCTGATCACGGCCAGAGTGAGTCTCGGCCAGCGCGTTGGCTTCCGTGTCGTGGATGATGGCTTCGAAGTGCAGGTGCGGGGAGACCGCGCCGCCAGAAGCGTTGCCCGTCTTGCCGACGCTGCCGACGACACCACCTGCGGGAGCTACGCCAAACTCCGCTCCAAGCTCGGCGGTGTCGTTCAGGTGAGCGAAAAAGAACGAGGCGTGGCGCCCACGCCCGAGACCGAGCTGAGCGGGCAGCGGGCAGACCAGGTGCACCCATTTTCCGTGAGAAGGGTTGCGGCCAGCCCGGGCCTTTCCGCTGCACGGAGCGAGCACCGGGGTGCCGAGCGGCGCCAGCAGATCCAGCCCATTGTGGCTGCCGTGAGAACGCGGCGCGAGAAACCCACCGGCGCCGGCCTTGTCCCCGCGGATCCCGTGGTCGACGGCCAACACCCAGTGAAAGCTCGGAGCCTCCACCGGGGCAGGGCTCACCTGTGGTGGCGCGCTCGGCGGTGCGCTGACTGGAGCTCGTTGGGTCTCCGAAGTGGCGGGATGCCGAAGCGGCGGAGCACCCCGCTCGACACAGGCGCTCGCCGCGAGAGCCAACGTGAACACCAGCCGTTGCACGACGCGCACCTTAGATCTCGGCTCGATGCAGATCCAGTTTGGCGCGGCGAACCCGCACCCGACGGGCTGCAACCTGGACCCGGCACCAAGCGCGCGCTCCCGGGCCTCAGCGTTCGCCCTCAGAGCGGAGCCAGCCGATCTCGCGAGCGGTCGCCGCACCCACGCTGAGCTCGGCGAGTGTCTCCGGTGGGCGCTCCGTGTTCGGGCCGAGTGCCACGTTTCGAGCCATCACCTCGGCGGACAGCTGTGGATACAGCGGCACCTGCTGCGGTGCGGGGAGACCGTCGGGCACGCGCGCCCGACCCACGGCGTCGTACTTGTCGCTGGCCCCCAGTGTGTGAAACAGCTCGTGCGTGGCAACGAACAAGGCGAAGTCGACCATCGATGCATCCAGCTCGACCTCGACGCTCCCGACCCGTCCACCCTGCTCACTCTGGCCCTCCACGCTTTTTCTGGCCTCGCTCTCCGGCGGACGGAGCACGAGGTAGATGCGACTGTCCGCCGCACGCCACTCGACTCCGGCGCGCTGATCGACGTCGCGAAAATACTGCCAGCTGTCCCAGGCATGACGTGCGAGATCCGAGAGCGCGTCACCCGCGGGGCTGGGCGGCGGACCGAGGACCGCCACCGGTCCGTACACCGTGAACTCGAACGGCCGGAGCTCGGGATTTCCGCCGTAGCGCTGCATCTCTGCCGCCAGGTGGGACTCGAGGGCGCGCGTGCGCAACCTGAGCTCCGCGACGGCCGCCGGTTCGACGGGACCGCGCTCCAGGAGCACGACGGCGACCTGCACCGAGCGTTTCCAGGTCGTGCGCTCCTTGCGCCGGCGCGCATCGTTGAACGCCCAAGTGAGAACGATGGCGAGGATGCCCAGGAGCACCGCAATGCGCACGCGTCGAAATGTCACGCGCGCTCCGCCCTCGGAGGCGCCCCCCAAGGCCTACTCCCACTCGATGGTGCCGGGGGGTTTGGTCGTGATGTCCAACCCCAATGCGAGCACACCCGACAGCTCGAGCACTCGGCGCATGTCGGCGAGCAGCGCCCCCGGCAACTCGGCGGGTTTCGCGGTCATGCCGCGCTCGGAGTGGATTGGCCGGACGACGATCAACTCACCGCTCCGTCCCCCGGCCTCGAGCGGAATCGCGACGGTTGGACACTGCCAAACCACGCGAAGTTGCCCGTGGTGCCGCAGCGCTTCCATCACGATGGCGTCCGCTTCCTGGAGCAAATCGAGGCGCTCCCGGGTCACCGTCGCCGCGCGAGGGCGCACCCCGTCGAGCTTCTGCCCCGATAGATCGAGCACCGCACGGTTGATGCCGGGCACCCGCTTGAACAACCGCGCCGCGCTCTCCGTCGCCCGCTCGAAGCTGACGTCCCCGGCCATCCAGACCGGCATCTCGTAGCTGCGAAGGTCCGCCTTCACGCCGACGGAGCGCACCGGCAAGAGGTGTCCGGTCAGCCCGGCAGGGCGCAAGATCTCCTGGATCAGTGCGTCGCTCTCCGCCGCGCCCTCGAAGCCTGGCGGCAGGCTGCCGTCCGAGCACAGGAGCCGAATGCCGAGCCCGGGACCGGGAAACGGATGCCGCCACAAGAGCTCGTCGGAAATCTGCAGCTTCGCTCCGAGCTCGCGCACTTCGGATTTGTACAGTTCGTGGAGCGGTTCAATCACACGCCCCTCGCGGATCATCTGCTCGATGATCGGCACCCGGTTGTGGTGGGTCTTGATGACATCGGCGCGCTTCGTGCCCCCCGTCTCGATCGTGTCGGGGTAAATCGTGCCCTGGCCCAGGAGCATGGCCTGCAGCCCAAGGCGTTTGGCTTCGCGCTCGAAGACGCGCATGTATGTGTCGCCGATTGCTCGGCGCTTGGCCTCTGGCTCCACCAACCCTTCCAGGCTCGCCATGAAATCGTCCGTCGCGTCGATGAAGTGCAGGTTCTTCGACACCCCGAGGGTACGCAAAGACTCCACGACTCGGCGACTCTCGTCCTTGCGCATCAGTCCGTTGTCGACGTGTAGCAGGTGCAGGTGGTCGGGCCCCAGCGCCTCCGCAAATAGCTTCGCGCACACCGTCGAGTCGACACCGCCTGATGCCAGCAAGAAGACACCCTGTTCGCCCGCTTGCCGACGGATCTTGTCGACCTCCTCTTCGACGTAGCGCGACATGGTCCAGGTCGGCTTGCAGCCGCAGATGTGGACGGCGAAGTTTTCCAGCATCTTTTCGCCGAATTCGCTGTCGTCCACCTCCGGATGAAACTGAAACCCGTATCGCTTGCGCACGTCGTCGGCGATCGCGGCGTTCCGATGCGGGGTCTCGTCGCCGGGGACCAGCGACGTGCCGATTTCTGCGAAGCCGTCACCCAGCGCAACGACGGTGTCCCCGTGGCTCATCCAGACCGTCGACTCCGGCGGGACCCCCGCGAAGATCGGGGAGGCGCCGAGCAGAGTGAGGCGCGCCGGACCGTACTCGCGCTGACAGTGTTCGACCTGACCCCCGTAGCGCTTGGCGACCTCCTGGTGGCCGAAGCAGAACCCCAGAACTGGCACCGGCAGGTCCAGGACCTCGCGAGTGAAAGCGCCCTCGTCGGCCGACGCGAGCGCCGGGCTCCCCGACAAGATGACGCCCTTGTACCCTGCGAACGCCTCGATGGGGTCGTCCGGCTGTCGGATCTCCGCGAGCACGTGCAGGTGTCGAACCTTGGTCGCGATCAGGTGGGCGTACTGACCGCCGAAATCGATGACTGCGATGCGATCGTGTTCGAGGTCGCTCATGACGGCGGAGGATGCCACGGACCCGCCGAGTGAGCACTAGGCTCGACTTGAGCAGTCTTGCGACGCTCAGATCGCGATGGGCATGAGCGGCGAAAACCCACTTGAACTACCGGCGAGGCCGGCGGATGCCTCCTCTGGCCCGGGATGAGTCGCGAATTTCTGGCAGGTGGCGCGCCGGGGGTAACCTCGAAGAAACCCTCTCGCAGCAGTGTTTCCGCTGCGCGAAAGCGCTCGGGTCGAGACAGAGCGCCGAACAGGGTGAACGTCGTTTGTCTTCCGGGACTTGCAAGGTGTTCGGCGCTCGCGCGGCGCGCGCACGGCCGAAGGCCGGGGGTTTGGGGCGCAGCCCCAACGTAAAGGTCCTACAACACGAGCAGCGCAAGCTGATCGGTGTTCTAGGGCGTGTCCTCATATTCGCCGACGCTCAGTCTTCCCGTAAACGTGCCCGTGCCCGTGCCCGAGTGCAGAGAAGCAGCCGGGCACGGGCACGGGCACGGGCACGGGCACGTGGAAGAGGACCACTCCCCGGGTTATGAAATGCGCTCTAGCGAGGCAAGACCGGTCGCCCCCTACTTTGCTTCCCAGCGCCCCTCGACCACTCCGCCATCCCGGGCCGTTGCCACGACCCGACCCACATCGGCAAAAACCCCGACAAAAGGCACGTTCCAGGCGTCGTTCTGCCACACACACTTCCACGGCAGCGAGCCGCCGGGCTCGTGCAGCCAGATGCTCCCGGCGCTTGCCGCCCAGATGCGCCCACCCACGTCGACCGCGACCGCGGCCAGGTCGGGACCGTCGGAGATCTGTAGCGAGGTCGTCGCGAGATCGTCGACCTTGATCACTCGCCCACCGCCGCCGACCGCGGCGCCGAGCCCCAGATCTGCGCGGCCCGAGCAGCCGGTGTAGAGCTCCGACTCACCCCCCGCGATCAAGTTCACTTCGAACATCAACGGGCTGTAGATGGCTGCGAATCCCTCGCCTGACTTCGATTTGTCTGCGATTAACCAATGTTCGTCGTCGATGCGAGCCAGCGAGTTGACGCGTTTCGCCCGGGAGAGCGCCGCGGGTTTCATCCAGCGTCGTGACGCCAGGCCGAACAGAAGCGGGGGCTCGCCAGGGCGCTCAGCCACGAGCACCGCGAGGTCTTCGAGATCGCCGCTGGCGTGGGTGAACGATACGGTCGGATCGTCGCTTCGCAGGAACCCGGTCGCACCGTCGCTCGAGTAGTGCGCGATGAAGGCGCCGTCACCGCCAATGAGCCAGGTACCCGCACCGACACGCTCGACGAAACGCACCGCCTTCGCGTCGGGCAGTCCATCGACCTGAACCGACACCCAGCCCGTTCCGTTCCAGAAGACCAGCCCGCCGGTCGTCGCGGCGAGCCCGCGCCCGTCGGCATCCCAGGCCACACAGCGCAAGATGCGGCTGCCCCCGGACTGATGTCGCACGCGCCAGGTCCAACCGAAGCGCATCGGCGCGGAGTAGTCCGTGATGCTCTCCAACCGCCGGCGCGGCGGGCGAGAACGGCGTTTCCCCGAGCGCAGTGCGCGCAAGATCCCCGACACCAGCTCCCAGCCGGTGGGTGGGCGGTGCCGAGGATCTGCCGCGGTTCCCCGGGCAATGATCCGGTCGATGGCGGCGCACGCGCCCGGCCGCTCCGCAAGCTCGGGACACAGCGCTTTGCACTTGGTGATGCTGCGCCGCTCGGCGGCCAGCGCCAGCACGGCGGCATCGATGACCGAACCACCCGAGAAGAGATCCTCTCCAGTCAGCAGCTTGAAGGTGATCGCGGCCAGGCTGAACACGTCGCTCTCGGGGCAGACCTTCGCGCCGCCGTGGCGCACTTGCTCTGGTGCCGCATAGCCGGGCGTGCCACCGGGAATGCCGGCGAAGGTTCCGGCTCCGCCCTGCGGGCGCGCGATGCCAAAGTCCGCAATCTTGAACAGCTCGTCGTGCCCGAAACCGCAACACAGCACGTTGTGCGGTGACAGATCGCGGTGCACGACGCCCACTTCGTGGATCGCCTCGAGCCCGCTCGCCAGGCAGGTCAGCGCGAGATCGGCGCGGTCCGGATCGAACGCGTAGCCCGTCTGTTCGACGCTGAACTCCACGCGCTCTTCCAGCGTCGTGCCCTCGGCCCCACCATGCACGTACTCGAGCGCGAGCCACGGCAATCGCAGCTCGACCCCGCCCTGCTCGACGTCGATGGCGTCGCTCGCGTGCAGTCGCACCACGAACGGTGTGGGCGGGACGCGCTCGTTCAAGCGCCCGAGCGCTACAGTCTCCTTCTCGACGGCCAAGATCGCCATCTCACCGGCAGCCCGCATGAGGCTCGGGCGCACGAACTTGAGGACGACGGGCGACTCCCCGTCGGGTGAACGTCTCAGGGCGAAGAACGCGATGGAGTAGCTGCCGGAGCCGACCCGGCGTTCGACGCGGTATTCCACCTCCGGCTGCGCGCGGGCACGCACGGTGGCCCCCTCGAGTCCGCGCAGGAGGTCGTCGTCGGGGGCAATGAACATGGCCGCCCGAGCATAACTCGTGAAGCGTTGGGCCGGGCAGCCCGCGCGCCCATCGGCTTCAACTGCGCGGCAGTATCACAGGCCGCGCGACTGACCCTTCAGCGGTCTTCGAGCGTCACGGGAACGGCGGGCCCATGATCTGGTCGAGCTTGCCCCCGGTCGCGTCGACGGGATCGGCATGCCGGGCCTCCGAAACGGAAGCGTGGCTGACGATGTCCGGCTTGATCGTGATGTCGAACTCCTTGCCAGTCGTGGGGCCGTGGCAGCCACCGCAGAAGTTGTTGAACACCTCGCGTCGGAACGACAGCGTCAGCCACTCGCCCGGGTAGAACTGGATCTCCTCGCGCTGATGGTGGAGCGTCGGCTTACTCTCACCTTTCAATTGCTGCTCGACGGCCAAGACGACCGGAAAACCCGCCGGAGCCTGCAGCTTCACAGAGCCGTCCGAGAGCAGTGGCACGGTTCCAACCTTGACTCGACGTGCGTAGACCTTTCCGTACTGGTCCTCGACGATGTACGGGCTCGGATCGTTCAAGCTCGTCTCTGTGTCCGGCGGCAAGCTGGCCCAAGCATCGAACGATTTCATGTCTTCGTTGATGTGCCGCCCGGAGCGGCTGCTCTGGAACAGCAAGCTGGCGATCATGGGAAAGTCCACGATCGTGAGCTGAAAACGATCGGTGCGCTTCTGGTCGTCGTCCTCGGCGTACACGACACCGTGGAAGACCGAGTCACCGCCGGGGGTCGTGCGGAACACGCCGCGGTCAACGCGGCCGTAGACCGCGACCGGCCAGATCTCGTCGGCGTTCGGATCCGAGAGACCGGCGAGTGGGGTGCGCTGTCGCGTGGATGGGTCGACCGCGACGACGTCGAAGTTGCCGCTGAAGTTGGCCAGGTCCACCACGTTGGCGGCGTAGCTCACCAGGATGTCGCCGTTCGGTAGCGGCGATGGATTGCGGTAAGCGCCCTGGGTCTTGGCGCCGACTTTCCCGGTAGCGGCCGGGTCGACCACGCTCAGCGACCGCTGGAAAAATGGCGTATTGCCGTACTCGACGGCATCCGGGTCCTCCGCGTAGTCGTCGGGATCCTGACTCACGTTGTCGGGTCCGAGAGACCGGTTGATCACCACCAGCGAACCCGCCAGGTGCGCTGCTCCGCGATCGCTCGCGATACCCACGAAGTTCTGATCGAGCAACTGCGACGTCTCGGTCAGCTGCAAGTGACCCAAGGTCGCGCGCTGCCCAAACAGCGGGTGGTAGTCCCCGCCATCCAGATTGATGCGACGCGCAGCGAGCTGATAGAACCCCGGCTGACGCTTCTCCGCCGTCATCAGCATCTGCCCGTTGATCTCGTATGCAGGGTAGAGTTCCTGGTTCGAGAGGAAGGTCATTTGCCTGATCTTGCCGTTCTCGAGCACGTAGATGTTGGCGTTCAGCTGGGCGGGATCGGCCGCCGAGCGATGCGGCCCCGGGAACAGGTGGCCCTTCAAGATGTTGCCGCGACTCGACGCAAAGGCCAGCGTGCCGTCCGGCGCGTACGCCGGGTCGAGGTTGTGAATCGCGAGACCGTTGTCCGGAAGGGGGGCACCCGCGGTGTCCGTCGGCGGGGCGTTGATCACAGGATCCGGCGCGCATGCCGAGCCGTCGGCGTTCATGACGTAGATCTTGAAGGGGTCGGTGGCGCCACTGCGCGCCGCAAACGCGATCTTCTTTCCGTCCCAGGACACGCCCGGGCGGCGCACATCAGCGCTGGTCGCCGTGAGCCCGCAGCCTGCGAGTAGGCTCTTCTCGCCGCCACCGGAGCTGATCGCGCCGGTAGCGTCCAGCGAAGCATCCACCCAGCGCAGATCGGCGCCGGGCAAGTACGTCTCCCAATCTTGCATCGTCTCCGGCTGCGTCACCGGAGCGCGCTTCACGAAGACGATGCCCTGGAGCGGCGGCAAAGCCTTCATGCGCTCCGCGCGCTCCTTCGCAATCCACGCGACCAGCACGCAGTACGGGGTCTGCGCGTCGAGCGGCCCGGTCTCCGCCGCGACCAGGTCACAGGCGCTCGGATCCCCGCCCTCAGCAAACAGGCTACCGCCACGGTGTTTGATCCCAGGACCGGCAGGGCCGGGAATCAGGTTCTTGCGCACGAGCCGCCCGGCGTTCGGATCCGGTGACTCCAGCGCGACCTGTTTCAGCACCTCCTCGTAGTTGTGGCGAGTCGAGGCGATAGCGAAGTGCCCGGCACTCGGCGGGCGCGGCCGAAACTTGTTGAAGACAGGCGACGAGTGGCACCCGAGCAGCACACAGCCGCGCTTGACCAGCATGGGCTGGACCCGCTTGGCGAAGAAGTCGAAACCCGCGTCGGCAGGAATGTTGGTGGGGCCACCGTGAGAGCTCGCCCACTCGAGCACCGCTTTGTAGTCGGCGTCGTCGGTGGAATCGAACACCCAGCCGCCCTCGTGGTAGACGCCGCCGAACTTTGGGCTCAACGGGCGGGTCAAGAGCTCGCTGAACTGCGGCGACAGCGCGACGTAGTCGCTCGCCGAGAAGTAGTTCCAGCGCTTCTGTTTGTCGGTCTTGCCGCACGAGAGCGGAAACGCCGCCTCGGTGGAGCCGTGACAGTTCCCCGCTGCGCAATTCTTGACGAGCCACGGGTTCACTTTTTCTACGAAGACCTGATAGTCCGGCTTCGTCGGGTCCGTGCTGGAGTCGAACAGCGCGTCTTTGCCGATGGCCTCTACGCACGGATCGCGATCGACCTTGGGCGACGAGGACTCGGAGTTGTTCTCGTTGGCTCCGCGATCGAGCCACTTCAGGATGGTCTGAAAGGCAGCCGACCCGCTGTCCAGGATCGAGCCGCCGGCGTGGGGAATGTCGGTCGTGATGACGGTGTCGGTGCCATCGTAGTGAGTCAGCTTGAGCGTCTGCGGCGCGACCGCCTTGGCAAGCAGTGCGGGCATGCCGTAGGGGCCATACTTGGCGAGCAAGTCGCGGCGCTTCGCGACCATCTCGTAGCTGCTCGTGTCCAGATTACCGAGAGCGTTCCCGCGCTCGTCTTGGGTGATGTGGCACTGAGACCCGGTCGGACTCGTCACACAAGAGCCAGTGAGGATGGGCGCGATCTTTCGATCGAAGTAGCTGCCCTCGGACTCGACCTTGCGCTGGCTGCAGCTCACGCTGCCCCAGAGGGCAGAGCCGACAATCAACAAGGCAGCGATGGGGCGGAAGTCCGGCATTGGGTGCATCTCCTCCTGACCTCCAATCTGCTCGTTTTGGGTACAGCTGGCGCTGACGGATGTCATTTCGGCGGATCGTCTTGCCGGGCCCCGACACAGGCGGCACGGCTCCAGCTACGGGCAGCTACGATGCGCCCCCAAATTTCGATGAATTAAGCTCGTAGCGGCCGCTGAATGTGGGATACCGGAGCACACCGCTGCCTTCGGATTTTGCGAGGCGATCTCCGAATCCGAGCGCTGGGACTGGGCCGAACAGCGAGGTGCACACGCGCACACGCGCACACGCGCGCCCGCTGCGTCCCGACGAAATCGCCGGGACGCGCTGGGCACTAGCGGACGGCAGACCCGTGCCTGTCAGGGAATGACGAGCTTGGGCGCATTGCCATGGCAGGTGCTCGCGTTGCAGCTGCCCGCCTGAATCGACGCGGTGTTCATCTTCTTGTCGCCGGTGGCGGAGCGCATGTGAATTTCGGCGCTCGCCCAGTTCGGTGCCGTGTTGCCGGCGACGGGTGCCATGAACAGTCCCTTGCTGTCGGTGCACGCGTAGATGAAGTTCGTGCCGTCCTTGATGCCGATCTCGACGCCGGGTGCGCCGGCGGTTGCAGCCGAGGTCGTCCACACGACCCCACCGAACAGCCACTCTTTGCCACCGCCCGCCGCACCGCCCGTCTTGTGGCAGCTCAGGCACTCCATGCCCTGAAATCCGCTGTGGCTGCCGGGCGAGGACTTGGTCGGCTTGCAGTTGGCATCGAACGCGTTCGGCCAGAACGACGCGCTGCCGCCGGTGCCGGTGCCGCCAGTGCCGGTGCCGCCCGTGCCCGTGCCGCCGGTGCCGCCGGTCGCCGAGCCGCCGCTGCCCGCCGCACCGCCACCGCCCGCCGCGCCGCCGCTGCCCGCCACGCCGCCGCCGCCCGCCGCGCCGCCCGTCGCTGAACCACCGGCGCCCGCCGCACCGCCAGTCGCCGAGCCACCGCTACCCGAAGCGCCTCCAGTCGATGCGCCGCCCGTTCCGCTGGTGCCACCGGTTGCGCCACCGCTGCCGCCACTGCCACCTCCGCTGTCGTCGCTGCCGCAGCCGGCAACCAAACCCAACGAAAACGCAGAAGCGAGGCTCAGGCACAATAGCTTGTTCATTTTTTGGGAACTCCTGTTTCAAGACAAAGGGGCGACCGCCCGCCGTGACTGAGTACCCGAAAGCTACCTACCCGAGGCAACTTCTCCGCGTGGCGCGTGCGCAAAATTAGCGCGCGCGGCCCGGACCCGGCGCTCAATCGACGCCGACGGGGCGCTCGACCACGGGCCGAGGCGGCCCGAGCGAGCTGCCTGCGGTACCTGCCACGCCAACTGGAGACACCCGGAGCGGACCGCTGCAGCGGCTGCCACGTGTTCCGACCGGTCAAGGGACGGGGCTCAGAAGGCTTTGCGGGTCAGACTCGTTCTGAGCAAGTTGAGCGTGCTCATCAACGTGTGAAACTGCTGGAGCACCTCGCGGGATGCCTCCTTGGCGAGCGCCGCGTCCTCGATGCTGCGGGTGGCCCCGACCATGGCGCCACGGATCAGGGTGCTGAGCTCGGTGTGAAACCGCTCCACCTCTTCCGGCGAAGAGAACACCAGCGTGCGCTCTTCCCCCTCGTATTTCATTCGGCCCCGCTGCCCACGGCGTGCGCCTCCGGGGTGCTCGGTTCGGCGTTCGAGCCCCCCTGTCGCAGCTCACCGGATTGAATTGCGATCGTCACCTTGGCCATCGCCGTGTAGATGAACGCACCCAGCGCGAGAATGCCGATGTTCAGGATGATCTCTCCGGCGTTGGGCGCGTACTCCACGATTTCTCCCAGCGGATTGGGCACGAACCCAGGGAAGATCAGCCCCATGCCTTTCTCGGTCCAGATGCCAACGACGGTCAAACCGCAGCCCAGGTACATGAGCTTCGGGATCTTGCGCAGCTTGGGCACCAAGAAGATGACCGTCGCCGTCACGTTGAACGTCAGCGCCGTCCAGATGAAGGCCGGCAGCATCGCGTGCCCGTGGAGGCCGAAGTACAAATAGTACGCTGACGCCGAGTGCAACGACCCGGTGTAGAACTCTTGGAAGACCTCGCAGCCAACCAGGAACAGATTGATCGGCATGGCGATGCGCAGAACGTAGAGGAAGTAGTCGAAGACACTCTCCTTCACGTCCAGCTTGGTGAAGCGCTTGACCGTGGTGAAGAGGATGATCAGCAAGGCAGGCGCGGACGCTGCGGCGCTGATCAGGAACCTCGGTGCCAAAATTGGCGTGTTCCAGAACGGGCGGCTACCCAGACCTGAGAGCAGGAAAGCGGTCACCGTGTGGATGCTGACCGCCCAGATCATGGACAGGAACACGAACGGCACGTACATCAAGGCGGTCGGCTTTTTCCCGCGGTAGCGGCTGTAGAGCAGGTACCCAGGGATGTGCAGGTTCATCAGCAAGTAGCCGGTGAACACCACGACGTCCCAAGCAAGAAGTGAGCTCGGTAGGTTCAGGTAGCCGATGCCGGGCGTCAGGTGCCACAACCGGTCCGGGCGGCCGACGTCCGTCATGATGAACAGCAGACACATCGACACAGCGACCACGGCTAGGAGTTCGCCGAGGAGCACGAGCTCTTTGATGTCCTCCCGGTGATAGAGGTACGCCGGTACGACCAGCACGGCGGCGCCTGCGGCGACACCGACGAAGTACACGAAGTTTGCGATGCCAATGCCCCAGCTGACGTCATCGGACATGTTGGTGACGATCAGCCCGGAGTGCAGGGTGTGGGACACCTCGAGGCCAGCCATCACGATGAAGAGCAAGAGGGTCCCCATCCAGACGTAGTAGGCGCGACCGCCGACCACCGCGCAGCGGAGCATCCGCATCCAGTAGCTGATGAACTGTCCCATGCGCTCCCTCGTCACTCACCCGTAGAAGTAGAAAAACCTCGGTTCGGTCCCCAGCTCTTCTTTGAGGATCCAGACGCGTTCGTTCTCGACGATTTTGCGGACCTCGCTCTCGGGATCGGACAAATTTCCGAACTTGCGCGCTCCGGTCGGGCACGCCTCGTAACAGGCCGGGTAGCGCCCATTGCGCGTTCGGTGCAGGCAGAACGTGCACTTTTCGACGACGCCGACCGGACGAATGCGATTGGACAGGTAGCCCTGATTCGGATTCACGCGGTCCGGTTCGATCGACGGCTCCACCCAGTTGAATCGCCGCGCGTGATACGGGCACGCCGCCTGGCAATAGCGGCAGCCGATGCACCAGTCGTAGTCCACGACGACGATCCCGTCGGGCTCCTTCCACGTGGCCTTCGTAGGGCACGCACGCACGCACGGAGCGTTGTCGCATTGGTGACACTGGACCGGCAGATAGAACTTGCCCGGCTGCGGCACCCGTTCGGGATCGTAGTAAGCGGTCCCCTTCTCCAGGTGCTGCGAGCCGTTGTCCAGCTCGATCACCCGGATGTACCGCATTTGCGGATCGTTCGGCAGATTGTTCTCGCGCGCGCATGCCTCGACACAGCGACGGTTCCCGTTGCAATGGCTCAGGTTCAACGCGTACGCGAAGTGGACTCCCTCGAGCGGCTGGGGATCCGAGATGTTCACCTTCACGCCGGTCAGCGCCCGTGTGCGAGTCTCGAGGCGCGCGAAGATCTTCTTCTTGTCCTCGGCGGTCAGCTCCTTGTAGTGCTTCTGGAACAGCTCCTCGAACTCCGGGGAGTCCGTCTTGCAGCCTGGCGCACCGGCCAAGAGCACCGCGGCGCTGGCCGCGAGCTGCAGAAAACCGCGACGCGACGCCTCGTCACCGTGTTCGTCGCGCTCCGCCGACGGCGCGGCACCGTCCCCGGCGGAACAGGGACTCGGCTCGCGATAAATGGGCAGCTTCTTCGTCATGATCTCAGAGCGCCCGGAGGCCCTTGTGGGGCGCGGGTTTCTGCTCGGGTTTGAGCGACGGGTAACGCGGGTCGTGCGGGTCGTGACAGGCAGGGCAGGCCTTCTTGATGCGCTCGCCGTTCCAATTGCCGACGATTAGGCCGTGGGTGCCGTTGCGCCACGCCTCGAGTTTGTCGCCGTGGCACGAGGTGCAGATCTTGGGCGCCTCGTCGAACGACACGGGGTCTCCGGTGGCGGTGACGAGCTTGTCGATGTCCTTGCTCGAGTGGCACTGGTAGCACCAGAAGGCGTCTTCCCCGTGCGAGAACTCGTGGTTGCGCACCTCGTGGAACTCCTTGAGCTCGTAGCGCTTGGTTCGCGCGGCGCGGCCGGCGTGGCACCCGGAGCAGGGATACGCAGGGAGCATCTGGGAGCGCGGTTCCACGCCTGCGTTTCGAGCGTTGGGTCCGGGTCGCGCCGTCGCGCTCTCGCGCCGCCCTTCCTCACCGTGGCACGCGACGGCTGACAGCACCGCCACCGCGAGCACCGCCAACCAGCGCGTCACGGCTTGGGCTCCCTGGGGCCTGGCACTTCGGCGCTCGGTGTTGGACCGAGGGAGCTCGGGCCCGGCGCAGCGCTGCTGCTCGGCGGCGGCGGCACGAGCGGCGCAATCTTCTTGGGCCGCTCCATCGCTCCGGTGCCGCGAACGGGCTCGTCAATGCTCACCCGGCAGTAGCTCGCCGAAAACTCCCCCGCGACGCAGCTGCCGGTCGTGTCACGAAAACAGGCCGACAGCACACCCGGCAGCTTGAGATCGGGCCCGACCTCCTGAAGCACGATCAGCGCGTTGGCCTCACCCTGGCCTAGCCAGAAACCATCGTCCTGGATTTGATAGTGAACCTCCCACTTTCCGCCGTCCTGGACGGTGGTCGTGGTCTTCTCGGCGACGAGCTTTTCGCTGCCGACTCGGCGGAGCCACACGCTCGGCGGCTTGGCATCGTCGAGCTCACCGCAGGGCGTTTTCGACGCGGCGCCGTACAGCTTGATGTCGACCTTCTCGAAGCTCGGGCGAGCATCGATGTAGTAACGAGCCGTCTTGACCGAGAACTCCTTGCCGTCCAGCTTGCCGCTCAGCGCTCCGACGTGGATCGTGTCTTCGCTGGTCGGGGCGGGCGGAGGCTCTTTGAACGGGCCCTGGCGGGGGTGATGCTCACAGGCCACGAGCAGCGGCAGCACGCATCCGGCCAGCGCAAGCCAGCTGACTCCATCCTCCATCCGGGCACGCACGGCAGCCACGCGCTGCAACCGATGTGCCACTTCGGGCGCCATGATTAGGTCCCCGCAGACCCTCACTTCGCGTGACAATTGCGATGACCGACACTTGTGGTGCAGACGATGCGCGAAGTGGGGCCCACGCCCCCGTACTCGTCGACCCAACCGGCAGCTTTCGCGCCGAGAGTAGTGGAGCGTGCACCGAATCCAACCATGGCATGTCCGTTGCATCGCGGGGGACGCGATGGGCGCCGACGAGCCGGAGGGTGGACAGCCTCGCCGCGATTTTCTCAACCTCGCGATCTCGGGGACAGCTGCGGCGTTGGGGGTGATGGCCGTCTACCCCGTCGGCAAGTTCCTCACACCCAGGGATGAGGCCGGCGCGAAGACGGCCACATTGGGCGAGGTCGAGCGGTTTTTGCGAGGAACCGCCAAAACCGTTCTGGTCGGCGATCGGCCGGCGCTGGTGCTGCGACTCGACGACGGTTCGTTCCGCGCCTTCAGTGCCCTGTGCACGCATCTGCAGTGTGTGGTCGCGTACGCACCGGAGCGCAAACAGATCGAGTGCCCCTGCCACCGCGGGGTCTACTCGGTCGAAGGTCAGAACGTGTCGGGCCCGCCACCCAAGCCGCTGGACACGCTGGCGGTCGCCGTGGTGAACGGCATCGTCACGGTCAGCGAGGCGTGAGTCATGGTGGCATTGGCTCGCAAGTGGCTGGCGGACCGGACGGGCTCCGCGGCGATGCTCGAGCGCATGAGCTCGCGGCGAGTTCCAAGCCGGACCGTCACTCACTACCTCGGCGGATTGCTGGTGTTCGTTTTCCTGCTCGAGGTCGCGAGTGGGATCTTGCTGCTGCTTCCCTACCGACCCGATCCCGCGCAAGCCCACGCTTCGCTGACTGCCATCGCGGGTCAGCTGCCCTACGGTAGCCTGATCCGCGGCATTCACGCTTGGAGCAGCCACCTGTTCGTCGTGCTGCTCGCGCTGCACCTCGCGATCACCTTGCTGCTCCGGCGCTTCCGCGAGCCGAACGAGCTCATCTGGTGGACCGGACTGCTCCTGCTCGCCGTTGGAGTTGGGATGGCGTTCACCGGCTCGATCTTACCGTGGAACCAGAACGCCTACCTCCAAGCGCGGGTGAGCAGCGAGATGATTGGGCAGGGGCCGCTCTTCGGGCCGTGGCTCAAACACTTGCTGCGCGGCGGCGAAAACGTGAGCCCATGGACGCTGAATCACGCGTTTGGATTTCACACCGGAGTCCTACCGGCGGCGACCACGCTGATCTTGGCAGCGCACGTCGCGTTCGTGCAACGCCACGCCAAAGCTCACGACGGCCCCACCATCCCCGCCCACCCGGACTTCACGGTGCGGATCGCCGCCGCGTGCACGGCACTCCTTGCGATCGTGATCACTCTGGCCACCTTCGCACCGATCGCCATCGGAGCGCCGGCAACGCTGACCAACATCACCAGCGCGGAGGCCACGCCTCCGTGGTATTTCCTGTTCTTGCACGAGCTGCTCCGCGCGGCCCCACCCCGGCTGCTTGGGCTCGAAAGCGCAAAGTTCATCTTGGGGGCGTTGTCCGTAGTCGCGGGTTTCACCATTGCCTTGCCCTTCATCGACCGCCGCGGCTCGCGCATCACGATGTTCGTGGGCGCAATCTTCATCACCCTCGTCGTGTTGCTAACCGCCCATGCGCTGCTCTAACCAGACATTGTTGGCGGCCCTCGCCCTCATCGCCCTCGCCGGGGCTGCGGGGCGCACGGCGGCCGCGCCAGCTGATCCGCCCGCCGGCGCTGCGCCAAAGGTGGCGACGGAAGCAACGGACGGCGGTACCGACGATGCGGCCAAGAAGAAGCGCCCCGTGCGGGACTCCAACACGTGCCTCACGTGTCACCGAACGCTGACCGATACCAAGCTGCGCGTCGTCGCCGAGGAGTACGAGCACAGTGTGCACCAGGATGAGCGCATCGGCTGCGTCGCCTGCCACAAGGGCAACCCAACCGACCCGACCGTTCAGTCCCACGATAAGACGACCGGCTTCGTCGTGCGCCCAACCCACAGCCAGATCGCAGCGACCTGCGGTGGCTGTCACGAGGACCCGACGTTCGTGCGCCGTTTCAACGCACGCCTCGGGATCGACCAGCGCAAGATGTATGAGCTCAGTCGCCACGGAAAGATTGCCGGAGCCGGCGACGAGAACTCACCGACCTGCACGACTTGCCACGGCAGCCACGCGATCATGCCGGTCGATTCGCCGAACGCGAAGGTGAACCGTCGCCAGGTCCGCGATCTGTGCGCCAAGTGTCACGCCGACAAAGAGTACATGAAGCCGTATGGGCTACCGGCGACTCAGCCCGAGAAGTGGAGCAAGAGCGTCCACGGCAAGGCGTTCGCCGAGGGGCACGAGAAGGCCCCGACGTGCACTGGCTGCCACAGTCCCCATGCCGGCACGCTGCCCGGAACCTCGACCGTGGCGGCGCTGTGTGATCGCTGCCATCAAGACGAGCGAGATCTCTTCCTGAAGAGTCCGCACTCCCGTGCATTTCGCAAGCTGGGATTGCCGGACTGTGTGCCTTGCCACGGCGATCACGACGTTCAGCGCACCAGCTGGCTGGCGGGGATGGCCCCCGATTCGTCGTGCAGCAAGTGCCACGCGAAGGATGAAAAGCCACGCAAGGTCGCGGACGAGGTGGCCAGTATCCTGAACGACGTCGAGGGAGAAGAGCATGGCGTCAGCGTCGCGCTGACCGAAGCCAAGAGCGCCGGGCTCTTGGTCCCGGATGCGAGCTACGCGCTCGACCGTCTGCACACCGCGAGGATCCGCCTAGTCGCCACCGTCCACACGCTGGACGTGGCGCAGCTGACAGAGGATGCCAACGCCGCCAAGTCGTTGGCCGCTGAGGCACGTGACATCATCGCCCGCGCCCGCCGCGACCGGCAGACCGAACGGCGAGGCTACTTCGCTGCAATCGGCGTACTCGGGCTGCTGTTCGTGCTCCTGGTGCTCAAGTCGTTCGAGCTCGCACGGCGGAGGCGCCGGAGTGCTCCATGACGGTGGCGAACGGCCGCTCGAGGTGGCGCGCCTGGCTCGTGGCGCTCGCAGCGTTGACGGTCACGCTGCTCGGCTTGCTGGCTTTTGCCGGGGTTCACGCCACACGTTCGAGCGAGTCCTGCACCCAGAACTGTCACGTCGCGGGTGACCACAAGTACGTCTCCGCCGGCCACGAGCAGGTGCCCTGTCAGGCTTGCCACGCCGTCACCCCCGGCGCGGGTATCCGGTTGACGTTGGCGCGGCTGGTCGGCGGGAAAGGCAGTGCGCGGCACGGTGCCGTCCGCGCGGCGGATTGCACCACGTGCCACGGCGAGAAGAGCAACACTTGGCGCCGAGTCGCCGCGACCGAAGGCCACCGCTCCCACCCGACGGGAGTCGCAGCCCTGGACTGTCTGTCCTGCCACCGCACCACCACACACGCGGCCGAAAGCCCCGGCAAGGTCTGCGTCGATTGCCATGGCAACGCGCGCCTGCACGACAAGAATAAACACGACGAGGGGCCGAAGCCGGCCTGTCTCTCGTGCCACAACTTCGCCGTGCCGCGCGTTGACGACACTGGGCGAGCACAACTGACGAGCACCGCCTGCACCCGCTGCCACAGCCAGGGAGCGGAGAAGAGCGCCGACGTGGTGCCTGCCAGCGTGATCCGCTCGGAAGACTTGCACGGCGGAGTCGATTGCAAACAGTGCCACCAACCGCACGCGGGTTTGGTTGGCAGCGGCGCCACCCGACCGTGCAAGTCATGCCATCAGATCCAGGTCCTCTCGGGCAACCCGAAGCTCCCAGAGGAACACATCAAGTGCGAGAGCTGCCACAAGCAGCACCAGCCGCTTTCGAGCGCAGGCTCCCGCTGCGTGACGTGCCACGAGCAGGCCCGAGCCAAGACCGAAGCAACGACCTCCACCGCGCTCAGGCACGACGAGTGCGCGAGCTGTCACCTGCCGCACACCTGGGCCGCCGCGCCCAATGAGTGTGTGACGTGCCACAAGGAAGAAGCGGCCTTGGTGCTGGCCAAGAGCCCGCTGAAACACCAGCGCTGCAACAACTGCCACGAGGTTCACGGAAAACCCCCGTCCGGCGCGGTCTGCGGCAGCTGCCACAAAGCGAACGCGGCCAAACAGGTCAACGCCCCGGCCAAACATCGGGACTGCACGAGCTGCCACAAACCCCACGCCCCGAGCGTCCAGGTGCCGACCACCTGCGCCGAGTGTCACAAGGCAGCGCTACATCAGCTGGTATCGCTGGGGCCGGGTGGGCATTTGAAGGCAAACTGCACCGGCTGCCACGCCGTTCACGGCAATCCGCGGGCCGACACCAAGACTTGCTCCAGCTGCCACAAGGACAAGGCGAGGCTCGTGGTCAAAGCCAATGTCGCCCCTCACACCCGTTGTGAGTCGTGCCACGCGCCCCATCGCTTCTCCGTCCTGGCGGCCTCACCTCCGTGCAGCAAGTGTCACGCGCAGATCAACACCTCGAGCGGCAGTCACGGCGGCAAGTGCGTCAATTGCCACGCTCCCCACGGTAGCCCGGCGGTACCTCGGGAGAAATGCGTCGGCTGCCACGAGAAGATCAAGTTCCAAGCGCCGCCCGGCAACGCAGCCCACGCACGCTGCGGCTCTTGCCACAAACCCCACAGTGCCGCGGCCGGCGCAGCCACCAACTGCGCCACGTGCCACGCGGACAAACAGAAGGTCGCTGGGCTGTGGCCCGCAGGTTCGGCTCATCGCGACAACTGCGCGAAGTGCCACCAACCGCACAACGTCCGCGCTGCAGTACCGTGCGGCGCCTGCCACGCCAAGGAGCAAAACTCGGCCATCGGCGGCAAACACCAGTGTAAGCAGTGCCACAACCCCCATCAGGCGCCGGCACAAGACACCAAGGGCTGGTGGAATCGCTGCGCCAGCTGCCACGCCAAACAAGCGCAGGCTTCGAAGCCCCACAACCAATGCCAGAACTGTCACAAGCCCCACGCCTACAAGGTGCCCGACTGCAAGACGTGCCATGTAGAAGCGGCGGGCAAGGCGGCCCACGCTGCGAAGTCCCACGCGGTCTGCACCAAGTGCCACGACGCCCACGGGGCGACCCTGCCAGGGCGCGCGGAGTGTGTGGCTTGTCACGTCGACAAGAAGGACCACCAGCCGCAGGCGCAGCGGTGCTACGTCTGCCATCCGTTCAAGTAATGAGCCGAACGGACACACCGAGTCGCGAGATTGCGCAGGATTTTCGCTGAGCGGACCACGCGGAGCACGAACTGCGCTAGCGTCCCGCCGAACGGTCCGGACTGCGGACACAATTCACGGTCTGCTTCTTGCTGAGGATTCGTGCCATGAAGATGGGCTACATTTTGGGTGCTGTCGTCGTTGTTTCGGGGGGCGTTGCGCTGTTCGGAAGTGGCTTCCGCGACTCGCGGCCAGCGCCTGAGCCGCCAGCGGCGCAGCCCGCGGCCGCGATCCCGGCCGTGCCGGACGAACAGCCCGCCGCGGACATGCAGGTAGTCGAGGGGCAGGTGCTCGAGACCCTCGAGGTTGCAAGCTACACCTACCTCCGCATTGGTGCTCCGGGCAGCGAGGGACAGTGGGCCGCGGTCTCCACCGCAAAGGTCAAGGTCGGCGACCAAGTCCGTGTGCGGTCCGGGACCAAGATGGTGGACTTCGAGAGCCCGACGCTGAAGCGAAAGTTCGCGAGCATCTACTTTGGCTCGCTGGACGACGGCACCGCTCCGGCCGCGGGCGGCCCGCTGCCGGCGGGACACCCGCCCGCCGCGGCAGCGAGCGGGATGCCGGCCGGCATGCCCGGGGGCCATCCCGCCGCGAGCGCGGCGCCCGAGCTACTGCAGATCGGCAAGCTCGACAAGGCGACAGGGCCGAACGGGCGCACGATCGCCGAGGTCTTCGCGCAGCTGAAGGCGCTCTCGGGTCAAAAGGTCCGAGTGCGAGGTGTCGTGGTCAAAGCCACCAACGGCATCATGGGCAAGAACTTCATCCATCTCCGCGACGGCAGCGGCACGGACCAGGCGAAGAACAACGACCTCGTCGTCACCACCGTCGAAGAGCTGGTGCGGAACCAGACCGTGATGCTCGAAGGCACGCTGGTGCTCGACAAGGATCTCGGTGCCGGTTACCGCTACGACGCCCTGCTCGAAGACGCGGCGACCGTGCGCTGAACCGAGCGCACGCTTCAGCAAAGCTGGCGCCCCGGCCAACTCAGGGGACGGTGAACGTGGTCAACCCGTCCACGTGAGTCTCGGGGAACAGGAACTTGAGCGACGTATCGATGTTCTTGTGGCAGCCCGCGCAGACGAATGCGACCGGGTGAGGTGCCGGCGGCGGCAAGGAGTGACAGCCACCGCATGCGGCCTGAGATCCATCGACCTTCGTCCAGATGGGCTGCGTGGACGGCCCACCGGAGGGCTTCCCATTGGGCCACGCGGCACCATGGCAGTACGTGTTCTGGCAGCTCCCGCCGGAGTAGGCCGGGGACGCGCCTCCGGTCGTGGCGACACCGCTGAAGGTCAGCTCGGCGGGGCCCAACGTGTCGTAGTGACCCGGATCGGTCACCTTGGTCGGAACGACGTGACACTCCGCACAGGGCACCTTGCGCGCCGTTCCCTTGCCGACGACGTGAGCCTGATGGGCGCCGACGCCGGGTGAGGTCGTTGCGCTCGACCCCGACAGGTCGGTGGGCGGCGCGGGGTTGGTGCTGCCGTGGCAACCGTTGCACAGGTCCGGCATGACCACTTCGACCACCCCGTCCACATGGAGAGTGCGATCTTTGAACGTGGCGTTGTCGTCGTTGATCACGGCGCCGTGGCAGCGCGAGCAGTTTGTCATCTGCGGATGCGGCGGAGCGGGCGGCGTGCCGTGGCAGCCCCCGCACGGCAGCGGTCCCGACGTCGTGGTCCACTCCGGGGACGGGCCCGGGGCCTCCGGGGAGTGGCACCAGGCGTCGGAGCACTTGCGCACGTTCCGATCCCAGGTCGGCTTTCGGTTGTTCGCGATCGCTGCGCCGCTGAAGGTGAGCTCGGCGGGCAAGTCGCTATCGGTGTGGCCGGCGGCCTTGAACTCCGCGGGCACGACGTGGCACTCGGAGCACGGCACCGGGCGGCTCACTGCACCACCCGCGAGGTGGACGCGGTGGGCGCCGACGCCGAGCGCGGTGACCTCGGTGTTGCCAGAGAGATCGCTGGGGGGCGCCGGGTTGCCATCGCTGCCGTGACACGAGTCGCAGGGCAAGTCCCCAACGTCGATCGTGCCGTTGACGTGCAACGCCGGGTTCTTGATGCCGCTGGCGTCCACGACGGCGCCGTGACAATCCGGGCACTTCGTGCTCTTCGGGTGCGGCGCCGGCGGAGGCAGGGAGTGGCAGGTGCCGCAGGCGGCATCGGAGCTGCGGGGTGAGGTCCACACCGCGTCCGAATCACGATGACAGTACGTGTCGCTGCAACGAAAGTTTTGGTATTGGGGATCGCGCCCACCCTGTTTGGCTAGGTCACCAGGTGTGAACTCGGCGGGGCGGTCGTCGTCCAGGTGACCCTTGTCGCTGGTTTGTTTCGGGACGATGTGGCACTCGGTGCAGGCGACCGGGTCGTGAGTCTTGGTCGCGGTCAAATGCGCCGCGTGCGCGCCCACTCCGGGAGAGCTGGGGTCGGTCTTCCCCGTGGAGTCGGTTGGCGGCGCCGCACGCTCGAGGTCCGTACCGACACGGTTCGGGTCGCCATGACACGACGTGCAGGCCGACGCTTTCTGGTTCGCGACGTCGTCACGCTGACTCTGACAACCCGGCGCGAGCGCCGCGGCGACCGCGGCGATGACCACCGCGCCCAGGGACAAGGAGCGAATTCGGTCACTCATGGCAATACCTGCACATTGCCGCGGAATCGGAGCGTGCGCTCTTCCAGCCCTTGGGATGCGGGTTCCCGCCATAAGCGCCCACCTTGTGACAGCGGATGCAGTTGGTGGCCGGGCCCTGATCGTGGCAACCGGCGCACGCCAGAATGTCACGCCGCGCGTTGCGCCCGTGACCGCTGGGCTCACCCTGTGCGCCGCTGACCCAGCCCGGCGGATGCGGGTTCCGGCCGTTCAGCGCGCCGCCGCTGACACCGCGCTCCAGGTGACAACTGTCGCACGTGCTCGGCGTGTGGCAGCGCGCGCAGCGGGCGGGCTGAGACTTGGCTTCGATGGCGTGGCGGGAGATGAAGTCCCCACGATGGACGAGGTTCTTGTCGATGGCCTCGGGTCGACGCTTTTCGATCGAGAGACCCTGCGACACGTCGTGGCAGTCGTTGCAGTGCTGCTCGGTGTGGCACTGCTGGCACAGCTTGCGCTGCTGCCGCGCAGCCAGCCCGTGACCCCGCTGAAACGCCGCGTCGTGTTTGACGTACGACTGCGGGAGCAGACGCCCGAGGTCCTTCTGTACGTGGCACGGGGAGCACTCTGCCCGGTCCCACTGTGCCTTGTGCTCGTGGCACTCGAAGCAGCGTGCCATGGGCGGGAAGAGTGGCGCGTCCGGTTCGGGAGCTCCTGCGTGACACGGTATGCACTGCCCCTTCACCTCCTTCATCGCCAGGTGCTTTTTGTGGTCGAAGGCAATGGTGTACGCAACAGGGGGCGGCACGTTTCGCGGCGGGCGCTGCACCCTTGTGACCGCACTGTCGTTCGGCTTGTGGCACCTGTCACACAGCTGCTTGTCGGGGAATGCGTGGTCCCTGCCCTTCGCGACCTGGTGGCAAACGTTGCAACTCAGGCACTCGGGCATGCCACGACCGCCGCATTTCATACCCGCCAGGTGCACGGCGTGGGGAAAGCGCGGCGGCGCCTGATCGGCACACGCCACGATGACCGCGATCACACACAGGACCGCGAGCCAGAAGCTGCTGGAGCGGAGCGCGCTCATTTGGCCCTCCCACCGGCCAGGTACTGGATTCGGATCTGACTCTGCAGGTCGGTCGCCGCGTAGGGAGTGTGCGCCAGCGACGTGCCCCAGAGCACGGACAGCTCGGGCAAGATCGAATAGTCGAGGGTGCCCGCGTAGACTCCCGACGAGTCGTAGCCGCGGATGGGGTCATCGTAGAGGTAATGGTAGGCCTCGAGCGTCGCGTGGAGCGGGAACGTGATGCGCTGCCGAAGTGCGTTACGCATGGCTGTGTAGCCGTTCTCCGGCGCGATCACGCGGGAGACCGTGCAGATCAGGACGGTCTGACCGGTGTGACCTGGCTCGATGCGAGCGCTGAGCTCGGCCCGCCCGCCTTGGTCATCGGAGGAGTAGACCTGGACGAAGCCGCCGCCGGTCAGGCGGAGCGCCCGCATGACCCGCAAGCTGAGCGTGCCGCCGGCCTCCTCGTAGGCGTCCGTCGAAAACACGCTGAGCACACTCTGGCGTGACAGGAACAGCGCCGGCTCCGCGTGCAGCATCTCGAGCTCGAGCTCGACGACCCGGCTGGGGGCGTACTGGCCAAACGCGCGGGCATCGGCCACTCGCGTAGCGTCCAGGTCCATCACACCATTGCCACCGAGCGTGAGCTTCTTCGACAGATCGCCTCGCAAATCGAGACCCAGATTGCGATGGGCGAGCTCCCCGGTCTCGCGCTCTTCGTGCACCGACACCCCCGCGTCCAAGCTCGATGAGTCGTAGTAGAGGCGTCCGCCGGCGACCCAGTGCTCGGCGCGTTTGGGCTCGGGCAGCGCGGATGGATCGCGCCACAGCGAGTCGACCGCCGAGCCAAGCTGATGGTAGCCGGGGCGCGCAGCCCAGCGCGGCAGCACGGTGAGGCCCGCGTAAGCGTCGAGACCGACACCAAACGGCAAGGTACCGCCCGCTGCGACACCGTCGAAGCGCGCAAACCGCGCGGCGCCGCCTGCAACGTGCTGTCGACCGATGCGCAGCCACGCCGGCCCGGATCGGTAGCGCACGCTGGCGTGCTGAACGTCACCGTCCACCCGTCGTGCAGCACCCGCCTCACCAAACGTCGCGCTGCCCCACACGTCGAGCTCGACGTCCAAGCTGTGCCTCTCCCACGGCGCGTCGAGATCCCGCGCGGTGAGGGAGGCATACTCGACGACGGGCGCCGCTGTCTCTTCCGTGATCACGGCTCCGTACGGTCCCGGCAAGAGGGAACGTTGGTACAAACGGAAGTGAGTCTCACTCCGCACCACCACGTCGGCCGACGTGTCGGCTTCAGGCGGTGGGGCAGCGAGCGCAGGCGTCGCCCCGAGCACGCCGGTGGCGAGCAGTGCGCCCCCCAAGAGCCGGCTTACTTCCATCGACCCCCATCGTCCGACAGGTTGGGCAGAAATTGGAATGAAAGAATTGCGCTGGGCGCCGAGACCCCGGCACCCCGGTCCGCATCGGGATCAGGACGTTCAGGGGGAATGAGGGGGGTACTCGGCGCCTTTGGACCCGTAGCTGCCGCCGTTGGCCGCGAACAGGGCGAAGCTCAGCGGGCCGCTCGGGTTGAAGTAGCAGTCCGACTCGAAGGTCAGCGCGGGCACGGTCTTGTCGAACTGCGCGTCGGAAGCGTAGGTGCCAATCCCCACAACGCCGCTCTCCTGGGTGGCCTTGGCAAGCGGGTGCACCACGATGGGGTGCGAATACTCGATGCCTTTGGGGTCGTCGAAGTTGGTATCGGCCCTGTCGTCCGTGGGGCTCAGCCCTTGGTTGCCGTGTCGTCCGAGCCGCAGGCGCAAAGCCCGCCGCACGAGATCGCCAAAACCCAGGCGTCCAGCTGCTGCGATGCCTGCATTGCTCGATCACCGCTCCATTTACGCGTACAGCTTACCACCTCCGTGGACGCCTCGACCCTCAGCCGTTGCCCGCGCGGGGTGCTGGCAATTGGCTTGGCGCTTCTCTCGGCAAGCTCCGCGGCCTGTGTGACCAATGGCCTCGCGCCTGTGCCTCGCCCTCCGTTCGTCGAGGACCGGGGCCTCGGGCTGGTGGACGAGACCTTGACGTTGACGGTCGAGGACGACGGCAGCGTGCGGGTCGCTGCGCTGTTTCACTTCGTTGCCAGCGGTGAGCTCCGCGATCGCGTCGCAACGTTTCCCATCGGCGCGCCACGCGGGCCTGCAAGAGAGTTCCGCGCGGAGCTGGTCGGTTCCGGGCGGGTTCCGGTCCCCACGGCCCGGGGAGCTCCGGGAGGGCTGCCGATGGGCGATTTCGTCGAGTCCTGGGACATCTGGCTCAGCGGCGAAGACCTGGCGCGTCACGACGGATGGCTCCTGGTTCGGTACGTGCAAACCGGCAACTCCGACTTCGGGTACGTGCTCAAGAGTGGGGCTTACTGGCGCGGGCCCATCGGGCGTTTGCGTGTGGAGGTCGAGGACCCCCATGCGCGCCTTGCGGAGGTCATCCTCGAAGGCGAGCGCATCGAGCCGCGGGGTCGCCGCCGGCTCTCGCTGGAGCTTCGAGACGTGGAACCTGCCGACGGTGTGATACTGAGGTTCAGATGAGACGGCGCTCGGTCATCGGATGGCTCGCTGGATGTTCGACCGTCGCGGCGGTGTGCTTTTGCACGAGCGCCGCCCACGCCGACGGCGGCCCCAAGATCCGGGACTCGCTGTGGCTGCCTCTTGGTCTGAACTTCGGGTACTCCCTCAATCCGGACCCAGTCTCGAACGGATTCCTCGTGGGGCCGGAGGCGAGCTTCGTGTACCTGGATCACTCGACTGGCTGGGCCGGAGCGTACACCGACGTCCTGCGTGATTTTGGTTCCGACACGACTCGCTTGGGGGTCGGCGCCGAAGCGGGCATGGCGATCTTCGGGGTCGATCTCGGGTACGAGCGAAGCTTCGGCGACACGAATCATCACGGTATCCGCGGGCGCTTCCTGTTGTCGTTCGCCGCGGTGCACTTCTATGGCGGCGTTGGTCGGGTGTTCGCCGACGCAGGCGGGTTCACCTACGGCGAGGTTGGAGTGCTGTTGAAGTTCCCGATCATGATGTGGGAAAAAGAGGGGTTCGATCACGGACGGTACCCTCGGCCCGACCCGGCGTGGAGCGACCCGGGCTACGCCCCGCCGGGGCAACAGCCGCAGCAGCCGCAGCAGTGGCAGCAGCCCCCCGCGTACGCACCGACCCAACAAGAGCCTGGCTACGCACAACCACCTCCGCGTTGAGGACAGCCGCCGCGAGCTGTCCCGCCGCGTCAAGCCAGGGGCAAGTCGACCTGGGCGTTCGCACTGAAGCGTTCCAGGTAGGTCTTCATGCGAAGCTTCTTGAGGGTGGCGTCCGAGCTCATGTAGCGAATCGTCCCGAAGATCGGTCTCTCCGGTGCCCAAGGTCGATCGTAGCGACCCAGACACCAGAAGATGCCGCTGTAAGAGTTCGGATCTCGCCCGTCCAGAGCGTAGGTGTTGTTCAGCTCTATCATCACCTCGAGCGCGCGCTCTGGACTCGGGCACCATTCCAGGATCTTCTTGCCCCACAGCATGCGCAGGTAGTTGTGCATCACTCCCTCTCGCAAGAGCTCACGCTGGGCGGCGTTCCACACGGCATCGTGCGTCTCCGCCCGCTCCAGTTGCTCGCGAGAGTAGCTGACCTTTCGCGGATCGGACGCGTGCTTCTCCAACGTCGCCCTGGCCCATCCCGGTAGTGAGCCGAACTGCGCGAACGCGGGATCTCGCGAGCAGGTGTGGTGTCCAAGCTCCCGCCAGGTCACGAGCTCGTCGACGAATGCCTCGGCCGGGCCGCTCATGCCCCAGAACCCTTCCTTTTGCCCCGCGGCTCGCGGCGCGAGCGCGTCGAGAGTCCAACCTTCGGAGCGGGCCAGCTCGGTCCAGATTTCGTGCGCGCCGATGTGCCCGAAGTGAAGGTAGGGCGAGAGACCGCTGGCCGCGTCCCGATCTGGGTGTTTGCGCTCGTCATAGCGGGGGAGCCCCTCGCGGATGAAGAGCTCCAGGCGCAGGGCTGCGGCCTGCGCCCCACCCTCGAGCCGGGCTCGGCCCGGCTTGGCGCCGACGGCGATGCCCGCCAGTGCTGCGGCATCACCGGACAAAAGTGCCTGCGTCGCCCGGGGCCAGCGGGAGAGGACCTCGCTCGGCAGTTCCTGCAAGCGGGGCAACGGTCGCGCTCGCCCGAGAGCGTCAGCGTGGGGTGAAGCCTCGAGCGCACAGGGAAGGCTCTTCTGGACGAAGCGGCGGAAGTCGACCGCTCGCAAATACGTCCGGTCGGCTGCGCGCACCGGCAGGAGCCCGACCCCGTCGACGGCTTCCAGTCGCACACCGAGGCGCGCGCCGGCAGCTTCGATCATGCGCGGTTGAAAGAAACCAGCCTGGTCATCGGTGACTACCAGGCTCGCGTTACGGGCCAGGGCATCCAGCAGGCCCCGGCCGGCACCTGCGTACGGCTCGACGTAGGCGAAGTATTGCACGCCTGCCTTCGCACACGCTGCCGCGTTGTCGCGCATGCCCGCGATCACGAAGGCGTGCAACCTCTCGCTCGCCCACCGGTAGTCGGCGCGTAGCGGTTCGAACACCACGAGCGGTTTGCGGAGCTCGAGCGAGCGATCGATGGCGTGATCGAGCGCGAAGCTCGCGCGTGTGCGCCGTGCGGCAACCATCCAGTAGAGAACGTATTCGCCATCGCGCACCGGGGCGTCACCGATGACGCGCAGGCGTTCCGCGGATAGTCTACCGGTCAAGCCCACCCCTCGACGGCCATCCGCGGCGCACGCCCGCGCGCTCGGGCGACGGTCATGCCTCCCTCCGGGCGCTGAGACGCGTACCCAGCACGAAACCCACCAGCCCCACGCCCGCCAAGACGGCGCACGGCACCACGAGCTCGCGCAATCCCAGCCCCCGCCAGATCGCGCCTTCGAGAGCGAAAATCCCCCAGCGGATTGGCGACAGGTCCGACAACCGCTGCATCCAGGCCGGCATCAGCGACACCGGAACCATCGCGCCGCCCAGCATTGCCATGAAGAGCAGCGTCGCCCAACCGGCACCAGACACTGCCTGCTCGGTCTTGCCCAAGAGCGAGAGGACCTGCGTCAGTCCAACGAAACACAGAGTGATCGAGGCGAGAGCCAATGCCATCAGCGGTAGGCTCCCGATCCTCACGCCAAACCCCAACCAGGCAATCCCGAGCAACACGCTGACGGTCGACAGGCAAGCGATCGCACACGCCAGCGCTTTGCCCAGCACCAGGGAGGACTTCGGCAACGGGGCCGCGCGCAGCCGAAGCAGAGTGCCCCCGCTGCGCTCCGCGACCATCGCCACGGCGAAGGTCGCCGCACATCCCATCAGGCCCCAGGCGATGGCCGAGGGGAACACGAGCGAAAACGGGTTGGGCGGCCGAGCGGTGCGAAGCACGGCGATCAACCTCACCGGCTCGGACGACAGTGGCGTAGCAGCGGGCGCGCGCGCCCGCATCAACGCCTGAGTCAGGGCGGCGCGGACCAGCGCGGTCTCGCCTGGCCTCGATGGATCGACCCCCAGCTCGACCTCGGCGCCCGCAGCGAAGTCTGCGGGTACCCGGACGTACGCCAGGTCGTCCCCGCTTCGAACCGACTGCTCGGCCTCTGCCGCTGCAGCCGCCGCGCGCAGAAGGATGCCTTCCGAAGCCTCGAGCTCCAGTCGGAGCTTGCGCGAGGCCTCGCCGCGCGAGTCATCGACGAAGGCCACCGGCAGGCGGGTGGCCGTGCCGGAGACTGACGACGAAAGCACACTCCCGATGAAGAGGGCGAACACCACCGGAAACACGAAGGCCCAAAATAGCGCCATGCGGTCCCGGAGCAGGAGCCGCAGGTCTTTCAGGGCGATGAAGATGGCAACACGCATCGGTCAATCCCTCAGGCTTCTGCCGGTCAAGGCCAAGAACACCCCCTCCAAGCTGGGGCGTTCGATGTTGAGCGACGCAATCGACGCGCCGGTACGCGCGATTTCGTTGACCAGCGGCCAGGGGTCAGCGGTCCTGTACTGGGCTCTCGACCCCGTGCGCGTGGTCGGGCGCGGCAGGTTCGCTGGAAATGCTCCCTCGAACTCCACGTTGATCGCAAACCCAGCACCGTGAGCGCTCGTCAGCTCGCGCAACGAACCGAGTGCGAGCAAGCGCCCGTGGTCGATGATCGCGATGCGGTCACAGAGCCGCTCCGCCTCCTCCATGTAGTGAGTCGAGTAGACGATGGTGACCCCTTCGCTTTTCAGTCGTTCGAGGGCCTCGAAGATGTGGTTGCGCGACTGCGGATCGACGCCGGCCGTGGGCTCGTCGAGCAAGACCAGGCTCGGCTCGTGCACGATGGCGCAAGCCAGGTTGAGGCGACGCTGCATGCCGCCCGAAAATCCCTGGACCCGGTCGTTGCGTCGCGCGCCGAGCCCGGCCACCTCGAGCGCGAAATCCACACGTGCCCGCAGGCGTTTCCGGGTCATGCCGTAGAGGCGACCGGCGAACGCCAAGTTTTCCGCAGCAGTGAGCCTGCCGTGAAGAGCGATCTCTTGCGGGGCGATGCCGATGCGGCGCCTCGTGTCGAGCTCTGTCACGCCTCTTCCCCCGAGGTTGATTGAACCGGCGTCCGGCGCGTCCGCGCCGACCATCATCTTCATCAGGGTGCTCTTGCCAGCGCCATTCGGACCGAGCAGCCCGAAGGTCTCCCCCCGGCGCACGGACAGAGAGAGGTCGTTGACTGCGACGAGACGGCCGAAGCGCCGCGCCACGTGCTCGACCGCGAGCTCGTGGTGGGCGCCAGCCCCGGACTGCAGCGTTTCCAGCGGGAGAGGCAGGGGGACAACCTTGGCTAGACCCATAGTAGACATAACTTAGACACCTCCCTTGACATGCGCAACCTTTGTTGTCATTACTTAGACACAATTAAGACATGAACCAAAGCAACCTCGACATCCTGATCGTCGGCGGAGGCCTCCAAGGGGGCCTGGTCGCACTGGCAGTCCTCGAGCGAAACCCCGGCGCCCGCCTGCTGGTGGTCGAAGCGGGCCCGGGGCTCGGCGGCAATCACACCTGGTGTTTCCACGCCGACGACCTGTCACCCAGCGGTGTTCAATTGCTGGCGCCGCTGATCGAACATCGCTGGAGCGGATACGACGTGGAGTTCCCCAGCCGGTCGCGCAGCGTGGGCTCCGCGTACGCAGCGGTGACCAGCGAACGCTTCGCCGAGCACATCGGTTCTGTGCTCGAGAGCGCGCCCAACGCCACACTCATCACCGGGGTCGCTGTCCGCCAGCTCGGGGAACGGAGCGTCGAGCTCGAAGACGGTCGACGCTTCGAAGCCGGCCTGGTCATCGACGCACGGGGGCCCGACCGGTTCGAGCCGCAGGCTCGCGTCGCCTACCAGAAGTTTCTCGGGCTCGAGCTCGAGCTGGAGGCGGATCACGGCCTCACGCGCCCGACGCTGATGGACTGCCGCGTGCCGCAGACCGACGGCTTCCGATTCTTCTACGTGCTGCCACTGGGAGCCCGTCGGGTGCTGGTCGAGGACACCTACTACTCCGATACATCCGCGCTGGACTCGGAGGCGCTCCGCCGCGAGGTACTCGCCTACGCCGCAGCTCATGAGCTTCGTGTGTCCCAGGTCCTGCGGGAGGAGCGCGGAGTCCTTCCGATCCCTGCGCGGGCAATCGCGGAGCCGTCGGCGGAGCTCCCGCTCGCGCTGGGCTATCGCGGCGGGTGGTTTCACCCGACGACCGGCTACTCCCTTCCGCCTGCCGTACGCGTGGCGCTTCACGTTGCCGATCACTTCGACGGTGACCTGTTCGGCCCGGCGTGGCGGGCCCTCTGCCGAGAGCACCGCCGCCAGCAGCGCTTTTTTCTCTGGCTCAATCGCCTGCTTTTTGCGGCGTTTCACCCTGAAGACCGCTGGCACGTGCTCGCCCGCTTCTACGGCCTGCCCGAGCCGACCATCGCTCGCTTTTACGCCATGACCACCACGGCAGCGGACCGCGCCCGCATCCTGTGCGGCCGTCCGCCCCGTGGGTTTTCAGTACGAACCGCGTTGTCCCAGGGAGCCACGACATGACGAACACTGCGCTGGTCATCGACAGAAAACCGCCGCTGCTGGAGTTGCTCGCAGAGCAGTTCTCGGAAGCGGAGCTCGACCGACTGCTCGGTCTCGACGGCGAGACCGTGCCCTGGGAGGTCTGGGACGAGGCCCTCTACGCACCGTTGGCGGACTTCTTCTCGCGACCGGGCAAGGAGTTTCGCGCGCGTCTCGTGGATCTGGCCTGGGAGCTCGCCGGACAGCGCGGTTCTCCGCCGAGTGAGCTGCGCTGGGTCGTCGAGGTCCTGCACGCAGGGTCGTTGATCGTGGACGACATCGAGGACGACTCGACCTACCGCCGCGGTGAGCTCGCGCTGCACAAGAAGTGGGGCCTGGGCCGTGCGCTCAACGCCGGCTCCTGGCTCTACTTCTGGTCGGATTCCCTGATAGAGCGCATGGATCTTGCGCCACCGATAGAGCTGTCCGTGCGCCGGTTGATCGATCGCACGCTGCTCCGTGCGCATCAGGGGCAGGCGCTCGATCTCTCGACGCGGATCTTCGATCTGGCCCAGCGGGATGTGCCGAGCGTCGTCAGCGTCACGACGCAGCTGAAGACCGGTGCGCTGATGCAGCTCGCCTCGTCGCTCGGGGCCGTCGCGGCGGGGGGCCCGCGCCCAGTGGTCGCGGCCCTTGCCCGTTTTGGAGGCGAGCTGGGTGGCGCCCTGCAAATGCTGGACGATCTGGGAGGCATCGTCAGCGAGGCCCGCTGCCACAAGGGACACGAGGACTTGCTAGGTGGCCGCCCCACCTGGCCGTTCGCCTGGGCCGCGGGTCGGCTCGACTCGCGGCGTTACGCGGAGCTGGTGCTCGCCGCGCGCAGAGTGCACCGCCGAGAGACCCACCCGGAGGTGCTCGCCAGCGAGCTGCGCTCGCTGGTTGCGGCGCTGGGCAAGCGTGACGTCGCGGCTCGCATGGAGCGCGCGTTCCTGGATTTGAAGGCTGTCGTCGGGGATGCCCCCGCGTTGGCGGATGTGAAGGCAGAGATCGAACTACTCGGGAGAAGTTATGGTTGAGCGAATTTCAGGTGCGCACCCGCGAGCGCGGCGCGCGGCAGTGGTGGGTAGTGGTTTCGGTGGTCTGGCAGCCGCCATCCGGCTGCAGGCCGCCGGAGTCGAAAGCGTGCTGTTCGAAGCGCGGGACAAACCCGGGGGACGCGCCTACGTCTACGAGCAGGACGGCTTCGTGTTCGACGCCGGGCCGACCGTGATCACCGCGCCGCAGTGCATCGAAGAGCTGTTCCAGGTGGCCGGCCGCAAGATGGAGGACTACGTCGAGCTGCTCCCTGTCGCTCCGTTCTACCGGCTGTCGTGGAGCGATGGTGACGAGTTCGATTACGTCGGTGACTCCGCTGCCATGCTCGAGCAGATCCGCGCGCGCAACCCCGACGACGCCGAAGGGTACGTACGCTTCGTCGACTACACACGCAGGGTATTCGAGAAAGGCTACGAGGAGCTGGCGGCCACGCCCTTCTTGCGTTTCTTCGACATGGTGAAGGTGGCGCCGGATCTGGCGCGCCTGCGGGCCGATCGCAGCGTCTACAGTGCCGTCGCGCGCTTCGTCGAGAACGAGCACGTGCGCCAAGCACTCTCGTTTCACTCACTCCTGGTGGGTGGAAACCCCTTCGAGACCAGCTCGATCTACACCCTGATTCACTACCTGGAGCGCAAGTGGGGCGTGTTCTTTCCACGCGGCGGGACCGGCGCCCTGGTGCAAGCGCTGGTCCGTTTGTACCAGGAGCTGGGCGGCGAGATCCGACTGTCGTCCCCCGTCCAACACATCGAGGTGCGTGAGCTGGAAGGACGGATCGTCCATGTCGTGACCACGGAGCGTGGCGAGGAGCCGTTCGATCTCGTCGTGTCGAATGCCGACCTCCATCACACCTACGCGAAGCTCTACGCGGGCAACTCGGGAGCGGACAAGACTCGCCAGAAGCTGGAGCGAGCCGACTGGTCCATGAGCCTGTTCGTGCTCTATTTCGGGACGGATCGGACCTACGACGCCGCCCACCACACCGTGGTGTTCGGGCCGAGGTACGAGGGTCTGCTGGACGAGATCTTCTCGGGGAACCGTCTACCGGACGACTTCAGCTTGTACCTGCACGCACCCACGGTGACCGATCCGTCACTCGCGCCTCCCGGTTGCGGCGCCTTCTACGTGCTGTCGCCGGTCCCGCACCTGGGCAACGCCCCGATCGACTGGGAAAAAGCAGCGCCGGCTTATGCGGAGA